>NZ_LRIB01000046.1:0-1237 GCF_001758715.1 Janthinobacterium sp. HH104 | reverse complement strand
TGTAGTGGTTTAATGTACCCGGACACTGATTTAGGCGAGAATGCTCGCCATGGAGAGGTGTTTGATGAGTAAGCAAAGACGTACGTTTTCCCCTGAGTTCAAACAGCAGGCGGCATGCCTGGTACTGGACCAAGGATATAGCCATACGGAGGCAAGCCGGTCGGTCGGCATCGGCGAATCAGTGCTGCGCCGCTGGGTGCAGCAGCTTCAGTTGGAGCGGCAAGGCATCACGCCACAGAGTAAGGCAATGACGCCTGATCAGCAGCGAATACAGGAACTCGAAGCGCGCATTGAGCGTCTCGAGCGGGAGAAGTCCATTTTAAAAAAGGCTACCGCGCTCTTGATGTCGGAAGGGATAGAACGTACGAGGTAATCGATCAGATTTGTGGTAACGAATCAATCGAGTTGATCTGCGCGGTGTTCGACGTAGCGCGGTCATGCCTGTACGCGCATCGGGAGCGCGCCCGGCACATTGATGTTGAGCGCATGGCATTGCGTAGCCGCGTGCACGAGCTGTTCGTCGAGAGTCGCAGTTCGGCGGGAAGCCGCAGCATCATGGGCATGATGCGCGAAGAAGGCACGGCAATTGGCCGCTTCAAAGTCAGTCGTTTGATGGAAGAGCTAGGGCTGGTCTGCAAACAGCCTGGCAGCCATGCCTATAAGCAGGCTACGGTGGAGCGGGTCGATATTCCGAACCACCTCAATCGTGAATTCACAGTGGAGGCGCCAAATCAGGCCTGGTGCGGGGACATCACCTATGTCTGGGCGCAAGGCCGATGGTATTACTTGGCAGTGGTGTTGGATTTGTGCGCTCGCCGAGCGGTGGGCTGGGCATTCTCGCTACGGCCCGACGCCGACCTTGTTGTGCAAGCGCTGGAAATGGCTTACGAGCAGCGAGGTCGACCGCAGGGCCTGCTGTTTCATTCGGATCAAGGCAGCCAGTACGCCAGTCGAAAATTCCGTCAGCGCTTGTGGCGCTATCGGATACGACAGAGTATGAGCCGTCGGGGAAATTGTTGGGATAACTCTCCGATGGAACGGCTGTTCCGCAGCTTCAAAACTGAATGGCTGCCGTCAACTGGTTACATGACGGCACAGGAAGCACAACGGGACATCAGCCATTACCTGATGCACCGGTATAACTGGATACGGCCACATCAGTTTAATCACGGATTGGCACCGGCCGTCGCCGAAGAAAAACTTAACGTAGTGTCCGGGATGGGTTGACCACTACAAA
>NZ_LRIB01000045.1:0-2057 GCF_001758715.1 Janthinobacterium sp. HH104 | reverse complement strand
CAGGGCCGCGGCTTTGCCGTCGTGGCGTCCGAAGTGCGCAACCTGGCCCAGCGTTCCGCTTCGGCGGCGAAAGAGATCAAGACCCTGATCGGCGCTTCTGTGGAGCAAGTCAACGCGGGCAGCATGCTGGTGGCGCAAGCCGGTTCGACCATGACCGATATCGTTGACAGTGTGCAGCGCGTGAGCGACATCATCACGGAAATCACGGCAGCGAGCAGCGAGCAAAGCGTGGGCATCGACGAGATCAACCGCGCCATCGGCCAGATGGATGCCGTCACGCAGCAAAATGCGGCCCTGGTGGAAGAGTCGGCCGCCGCCGCCGAATCGATGCAGCACCAGGCGCATAACCTGGCGCAAGTCGTCAGCGTCTTTAAATTGAATGGCCAGCAGACGCTGAGACGCCCGGCAACTTCGCAAACCGCCTTGCGCATCGGCACACGCTGATGGCGCCGCGGCTGCCCCGTGCAGCCGCTTTCTGCTGTTCCCCTTTTATATAGTCTGGTTCCGCTTTTTTAGGATATTCACATGAATTTGTTAAGAAACGTCAGTATTGGTGTGCGCCTCGGCCTGGGTTTTGCCGTGATCTTGCTGTTTTCCATGCTCATCACGGGCATCAGCGTGTGGCGCTTGCATGACGTGGCCACGGCCACGCGTTCCATGATGGAATTGCCGCTGACGAAGGAACGCTATATTTCCGACTGGTACGCGAAAATCGACAGCGGCGTGCGCCGTACCACGGCCATCGCGCGCAGCAGCGATACGACCTTGGGCGCATATTTTGCGGAAGAGGCCAAGCAATCGTCGGTGGTTTCGGGCGAATTGCAAAAGAAAATCGAAGCCTTGATTTCCAGCCCGGAAGAAAAGGAACTGTTCCGCCTCGTGAGCGAACAGCGCAAGGTTTACCTCGATTCGCGCGCGCAAGTATCGAAGCTGAAGGCGGATGGACAGGAAGCGGAAGCGGAGCAAGCGTTCCAGGGCATCTTCGTGCCCGGTTCGACGAAGTACCTGAAAGTGGTCAACGACATGCTGCAGCACCAGCGTGCCAGCATCGATAAAACCGCGCGCGAGATCGACGAGGTCGCCAAGACGAGCCGCAACTTGCTGCTGACCCTGGCCGTGCTGGCGCTGGGCTTTGGCGTCGTCTGCGCCTGGCTGTTGACGATGGGCATCGTGCGTCCCCTGCGCACGGCCGTGGAGATTGCCCGCAAGGTGGCCGATGGCGACTTGACGGCGCAAATCGACGCCAGCTCCAAGGATGAAACCGGGCAATTGCTGCAAGCGTTGAAGGATATGAACACGAGCTTGCTGAACATCGTCAGCGAAGTGCGTACGGGCACGGACAGCATCGCCACCTCGTCGACGGAAATCGCCGCCGGCAACCAAGATCTGTCTTCCCGCACGGAAGAGCAGGCCGGTTCCTTGGAAGAGACAGCGTCGTCGATGGAAGAGCTGACGTCGACCGTGAAACAGAATGCGGACAATGCGCGCCAGGCCAACCAGTTGGCGGCATCGGCCGCGCAAGTGGCCGTCAAGGGTGGCGAAGTCGTGGCGCAGGTGGTGGGCACGATGGAATCGATCAACGCTTCGTCGAACAAGATCGTCGACATTATCAGTGTCATCGACGGCATCGCCTTCCAGACGAATATCCTGGCGCTGAACGCGGCCGTGGAAGCGGCACGCGCCGGCGAGCAGGGCCGCGGCTTTGCCGTCGTGGCGTCCGAAGTGCGCAACCTGGCCCAGCGTTCCGCTTCGGCGGCGAAAGAGATCAAGACCCTGATCGGCGCATCCGTGGAGCAAGTCAACGCGGGCAGCATGCTGGTGGCGCAAGCCGGTTCGACCATGACCGATATCGTCGACAGTGTGCAGCGCGTGAGCGACATCATCACGGAAATCACGGCAGCGAGCAGCGAGCAAAGCGTGGGCATCGACGAGATCAACCGCGCCATCGGCCAGATGGATGCCGTCACGCAGCAAAATGCGGCGCTCGTGGAAGAGTCGGCCGCCGCCGCCGAATCGATGCAGCACCAGGCGCATAACCTGGCGCAAGTCGTCAGCGT
>NZ_LRIB01000044.1:0-9368 GCF_001758715.1 Janthinobacterium sp. HH104 | reverse complement strand
GCAAGACCACCATCATCGAAATCATGTGCACGCGCGAGCTGGGCGACCCGTTCCGCCGCGATGCGCTGAGCAAACCTGTGCGGCATCTGGATAAATATAAAGATTACGTTTGATTGCTTGAGCCAGCGGCAAAAAGCTGGGGTCAGACCCGGCGGGTCTGACCCCGGAATTTAGCCTCGATCCGGCGTAATCCGACACCACCCTGACCGATCCTTGTATGACCCCGGCAATCGCGCCGGGTTTTTATGTGCCGGAACCATGCCTCATGCTTCCATGGTTCCGGCATTTTTTTACCGAATTGGAGTCGCCATGAAAGCCCTGCACCGCATCATCGCCCAGGCCCGCGCCGTGCCGAAACATATCGTCTTGTGCGAGGGCGGCGATGCGCGCGTATTGCAGGCGGCCGCGCGTGCCGCTGCCGAAGGCCTGGCCCACATCACCATCGTCGGCAACCCGGCCGCCATCCTGGCCCTGGCGCAGGAACACGCGCTGGATCTGGACGCCGTGCGCCTGGTCGACCCGGCGCAGTCCAGCGAGTCGGAACACTACGCCCAGCAATTGTTCGTACTGCGCCAGGCCAAGGGCATGACGGTGGAGCAGGCGAGGATCGCCGTGCAAGAACCGCTGTGCTACGCCAACCTGATGGTGCGCCTGGGCGACGCGGACGGCTGCGTGGCGGGAGCCGTGCACACGACGGCCGACGTGGTGCGCAGCGCCATCCAGATCATCGGCGTCGATCCGGCCTTCAAGCTCGTGTCGAGCTTTTTCCTGATGATGCTGTGCGAACCTTTTCACAGCCTCAAGGGCGGTTTCATCTTTTCCGACTGCGCCCTCGTTGTTGATCCGAAAGCCGAGGAATTGGCCGACATCGCCATGGCGGCCGCCGACAGCGCCCAAGCCTTGCTGATGGAAGAACCGCGCGTGGCCATGCTGTCGTTTTCCACCAGCGGCAGCGCCCACCACGCGGCCGTCGACAAGGTGCATGCGGCAACAGACCGGGTCAAGGCCCAGCGTCCGCGGCTGGCCATCGATGGCGACGTGCAGCTGGACGCGGCCATCGTGGCCGAGATTTCCCAGCGCAAGGTCAAGGATTCCGTCGTCAACGGCCGCGCGAACGTGCTGGTGTTCCCGAACCTCGACGCGGGCAATATCGGCTACAAGCTGGCCGAGCGCATGGGCGGCGCCGTCGCCATCGGCCCCTTGCTGCAAGGCTTGAAGAAGCCGGCCAACGATCTGTCGCGCGGCTGCAGCGCGATTGACGTGTATAACGTGATTGCGGTCACGTCCGTGCAGGCCCAGGGTGGACGCTGAGTTGTTCAGCTTGCCCGTGCTGGCGCTGCTGGGTGTGGTGGCGGCGGGCACGTATTTCCAGACCGTCACGGGCTTTGGCCTGGGCATGATCGTCATGGGCGTGGCCAGCGGCCTGGGCCTGGCGCCCGTGCCCGCGCTGGCGGCCCTCGTCAGTTTGTTGTCCCTGGCCAATTGCCTCGTGGCCTTGCCGGGCGCCTTGCACCACCTGGACTGGCGTGCCATCCGCGCGGCCAGCATCGGCTTGCTGCCGGCCATGGCGGCCGGTGTCTTGCTATTGGGATACCTGGACCAGGCGTATGCGCCGCTGCTGCACCTGCTGCTGGGCGCGGCTATCGTGTATGGCGGCGTCAGCATCTTGCTGCAAGCGCCACCTGGCCCCGGCGCGGCCGACAAGCGCAGCTTCTTCATCAGCGGCGTGTGCGGCGGCCTGTTCTCCGGCCTGTTCTCGCTGGCCGGACCACCGCTCGTGTACCAGTTCTACCGCCAGGAAATGAGCTTGAAAACCATCCGCTACAGCCTGATCTTTTTATTCGCCATCAGTGCGGGCGGACGTTCGCTGATGGCGGGCAGCCAGGGCCAGCTCGACGCGAAAGTGCTGCTGCTGTGTGCGCTGGCCTTGCCCGTGGGCGTGCTGGCCACGATGGCCGGCAAGCGCTACCCGCCGCCGATCGCCCAGCGCGGCATGCGCCGCATCGCGTTTGCCGTGCTGACCGCCATCGGTCTTTCCCTGATGGCGGCGGCCGTGCCGCAATTGCTCGGCTAGTCTCCAAGCGTGCGGCGCTTGCAAAATATGCAAACAGCCGTTATATTCGCGGTTCTTTCTAGAACCTCTTCCTTATTGGAGCCAAAAGTGCCTCGCTTCTTCGCCATCACCTGCTAACGCTGACGAAATGCTCTTTGCAGCATCGTTCGGCGCGTTGACGCCCCCGATTGCTGCGGCACTGCTCTTGCTCTTCCCGCACACGCATCCGAGACCCTGGTCTTGATCGTCCACGCCCGAACACGTCGTCAGCACCCCTGACCCTGTATGGACACGCCCCGGTGAACGCGGCGTGGGACGCTATGTTTTTACAATCTTTACCCTTATTCAAATACCCGCGCACGCCGCACCTGGAAGGCTCGCGCCTGCAGGATGGCGACGACGGTTCGGACCAGATGCCCGTGAAAAAGCTGGCCGGCCAGTATGTCGTCATCGAGGAGAAAATCGATGGCGCCAACTCCGCCGTGTCGTTCAGCGATGCGGGCGAGGTGCTGCTGCAGTCGCGCGGCCATTACCTGGCGGGCGGCGGCAGCGAACGCCAGTTCAATCTGTTGAAACCGTGGGCGCATGCGCATGAACACGCCTTGCTGTCCATGCTGGA
Organism: Janthinobacterium sp. HH104; assembly: GCF_001758715.1. Lineage (NCBI taxonomy): Bacteria > Pseudomonadati > Pseudomonadota > Betaproteobacteria > Burkholderiales > Oxalobacteraceae > Janthinobacterium > Janthinobacterium sp. HH104. The sequence continues at coordinate 6,696 of NZ_LRIB01000044.1, read as the reverse complement.
AGACCAGTATGTGCTGTTTGGCGAATGGTCGTACAGCAAGCATTCCGTGTTTTACGACCGCTTGCCCCATTACTTCAACGAGTTCGACGTGTATTGCCGCCGCAGCCAGATGTTTTTGTCGACGGCGCGCCGCCACGCCATACTGGCCGGCTCACCCGTGCTGTCCGTCCCCGTGCTGTATGCGGGGTTGATGCCAGCCACGCCGAAGCAGCTGTGGCAGCTGCTGCGCCATTCGCTGGCCAAGTCCAGTCTGTGGCGCGACGCTTTTGAACACGCCGTGGCGCGCGAGCGCCTGCCGCTGGACCTGTGCTGGAAGCAGACGGACAAGTCCGACCACGCGGAAGGCCTATATCTGAAGGTGGAAGACGACGAGCAGGTGCTGGCCCGCTACAAGCTGGTGCGCCATGACTTCACGCAAACCATCCTCGACAGCGGTTCGCACCACAGCACGCGGCCCTTGATCCCCAACCAGCTGGCCGAGGGCGTCGACCTGTACGCGCCGCAGCCGCTCGTCACGTGGGAAAGCCTGGGCTTGCATACTTGCCGTTCGCTCGACGAACTGGCAGCTTTCTCAAGGAGTACAAAATAATGAACTGGAAAACCCTGCAGCAACTGGTGCCCATGCCTGGCCAGTCGCCCGATTTCAACGCTTGCCTGGCCGCCTTCCCGCAGCTGGAACTGGCGAAGACGACGCCGCAAAACCCCGTCTATCACGCGGAAGGCGATGTGTGGACGCATACGATGATGGTGGTGGAGTCCTTGCTGGCCATGCCCGACTATCAGCAATCCACGCGCGCGGAACAGGAAATCGTGTTCCTGGCCGCCTTGCTGCACGACGTGGCCAAGTGCAGCACCACGGTGATCGACCCGGTGACGGGCGCCATCGGCCAGCCCGGCCACTCGCGCAAGGGCGCCCTCGATGCGCGCATCGCCCTGTGGGATTGCGACGTGCCGTTTGCCGCGCGCGAAGAAATCTGCCGCCTGATCAATGTGCACCAGGTGCCGTTCTTTGCGCTGGAAACGTCGCGGCGCGGCGTCACGCCCGAGTTCACCGTACGCGAACTGTCGTGGCAAGTCGATATCCGCTTGCTGGCCATGCTGGCCGAGGCCGATATCCGCGGACGTATCTGCCCCGACCCGCAGCGCATTCTGGACGCCATCGAGCTGTTCCGCGAACTGGCGCGCGAGGAAGGATGCTATGGCCAGCGGCGCGCTTTCGTTGACGATCACACGCGCGTCAAATATTTTCGCGGCGCCGAGGCGCATCCCGATTATTCCCTGTTCCAGGAAGCGGGTTCGCACGTGATCGTCATGTCGGGCTTGCCCGCGTCGGGCAAGAATACGTGGGTGGACAAGCACCATCCGCGCCTGCCCGTCGTGTCGTTTGACGATGCGCGTACGGCCCTGGGCTTGAAGCACGGCAAGAACGAAGGGCAGGTGGGCGACTATGCGGAAGAGCGGGCGCGCGAATTGTTGCGCAAGGGCGAACCGTTCGTGTGGAACGCCACGCACTTGTCCAAGTTGATGCGCGAAAAGACGCTCAATCTGCTGTACAAGTACCACGCGCAGGTGGAGCTCGTGTACTTGGAGCAGCCGCGCAAGGAATTACTGCGGCGCAACGGCCAGCGCGACACGTCGCTGAGTAACAAAAAGCTGCAGGGCATGCTGTGGAACTGGGAAATCCCGCTGCCGATGGAAGCGCACACGGTGCGCTACGAGGTGGGCTGAAGGCTTAACGTTTGCGTCCACCGAGCAACTGCGCGATCTCGCTGAACAGCTCATTGTTCAGCGAGGCGGGCAGGGTGGTAGCCAGGCTGCGGCTGTAGTAGGCGCCCAGGTCCAGGCCCAGGCCCAGCCCGCAAATCTCGATGGCGCCCTGCGCTTCGCGGCGCGCCACCACTTGTTTCAGATGTTGCGCGAGGTAAAACTCGTCGTTGGCGAGATTCGTGGCCGTATCCATCGGGCAACCGTCGGACACGACGAGCAGGATGCGCCGCCGTTCCGGGCGCGCCAGCATGCGCGTACACGCCCAGTCCACGGCTTCGCCATCGACGCCTTCGCGGTACAGATCCGCTTTCAGCAGGGCCGCGATATCGGGCCGCGCGCGGCGCCAGCTGGTATCGCCATCCTTGAAGACCATGTGCACGAGTTCATTCAAGCGTCCTGGATTCGCCGGCGAGCGGGCGCGCATCCAGTCGCGCTTGGCTCTTCCCCCATTCCACGCGCCCGTCGTAAAACCCAGCAACTCCGTGGCAACGCCGGCCTGGTCCAGTGCGCGCAGCACAATGTCGAGCAGCACGGCCACGGATTCCGCATGCGTCTTCATGGAGCCGGAGCAATCGACGAGAAAGGTGACGAGGCAATCAGCCTGCGGCAGGAATTGTTCCTTGCGAAACAGCCTGCGCTCGGATGGCGAGCTGATCAGTTGCGCCAGGCGGCGGCCATCGATATATCCTTCTTCTTCGCCAAACGACCAGCCATCGCGCTCGGGCACGGCCAGCAATTGCGTGAAACGCCGCGCCAGGCGGGCCGTGTTGATGCCCAGGCTGGCGATGCGGCCATCCATGCGCTCGCGGTAGTCGAGCAGCAGGGCGCGGCGCACGAGTTCGCCCGCTTTTTCTTCGCGGTCGTATGCCGTGGAATAGGCGCGGTAGCCGCCATCGCCATCGCTGAAGGCGCGGCTCTCGCCCAACGGGGCGGCATCGGGCAGGTTGTCGTTATCGCTGTCGAAATCGAGCAGCAGCTTGAAGGCCGCCTGCGCCTTGGCGTCGCCCGCATCGCCCTCGCCGCCATCGCGCGCCGTTTGCGCGTCTTTCAGCATGGCGTCGACGGCGTGGCTGATGGCCAGCGCATGGCGCGCAAAGGCGGCCTGGTCGGTGCGGTGGCGGCGCAATCCCGCCAGGTCGCCGCTCAATTGCGACGACACCGACCAGCGTGTCGCTTCAATAAAATCTTCCGTCTTTTCCAGCACGGGCCTGGCCGTCAGGCGCGACCAGCACATCTGGAATACCGTGTACAGCAGCAAGCCCGAAGCGCCCTCGGCCAGGCCGGAATCGTAGAACGCGTGCGACCATGCCGTGAAACGGTGGCGCAGGTTGCCGATCACGCCAGCGTGCCGCTCGGGCGCCAGCGTTTCCACCCTTAACTGTTCCAGCAATTCAAACACGAGCCGCGCCACGGGTTCCGCCGGGCAGAATGATTTGTGCAAGGCCGCATCCGTGTGCAGCAGCCGCAGGGCCACGCTGTCGGCCGCGCCGCGCAAGGATGGCAAATCCTGCAGCGCCGCATCGGGCTGCAGATGGGCTGCGTGGATGGGCAGCGGGCGGTGGCCGTCGTGCAGGCGCCGGCCCCGGTAGCGTATCGAGGGAGAAGCGCTGAGGGCGCGGATGGCGCCCGCGCACAACTCATCCGTTTCCTGCTGCTCGCGCGTGTAGGCGGCAGGCGCCGTCGTTTCCGTACTCATGTCTGGCTCGCCAGCAATTCCTCATTGAAACAGCGCTGGTAATACTCGGCCACCATGGGCCGCTCGGCCTCGTCGCATTTGTTGAGGAAGGACAGGCGGAAGGCCAGCGCCGGGTCGCGGAAGATCTGGCAGTTTTCCGCCCAGGTAATGACGGTCCTTGGCGACATCAGACAAGCCAGGTCGCCCGCCGCATAACCGTGGCGAGTGAGGCTGGCCACGGCCACCATGGCGGCGGCCAGCTGGCGGCCTGCCTCGTCGTTCATGGCGGGGACACGCGCCAGGACGATCTGCGTTTCTTCCTCCTGCGGCAAGAAGTTCAAGGTGGCAACGATGTTCCAGCGGTCGATCTGCGCGTGATTGAGCACTTGCGTGCCGTGGTACATGCCGTTCAAGTTGCCAAGGCCCACCGTGTTCGAGGTGGCGAACAGGCGGAAGTGGGGATGGGGCGTGATGACCCGGTTCTGGTCGAGCAGGGTGAACTTGCCGTCGCGCTCGAGGATGCGCTGGATGACGAACATCACGTCGGGGCGGCCCGCATCGTATTCATCGAAGATCAGGGCCACGGGCCGTTGCAGGGACCAGGGCACGATGCCTTCCTGGAATTCCGTCACTTGCTGCTGTTCGCGCAGCACGATGGCGTCCTTGCCGACCAGATCCAGGCGGCTGATGTGGCCATCGAGGTTGACCCGCACGCAAGGCCAGTTCAGGCGGGCCGCCACCTGCTCGATATGCGTGGACTTGCCCGTGCCGTGCAAGCCCTGCACCATCACGCGGCGGTTGTGGGTGAAGCCGGCGAGGATCGCCAGGGTGACGTCCTTGTTGAAGCGGTAGGCGGGATCGATGTCGGGCACGTGCGGGTCGCGCTCCGTGAAGACGGGCACGAGCAGGTCGCTGTCGATATTGAACAGGCTGCGCACGGACTGCAAGGTTTGCGCCGCTGCGGCGGGGGGATGTTGGCGTGAATCTGGCACCTTGTTCTCCTGTGAAACCGCAGCATGGGCGCTACGGCGGTTATGAATGACCGGTTTGCAATGCGTCGTCGTCCCCGCCCGTCGTCGGCATGGTTTCCGATTCGATGGCGGCCAGGGCTTGCGCGGCGCGCTGCAGTGCTGGCAAGAAATGTAAAGCCTTGTCGTGCGTCAAACGGATGATGGGCGCCTGGATCGCCACGGCCAGGTTCGAGCGGCCGTTCGGGTTCGGCACCAGCACGGCCACGCACAGCAGGCCGGGCAGGAATTCCTCGTCGTCCAGCGCATAGCCGTTACGGCGCACCAGTTCCAGTTCGCGCTCGAGCTTGACGGGGTCCGTTTCCGTCTTGTCCGTAAAGCGCGTCAATTCCATATGGCCCAGCAGGCGGCGCCGTTGCACTGGGGTCATTTGCGCCAGGAACAGCTTGCCGCTCGACGAACAGTGGGCCGGCACGCGCGAACCGGGATGCAGGTAGAAGCGCAGCGGGGCCGCCGTTTCCACGCGGTCCAGGTACACCACTTCGCTGCCGCTGAAGGCCGTCAGGTTGCAGCTTTCGCCCACTTCCTCGACCAGCTGGCGCAAGACCATGCGGCGGGCGCCATGGAACGTGTTGTTAATCAAGAGGTTCGACGCCAGGCGGCGCAGGCGCACGCCCGTGCTGTAGTGGCGGCCATCGCTTTCACGCTGCAGCACGCCCACGCTTTCCAGCTGTTGCAGCATGCGGTGCAGAGTGGGCTTGGGCAAGCCCGTTTCTTCCACCAGCGCCTGCAGCGACAGCAACTGGTCTTTTTCGGCAATCACTTCCAGCAAAGCAAACAAACGCATCGTGGGCGTGTCGCCTTCCAGTTTTTCCGGCTCAAGTTTTGGGGATGAAATCATGTCCATGGTGGCCTCGGTTGTCTGTCTGAGTGTTATTTCATTTTCGAACTCAAATTGTACCGTTTCCTCGAAATTCTGTTTGACTTTTGATTGCCGAACGCTTAAATTGAATTGTATATCAAATTTCGGAACAAAATATACCGTTTTTTGATAAATAAGTTGCTCACTACACTGCAGTTCATTACAACAGACCAGGAGACACCCATGAATGACATGACCGACCAAAAAGCCGCCGCAGCCGCGATATCTGTTGGCCCGCAAAAGATGACGCCTTCCGAAGCGTTCGTGGAAACTCTGGCCGCCAATGGCGTGACCGACATGTTCGGCATCATGGGCTCGGCCTTCATGGACCCGATGGATATCTTTGCCCCGGCCGGCATCCGCCTGATCCCCGTCGTGCACGAGCAGGGCGCCGGCCACATGGCTGACGGTTACGCCCGCGTCTCGGGCCGCCATGGCGTGGTCATCGGCCAGAATGGCCCCGGCATCAGCAATTGCGTGACGGCGATCGCCGCCGCCTACTGGGCGCATACCCCGGTCGTCATCATCACGCCGGAAACGGGCACGATGAGCATGGGCCTGGGCGGCTTCCAGGAAGCGAACCAGTTGCCGATGTTCGAGGAATTCACGAAATATCAGGGTCACGTGACCAATCCCGCCCGCATGGCGGAATTTACGGGCCGCTGCTTTGACCGCGCCATGTCGGAAATGGGTCCGACCCAGCTGAACATCCCGCGCGACTATTTTTATGGCGAAATCAAGGCCGAGATTCCAAAGCCGAACCGCCTGGACCGTGGCGCCGGCGGCGAACAAAGCCTCAATGACGCGGCCGAACTGCTGGCGAAAGCCAAGTTCCCCGTGATCATCTCGGGCGGCGGTGTCGTCATGGGCGAAGCGATAGAGGAGTGCAAGGCGCTGGCCGAGCGCCTCGGCGCACCCGTCGTCAACAGCTATCTGCACAACGACTCCTTCCCCGCCAGCCATCCGCTGTGGTGCGGTCCGCTCGGTTATCAAGGTTCGAAAGCTGCCATGAAACTGATCGCCAAGGCCGACGTCGTCGTCGCTTTAGGCTCGCGCCTGGGTCCGTTCGGCACCTTGCCGCAGCACGGCATGGATTACTGGCCAAAGAACGCCAAGATCATCCAGATCGATGCCGACAACAAGATGCTGGGCCTGGTCAAAAAGATTTCCGTGGGTATCTGCGGCGACGCCAAGGCGGCCGCCAAGGCCATCCTGGCTCGCCTCGATGGCAAGGCACTCGACTGCGACGCCACGCGCGACGAGCGCTACGCCACCGTGCAAGCGGAAAAGGCGGCGTGGGAAGAGGAGTTGACGAACTGGACGCACGAAAAAGATGCGTACAGCCTGGACATGATCGAAGAGCA
>NZ_LRIB01000043.1:0-293691 GCF_001758715.1 Janthinobacterium sp. HH104 | reverse complement strand
GACGATATTTCATGGTGTTGCCACCGAGGCCGAAGCAGCCTTGCGAACCGCCGTCACCCGAGGTATTGCTGCCAGCGCCAGCGCGCAGGTAGCCGTGGAAGCCTTCGGAGTCGGATGGGTACATTGGATCGGCGGCAGCGGAACCGCTGGCGATGGCTAAGACGATGGCAGCTGGCAGTGTCTTCAACACGGCCTTCAACATGTTGCGATGCAGCATGGTAAGTCTCCTCAGTAGTTATTTTTTATCTAGTCATTCGTGGCCGAATGTACTGGCCAGAATTCTTTCCAGCAGGGACATAGTAACTATACTACGAACAAATATCAACATATTATGTTGTAATCCTACGACTACTCTGCGACACTTTATTTGCGTACCGATATACGGGTTGACTGCCCTGCTTTTTCCCGCCGACACCGCAGCATCCGGCACTGTGGGCGGGCATTTGCGCAAGCACCCCGCATTTTTCGGCACGCGGCACGTATACGAATTAAAATCCTTGGTTTTTGCCATAACGACAGTGCGCGGCCACGACCGTGCACGCATACGAGACTAGGCACCGCCATGAAAATTGATGAAAAAATGGAAGTAGCAGGCAGTGATCCGGCGGAGCGTTTCAGTGAAGGCCCGCGCCTGCTGGCGGACATCGGCGGCACCAATGCCCGCTTCGTGCTGGAAACGCGCCAGGGCCACCTGGAAGCGGTGGCCGTGCTGCCCTGCGACGACTACGCTTCGCTGCTCGACGCCATCACCGCATATATTGACAGCGACGAGGCGCGCGCCGCCGGTTCGGCGCGCGTGCGCCATGCGGCCATCGCCATCGCCAATCCCATCGACGACGACAATATCCGCATGATGAACCATCACTGGTTCTTCTCGATCGAGGCGATGCGCGCCGCACTGGGCCTCGACACCCTGCTGGTGGTGAATGACTTCACGGCACTGGCCATGGCCCTGCCCTACCTCCGGCCCGACCAGCGCCAGCAGATCGGCGGCGGCATGGCGCGCGCCGACAGCGTCATCGGTTTGCTTGGTTCGGGCACGGGCCTGGGCGTGTCGGGCATGATCCCCGCGGAAGACCGCTGGATCGCGCTGGGCAGCGAAGGGGGCCACGTCAGCTTCGCTCCGTGCGACCAGCGCGAAATGGACGTGCTGTCCTTCGCCTGGCGCGAGCTGTCGCACGTCTCGGCCGAACGCCTCGCTTCCGGGCGGGGGCTGGAACTGATCTACCGCGCCCTGTCCGAGCGCGCCGGCAAGCCCGATGCGCCGCTGCTGCTGGCAGCCGACATCACCAGCCGCGCCCTGAACAATGAATGCGACGTGTGCCTCGAAGCGGTGGACTGCTTTTGCGCCATCCTCGGCTCCATCGCTGGCAACGTGGCCATGACCCTGGGCGCGCTGGGCGGCATCTATATAGGCGGGGGTATCGTGCCGCGCCTGGGCCCCCTGTTCGAACAGTCGCAGTTCCGCGCCCGCTTCGAACAGAAGGGCCGCCTGAACGAATACCTGGCGCAGATCCCCACCTTCCTGATCACGGCCGAACTGCCGACATTCCTCGGCATCGCCGCCATCCTGGCGCAAAAGCTCAAGCGCGCCCATACCGGCGCGCCCGTGCTCGAATCCGTGCGCCAGGCGCGCGGGCGCATGAGTCCATCGGAATGCAAGGTGGCCGACTGGGTCTTGAAGGAACCGAACGCCATGCTGACCCTGCCGATCGCGGAAATCGCCCAGCGGGTGGGCGTGAGCCAGCCCACCGTGATGCGTTTTTGCCGCTCGATCGGCGTGCAGGGCCTGGCCGACTTCAAATTGAAGCTGGCCTCCGGCCTGACGGGTGGCGCCATCACGGTGGCCCACTGCCACGTGGAGATCTCGGACTCCGACGCGGAACTGGCGCGCAAGGTGCTGGGCAATAATGCCTCGGCCGCGCTGGCCATGCGCGACATGCTCGACGTGAAAGCGCTGACGGCGGCCATCGAACTGCTGCGCGGCGCGCAGCGCGTGGAACTGCTGGCCGTGGGCAGCGCCCGCGTGGTGGCCGACGACATGCAGCACAAGCTGCTCAACCTGGGCATCGTCAGCAGCTTCTTTGCCGACCCGCAGGCGCAGGAAATGAGCGCCGCCATGCTGAAACCGGGCGACGTGGCGCTGGTCATTTCCCGCTCGGGCGCCCTGCCCGACCTGCTGCGCACCGTCAAGGTGGCGCAGGGCTGTGGCGCGCGCGTGCTGGCGATCACGGCCAGCGGTTCGCCGCTGGCCAAGCTGGCCGATGTGCTGCTGACCTTGAACCACCCGGAAGGCAACCTCAATTTCGTGCCCATGATCGTGCGCCTGCTGCAGTTGATGATGCTCGATATCCTGTCGGTGGGACTGGCGCGGCGCGACACGGCGCAGCGCACCAGCGCCGCCGAGCTGGAAGAAGGTCAATTGCACGGCATGCGCATCAGCGGCAAGCTGAAATTCGGTGGTCACCTCGAATAAGGCGGCGCACGCCGCACCAGACACCGCCAGCGGAGCCACCGTGCACGACGTGGCGCGCGTGGCCGGCGTGTCGGCCATGACGGTATCGCGCGTGATCAACGGGCGCGCCAGCGTCAGCACGGCCACGCGCGACAAGGTCGAGGCGGCGATCGCCAGCCTGCGCTACCAGCCCAACCTGGCGGCCAGAGCTGCCCGCACGGGCACCCTGCGCATCGGCCTCCTGTACAGCAACCCCAGCGCGGCCTTCCTCAGCGAATTCCTCGTCGGCGCCATGGACCAGTGCCGCCAGGGCGGCGGCCAGCTGCTGCTCGAACGCTGCGAAGACCAGGGCAGCCAGCGCGCCGGCATCGATTGCCTGGTGGCCGCCGGCGTGGACGGCATCCTCGTGCCGCCGCCCCTGTGCGATTCGCCCGCGGTACTGGCGCAACTGAACCAGATGGGCATCCCCGCCATCGCCGTGGCCACGGCGCGCCCCTCGCCCGGCGTCTCGGCCGTGCGCATCGACGACTACGAAGGCGCGCTGGCCATGACGCGCCACTTGCTCGCGCTGGGCCACCGCGACATCGGTTTCATCGAAGGCGACCCGGCGCACACGCCCGCCCTGCTGCGCCGCCAGGCCTTCGAGGACGCCATGCGGGAAGCGGGCTTGCCAGTGGCGCCGCACAGGGTGGCGCAAGGCTACTTTACGTATCGCTCGGGGCTGGACGCGGCGCGCCAGTTGCTGGCGCAAGCACCGCACCCGAGCGCCATCTTCGCCAGCAACGACGACATGGCCGCTGCCACCCTGGCCGTGGCGCATGGCATGGGCTTGCAGGTGCCGGCGGAACTGAGCGTGTGCGGCTTCGACGACACGCCCGTCGCCACCACCGTCTGGCCCGAGCTGACCACCATTCACCAGCCCATCGCCGACATGGCGCGCGCCGCCGTCAGCCTCGTCATCGACGAAATCCGCCAGCGCCGCGCCGGGGAAACGGCGACGGCCACACATCATTTGATGGCGTTCACCTTGATGGAACGGGCGTCGACGGGACGCGCGCGCTAGCCACGCGCATCCATGACACTCACGCCTGCATGTCGGGCAGCTCGATTTCCGCCTTGCGCGCCGCGATCTGGCTGCCCATGGCTTCCAGATCGATTTCCGCGTCGCGCGCGCGGGGGAAAATCTCGCCCTCCTCTTCCAGCACGTGGTGATCGATTTGCTCGGACAGGACCTTGACCTTGGCATCGTACAAGTCTTCGCCGGGCGCCATGGCGACGATTTGCGCGATCAGCTCCTTGGCTGATGCGTGCTCAACGGTGGCTTCATCGATCAAGTCTTCGTTCGAACGGCTGGCGTCGCGCACGGCGGGATAGAAGATTTCTTCTTCCACCATCGCATGCTTGCTCAGTTCCTCACAGATTTTCAGGGCCAGCTTGCGCTTGCTGACGAGCGAACGGTCGCTGAGGCCCTCATACTGTTCGAACAGTTCTTTGACGGTTTGATGGTCTTGCGTCAGCAGCTCGATCGCGTCCATGTCCGGCATGCCTGCCTGTGTTTGGGAAACGGAAGCTGCCTGAGGTGATTGGGTGGCCATGATGTTGTCTCCAAGTGTCAACACGAAGTAGACATTGTAGGCAGCACCCTGCGGTAGCCATGTAGGAGCATTGCTTACAACAAGGTAGGCCAAGCGTAAATGCGGCTACCTTGTTGATGCAGATCAGGCCAACTCTGACTTAACTGACGACCGTGCGTGTCTCGAGCGACTGCACCAGCTCCACCGAAGGCGGCGCGGCGCCGGCCGCCAGGCAGGCACCCGCGCCGGCCGCGACGGCAAAGCGCAAGTGCTGGCCGCCGTCGGCATCCGGGCGGTACATCAGGCTGTACAACAAGCCGCCGATGCTGGCGTCGCCCGCCCCCACCGAGTCGACTACCTCGATGACGGGTGGCGCCGCCTGCCATGTCCGTTCGCCCTGGTACAGGGCCGCGCCCTGCGCGCCGCGCGTATATAAATACGTGGCGTGCGGATTCCAGCTGCGCAGCATGGCAAACGCGCCATCGATGTCGCCGTGGCGGAACAGGCCCGCCAGGTCTTCATCGGACACCTTGATCACGTCGGCCAGCTCCGTCATGCGGCGCAGGGTGGCGTCGTAGCGTTCATCCATCATGATGCGGAAATTCGGGTCGTAGCTGATTTTCACGCCAGCCGCCTTCAGTTCCTGCGCCAAGGCCACCAGCTTGCCCGCCAGCGGTTCGCGCGCCAGGCTGATGCCGCCGAAATGCACCCATTGCGCGCCCTGCATCCAGCCGGCCGGCAAAAGCGCCGCGTCGAAATGCAGGTCGGCGCTGTCGTCGCCGATGAAGTAATACGTGGGCGGATGCAGTTCATGCACGATGGCCAGCAGCGGCGACTTCGCATGGCGCTGCAGGAAGCGCATGTCCAGGCCCGCCACGTCGGTGGCAGCGGCCAGCGCATCGCCGAAGACGTCGCGGCTGACGGCGCCCGCAAACGCGCTGGGCACGCCCAGGCGCGCCATCACGCGCGCCACGTTCCAGGTCGAACCGCCCACCTGGCTGCTCCACGTGTCAGGACCCGCGCGCAGCATGTCCGTCAGCGCTTCGCCAGCCGACACAAAAGTTGGAAAAGAGGTGTTCATGCCGCACCGCCAATCGCGTTCAGCACTTCATAGCAGGCGCCCATGGTATGGTAATCGGTCTTGCCGGCCGGGCTTTTCTCGTTGCTGATTTTTTGGTTCTCGGGCGTCAGGATGCGGTACCAGGCGCCGTGTTCATGGTCGACAAAGTGCTTCCAGCTGTAGTCCCAGATCTTGTCATAGCTTTGCCAGTAGGCCTCGTCGCCCGTGCGCGCGGCCAGCACGGCGGCGGCGGCGAAGCTTTCCGCCTGCACCCAGAAGTATTTATCGCCATCGCAGATTTCATCGTGCGGGCCGAAACCGTAGTGGATGCCGCCATGCGTGCCATCCCAGGCCTTGGCCAGGGCCGTGTCGTACAGTTCGCGCGCGCGCGGCAGCAGCCAGTCGGAAGGACCGGCTATGAACTTGGCGTGGCGCTCCATGATCAGCAGCAGCTTGGCCCATTCCGTGAAGTGGCCGGGCTGGTAGCCCCACGGACGGAAGATATTGCTCTTGTCGTGCAGGTTGTAATCCCAGTCGATGGCCCAGTCGGGCGTGTAGTGTTCCCAGATCATGCCGTTCGCCAGACCCGCCTGGCGCACGGTGATGTTGTGCGCCAAGGTTTCGGCGCGGTGCAGGTAGCGCGCCTCGCCCGTCGCTTCGAACGCGGCCAGCATCGCTTCGCACGCATGCATGTTCGCATTCTGGCCACGGTAGCCATCCAGAGTAGACCAGTCGGCGCTGGCCACGTCCGCATACAGGCCGTGTTCGGGCAACCAGAAGCGCTGCTCCATCAGCTCAAACGTTTCGTCCAGGTAGGCGCGCGCTTCCGGCATCCCCGCCTGCAAGGCGTGGGCATAGGCCAGCAGCACGAAAGCGAGGCCGTAGCAGTGGTTGGCGCCGTCTTCCACCGTTTTGACGCCGTCTTTCCACGACAGTTGCCAGGCGTAGCCGCCCGTGGCCGGGTCGCGGTGCGCGTCGCGCAAGAAGGCCACGCCGTGGCGCAGGGCCGCCTGGTATTCGTCGCCGCCGAAACGGCGGTACGCCATGGCGTAATTGAAGATGAAGCGCGTGCTGCTGACCAGGTGGCGCGTGCTGGCGTCGTACACCGTGCCATCGTCGAGGAAGAAGTGATAGAAGCCGCCGCTGGGGTCAATGGCGCGCGGGTGATAAAAGTGCATCGTGTGCAGGATATGCGCTTCGAGCATCGCCTTGGAGCGGAAATCGGGATTCATGGTTCTCTCATGACATTGTTATCGATAACAATGATGATAGCATGCCGTTTCCGCGCCGTCATGCCCGGTCAAGGCGTCTTGGCCAGCCTGAGCTTTTCACGCCACAGTGCGGCCTGCGCGGGGTCGGCCGCCTGTCCCAGCTCGCCCTTATCGTACACCTTGACCAGCCGTTCGATGGCTTCAGCATCGCCCTGCTTTGCCGCCAGCAGGTACAACTCGAACGGTTTGGGCGCCGGCCCTTGCCGGGTCGGGCCGCCACGGCCCTGCTCCAGCAGCCGCGCAAAGCCCGTCTGCCCCGGCGGGCTTTTGGCGATGGCCGCCATCTCGTACCAGCCCAGGGCCGCTTCGTCGCTCTGCGGTGCGCCCTGCCCCACTTCGTACGAGTAGGCCACGTTGTTCAAGCCCGACGGATCGAGCGCCTTGGCCGACTTCATGTACCAGCCGAACGCTTCCTTGCGCTGCGCGTCGTCCTTCGCCGTCATCATCAGGCGATAGCCGATTTCATTGTAGGCGGGGATGAATCCGTTTTCAGCATAGTACTTGAGCCAGTGCAGCGCGTGCGCCTGCTCTTCCGCGCTGCTGTGGATATTTTCAAAGTGCTGCGCCACCATGAAGTTGGCCAGTTCCACGCCTTGCGCGGCGCCCTTGCGCGACCAGTATTCGCCCAGCTTGCGGTCGATGGCCATGCCCTGCCCCAAGGTATAGGCCACGCCCAGGAAAGCCTGCGCCGGGCCATAGCCGCCTTCGGCCGATTTCTTCATCCACGCCAGGCCGGTATCGGCATCGCGCGGCGTGCCCTCGCCCTCATGCAGCATCTGCGCCAGTTCCAGCTGAGCGGCGGTGTCGCCCCCTTCCGCAGCGATACGCGCTTTCTCGAAGGCGGCGACCTTGTCCGGCGACAGGTCGGCCGGACGGTTGATCACGGCCTGCACCTTTGCGCGCATGGCGTCCTGGCCGGACATATCGAATTCCACGAGCGCCGGATGCTGGCGCGGTACTTTGGCGGACGCCTGTTGCGCCAGGACGGGCTGCGCCAACGCCAGGCTCAAGATGAACAGCATGGTCTTCATTTGTTTTCCTTTTCTGCCAATTTACCGCGCCATTCGGCGGCGTCTTCGGCATTCGCCTGTTGTCCCAGTTCACCGTTGACGTACACATCGACCATGCGCCGCATGGCGGGCACAAAGTGCTGCTCGTTCGCCGCCGCCTTCAGCCAGGTGATGGCCAGCGCCTGCTCTTCAGCACTGCTGCGGCCATTGATGAATTCCAGCGCCAGGATGGTTTGCGCCAGTGCGTCGCCCTGCGCCACTGCCTTGCGCAGCCAGTATTCACCCTGCACGCGGTCGATGGGCACCTTGCCACCCACGGCATAGGCGAGGCCCAAAGCCGATTGCGCCGGCGCATAGCCGCCCTCGGCCGACTTGCGTACCCAGGCCATCGACTGCGCCGTGTCTTGCGGCGCGCCCACGCCCAGCTGCAGCATGCGCGCCAGGTCCAGCTGTGCCTCCACGTCGCCCGTTTCCGCCAGCCGCCGCGTCTCGGCAAATTCGGCGATACTTTGCGGGCTATGGCTGGCCACATCCGCCCTGGCCTTGATGGCGAGCAGTTGCAGGTCGAGCAAGGTGGGCGAGGTTTGCGCCAGGATGGGCAGCGGCAGCAGAAAAGGAAGCAGACAGAGTAATTTCTTGGGCATGCGACGGTGTCGAAAAGAAGAAAACACGCATGGTAGCCGATGCCGCGCCAGGAAGGCGCGCACGGTACGGGAAGTTTGACAGGGCACCCCGGCGGGCTTACATTGCACGGGCCCGCCACTGATACAGGAACACTATGAACCATCTATCGAAAACCGCCCTGGCCTTGCTCCTTGCCATCGCCGCAAGCGGAGCCGCCAGCGCCGCCGACACCCAGCTGGCCGGCTGCGCCGCCAAGCGCGAAAGCATCCGCAGCGAATTGCGCCAGGCCCAGGAACAGGGCTTGTCCGACAAGGTCGCGGGGCTCACGCGCGCGCTCGACGAAGTCAATGCCCACTGCCGCGACAGCACCTTGGTCGAGCGCCACAACAAGAAAATCGTCAAGGCGCAGGCCAAGGTGAACCAGACGGAGCGTTCGCTACGCCTGGCCCAGGAAGCGAATAAACAGCCGAAGAAGATCGCCAAGCTGGAAGGCAAGCTGGAAAAAGCCAGGGCGGAACTGGCCGCCCTGCAGGCGCAGCAACCTTAAGTTTTATCGCCCAGTATCTGATAGATGCTGGAAAAATCCAGCGCGCCAGATCCTGCCTTGCTGTGCAAACTGTATAAATTGCGCGACAAAGCGCCCAGCGGCACACTCGCTCCGCTGGCCAGCGCGCTTTCCACGGCCAGGCCCAGGTCTTTCAGCATCAGGTCGACGCCAAAGCCGCCTGTATAGCCGCGCGACGCGGGCACGTTTTCGGCCACGCCGGGACACGGGTTGTACACGTCCAGGGTCCAGTTGCGACCCGAGCTTTTCGCCATCACGTCCGACACCACCTTCGGGTCCAGGCCATTGGCCACGCCCAGGCGTATCGCTTCGCTGGTGCCGATCATGAGTATCCCCAGCAGCATGTTGTTGCAGATCTTGACCGTCTGGCCGCAACCCGAGCCACCCGCGTGGAAGATGGCCTTGCCCATGACGTCCAGGTAGGGCCGCGCCGCAGCCAATGCGGACTCTTCGCCGCCCACCATGAAGGTCAAGGCGCCGTTGGTGGCGCCCGCCGTGCCGCCGGAAACAGGCGCGTCCAGCATGGGCAAGCCCTTCTCCTGCGCCGCGCGGCCCACCTGGCGTGCCGCCTCGGTGGAAATCGTCGAACAGTCGATCAGCAAGGTACCTGGCCGCGCCTGCGCCAGGATGCCCGCGTCGCCAAGGTACGCGCCGAGAACATGCCGGCTGGCCGGCAGCATGGTGATGACGATATCGGCGGCCTGGATCGCCGCCGCCTGGTCATCGGAGACCAGGCCGCCGCCATCGGCGAACTGCCGCACGCTGGCCGGCACCAGGTCAAAGCCCGTCACCGCATGGCCGGCCCGCACGAGGTTTTGCGCCATGGGCAGCCCCATGTTCCCCAGGCCGATGAAAACGATATTGGTGCCCATGGCATCCCCTTATTTCATCGAGATGGTGGTATTGACGCCGCTGCCGCCATCGTCCGGGGCGAACCAGCGCGCCGTGACGGTCTTGGTCTGCGTCCAGAAGTACAAGGCTTGCTTGCCGTTCGGGCCCAGGTCGCCCAGTTTCGATGCGCGCGAGCCCGTGAAACTGAAGTAGGCGACGGGCACGGGAATGGCCACGTTGATGCCCACCTGCCCCACGTCGATCTCGTTCTGGAACTTGCGCCCCGCCCAGCCGGACGAGGTGAAGATCGACGTGCCGTTGCCATTCGGGTTGGCGTTGATGAAGGCGATGGCCTGGTCCAGGGTATCCGTTTCGACCACGCACATGGCGGGGCCGAAGATTTCCTGCGTGTAGACGGAGTTCGATGCGGCGACCTTCGAGAAAATCGTCGGCCCCATGAAGTTGCCGCCTTCGTAGCCGGCCACCTTGTGACCGCGGCCATCGAGCAGCAGTTGCGCGCCTTCGTCCACGCCCGCCTGTATCAGTTTTTCCGCCCGCTGCATGGCCGCTTTCGACACCATCGGACCCAGGTCGGCCGTGCGGTCGCTGCCCGGCCCCACTTTCAGCGCTTGCGAGCGGGCGACGATTTCCGGCAGCCAGGAGCGGGCTTCGCCCACCAGCACCACGACGGAATTGGCCATGCAGCGCTGGCCGGCCGCGCCGAATGCGGCGCCGATCAGGTTATTGATCGCCTGTTCCTTGTTGGCGTCGGCCAGCACCACGCAATGGTTTTTCGCGCCCATCATCGACTGCGCGCGCTTGCCCGATTCGCTGGCGCGGCGGTACACATGCGTGCCCACATGGGTGGAACCGATGAAGGAGACGGCCTTGATGTCGGGATGGTCGCACAGCATGTTGACGACGTCGGCGCCGCCATGCACGACATTCAGCACGCCGGCCGGCAAGCCCGCCTGGTACATCAGTTCAACCAGATACATCGACGAGGACGGATCCTGCTCCGACGGTTTCAATACAAAGGTATTGCCGCAGGCGATGGCGATCGGGAACATGAAGCATGGCAGCATGACGGGGAAATTGAAGGCCGTGATGCCGGCGCCCACGCCCAGCGGCTGGTAGATGTTGTACACGTCGACGCCCGTGGCCGCGTTTTCCGCGATCTCGCCCAGCTGCAAGGTGGCAATCGAGCACGCGTGCTCCACCACTTCCAGGCCGCGCATCACCTCCCCTTCCGCGTCGGGCAAGGTCTTGCCGTGCTCGCGCGTGATTAGTTCGGCCAAAGTACCGATGTTTTCGCGGATCAGGTGCTGGTACTTGAGCATGATGCGCATGCGCGCCGCCAGCGGCGTATTGCGCCAGGTCTTGAACGCTTCCTTGGCAGTGGCGACGGCCAGGTTGACTTCGTCCGGCGTGGAAAACGGCACCTTGGCGACGATTTCCTGCGTGGCCGGGTTGATGACGTCGCGCCATTCGGTGCTGGATGAGACGTGGTGCTTGCCGGCGATGTGTAGAGGGACAGTAGGAATTTGGGTAAGGGCTTGGTTCATTTTGTTTAGGCTCCGTTAATTCGATATGCGAAAGTCGCGTCACAGCAGCGGAAATCTGGGGTCAGACCCGACGGGGGAATTTCCCCCAATAGGGGAAATTCCGATTCCGAAGGAACTGACCCCGGCCTTATGCTGCTCCGTCGATAGACTAAAATTACTTTTTAACCAAATTGCACGCCGCCGCATCCATTGGCTTGAACGCCTGGTCGGCGGGAATGGTCGACAGCACTTTCAGGTAGTCCCACGCGCCTTTCGATTCGGCCGGGGTTTTGACCTGCACCAGGTACATGTCGTGGATGACGCGGCCGTCGGGGCGGATCGAGGCGTTGTTCATGACGGCATCCTTGATCGGCAGCTCGCGCATCTTCTGGGCTACGATCTTCGAGTCGTCGCTCTTGGCCGCCGCCACCGATTTCAGGTAGTGGTAAACGCTCGAATACACGCCCGCCTGCACCATCGTCGGCTTGGCGCCCTTGTTGAGCGCTTCGAAGCGCTTGGCAAACGCGCGGCTGCGGTCGTCGTAATCCCAGTAAAAACCGTCCGCGTAGACGAGGCCCTGGGCCGTATCGAGCCCCAGCGCGTGCACGTCGGACAGGAACACGAGCAAGGCGGCCAGGCGCTGCTCCTTGCCGCTGCCGATACGGAATTCGCGCGCCTGCTTGATGGCAGACACCGTGTCCGCGCCGCCATTGGCCAGACCGATCACCTGCGCTTTCGAGCCTTGCGCCTGCACCAGGAAGGATGAGAAATCGGACGCGTTCAGCGGATGGCGCACGGCGCCCACGACTGTGCCGCCATTGCGCTTGACGACGTCGCTGGCATCCTTTTCCAGCGAGTGGCCGAACGCGTAGTCGACGGTGACGAAGTACCACGATTTTTGCCCCAGCTTGGTCAGCGCCGCCGCCGTGCCGGCCGCCTGCGAATACGTGTCGAACATCCAGTGGAAGCCGTTCGGCGAGCAGTCTTCATTCGTCAGGCGTCCTGTGGCGGGGCCGCTGAACATGGCGATGCCGCCCTTTTCTTTCATCAGCTTTTGCACGGACAGGGCCACCGAGGAATTGGTCAGGTCGGCGATGGCGTCGACCTTGTCGCGGTCTATCCATTCGCGCGCCTTCGAGGCGGCGATGTCGGCCTTGTTCAAGTGGTCGGCCGACAGGATCTCGATCTTCATGCCCTTGCATTCGGCCTTCAAACAATCCTCGACGGCCATCTGGCTGGCGACGACGGAGCCGCGCCCGCCCATGGCCGAATACGGGCCGGACATGTCGGTCAGGATGCCGACCTTGACGACGCCATCGGAAATCTGCGCGTGCGCGCCAAAGGACAGGGTAAGCGCCAGCGCGCCCGTGGCCAGAACGGTTTTTTTCATGCGTGTCTCCAGGTGGATGGGTTTTTCTTATATGTGTAGATGCATTCTGCATGTGTAAAAATATGCGCTCAAGTGAAATTAATGCATAATTCCTTTGCAAAAATGCACAGAGAGGGTTTGCCATGCTCGATTGGGACAATGTACGGGTCTTCCTGGAACTGACGCGCAGCGCCGGCCTTGTCGATGCGGCGAAAAAGCTGGGCATCGATCATTCCACCGTGTCGCGCCGCATGCGCAAGTTCGAGGAGCAGGTGGGCACGCAGCTGTTCGACCGCAACTACGTGGGCTACCAGCTGACGCCCGAGGGCCACCGCCTGATGGAATACGCGGAAACGATGGAAAGCACGGTGTTTGCCGCCACCGAGGAATTGGGCGAACACAACCGGCTGCTGTCGGGCCAGGTGCGCCTGGGCGCCACCGAGGGCTTCGGCGCCATCGTGCTGGCGCCCCACCTGGCGCAGTTTTGCGGCAGATACCCGCACATCAGCGTGGACCTGATCGCCGTGCCCCGTTTCGTCAGCCTGTCCAAGCGCGAGGCGGACGTGGCCATTTCCATCGAGCGCCCCCTGTCCGGCCCGTATGTGGTGACCAAATTATCGGACTACCGGTTGAAACTGTACGCCACGCCAGCCTACCTGGCACGCCACGCACCGATCACCAGCGTGGCGCAACTGGCGCAGCACCCGATCATCGGCTACGTGGACGACCTGGTCTTCAGTTCGGAACTGCGCTACATGGACAACGTGGCGCCCGATTCCCTGCGCGCGTTTCGCAGCACCAGCGTCATCGCCCAGTACCACGCGGCGCGCGCGGGCCAGGCGCTGGCGATCCTGCCCTGCTTCGTGGCCCAGCAGTCGAACGAACTGGTGCCCGTGCTCGACGGCGAGATCGACCTGCTGCGCGCCTTCTGGATGATCTCGCCGAGCGAACGGCGCAATATCGCCAGGGTCAGCGCCCTGTGGAACTACCTGCGCAGCGCCATCGATTTGAACCACGCCTACCTGATGGGCGAAACGGCCACGCCCAGCTGGCCAGCTTGAGCACGCTGCCGCGCGCTACACTGTCGCCACATACTAATAAGGAGAACGCCATGCTGATGGATGCGAACCAGGCCGTACTGGTCATTGTCGACCTGCAAGGCCGCTTGATGCCGGCCATCCACGATGCGGGCCTCGTGCTGGCGCAAAACCTGCGCCTGGCAAAGATCGCCCGCCTGCTCGACGTGCCCGTGCTGGGCACGGAACAGAACCGCCAGGGACTGGGGCCGAACGTGGAAGAGATCGCCGCGCTGTGCGAACGGACCTTGCACAAGACGCATTTCGGCGCCTGTTTTGATGGCTTGCAGCAGATGCTGCCCGCCGGGCGCAAACAGATCGTCGTCACGGGGTGCGAAGCCCATGTGTGCATGCTGCAAACGGCCATCGGCCTGCTGGAGCTGGAATACGAGGTCATCATCGCCATCGACGCCGTCGGTTCGCGCCAGGGAGCCAGCCGCGACGCGGCGCTGGCCCGCCTGGGCAAGCTCGGTGCCCATCTGGTGACGGTGGAGATGCTGGCCTTCGAATGGCTGCGCGACTGCAAGCACCCGCGTTTCCGCGAAGTATTGGCGCTGATTAAATAGCCATACTTTTACGCAGGATCAAGCCCGACCGCCGCTCATTTGCTAGCTTGGTAACAGCGCCGCCATTCCGAGCGGCGCGCCGTCCACATCAGCAAGGGAGCCATCATGGCCTATATCCTGAGAGGCAAGCTATGCGGCTTGATCTGTGCCGAGTGCCCTGAAGCATTGTCCCACGTCATCGTGCGCCTGTACCGGCCGCGCGAGTCGCAAAACGTCACGGCGCTGGCCATGGCCAGCGCCAAGGAAACCTTCGCCATCCTCACGGAAGAAGAGGTGCAGGCGAAAGCACCGTTCCTGCTGGCCGAAGCGCGCACGGACGAGGACGGCAACTATAGTTTCACCTTGGCAGGCGATTACCAGGGCGAGGCCGTGGAAGTCGATATCCTGTGCCCTACCGTGCCGCGGTTGAAACCGGGGCCGAAAGACCCCGTGCCGCTGCAGTTTTCCATCACCACCATTCAGCCCCGCTGGCGCCAGGCCGAAAACGACTATCTCGCCATCTGGGACTATTGCCTGCCGCAACGCTTCTGGTGCCTCGTGCGCGCCCGCTTCGGCGCCTGGACCATCTGCGGCCGCCTGCGCACCTGCGACGCTCCCCACGCGCCGATCGCCGGCGCCACCGTGCGGGCCTTCGACGCCGACTGGCTGCAGGACGATGCGCTCGGCGTCGCGGTGACGGACGCCAGCGGGCGCTTCCGCATCGATTATCTGACGTCGGACTTCACGCTCACACCGTTTTCACCGTTCATCAACGTGGAGTTCGCCAGCGGCCCCGACGTGTATTTCACGGCGCAACTGGGCAGCGTGGCCATTCTGTCGGAAACGCAGGCCAACGGGCGCCAGCCGGGCCGCGAAAACGTGGGCCACTGTTTCTGCGTGGAATTGTGCTCGAAAGAAGTCTTGCCGCCCGACGTGGAAGGCGTGCCCCACTGGCAGCAGGTGGAAATCTTCGACATCCACCCGTTTCCCTCGCTGGCCGGCTTTTCCGCGCAAGGCTATGCAGGCGGCCCCGGCGCCTCGTATGTATTCGCCGGCGGCGTCACCCTGAAGGGCAATTGCCCGCTGCGCAACAGCGCCATTCCCGCGAACCCGCTCGAATACCGTTTCCTCATCGGCGAATGGTCCTGGCCCGGCGGCAGCGACGACCCGACGGCCATCCCCCCGGTCGCGCCCGCCAGCCTGGCGCCGTTGACGCAAATCCTCGGCACGCACGTCGGCTATGTGTTTTATACGAATGGACTGGGTCTCGGCGATTCGGCGCCCGTCATCATCGATGCGGGCGACTTGAAACCGGGCGGCTGGATACGGGTGGACGGCAAGCCCGTCACCGTGGACATGCGCGACGGCACGACGGCCATCGTCAACGTGGCGCCCAACATCTTCCTGCGCACGTTCGACTTGCTGACCGTGAATACGCCGGCCATCACGAGCTTGCACCCGGCCAAGCTGCCGGGCGGCTTGCCCATCCTCGACGCGGGGCGCAGCCTGACGGCGGCCGAGAGCGAACCGATACGCCGCTACCGCCTGGGCTTCGAAGTGCGCGACGGCATCAGCCTGGCGCTGGTGTCCACGGACGGGCTCGATTCCATCGTCTTCGACAACTCGCCCGTCATCGTGGCGCTGGACCTGGAAGAGCTGCGCAGCAATGCCTGCAATCCCATCGCGGGCGGCCTCGTGCATATCTTGTACACGATAGACCACCCGCATCTGCGCTTTTTCAATGTCACGATTTCCAACAACAACGGCATTACGCATCCGCCGCCACCGCTGCCGGCCGCCAGCTTCACGCCGCCACCACCGTCCAGCAACTATCTGTTCCGTGGCGGCGCGGGCGGGCCTCATTTATCGGGCAACAATGGCGGCTTCCCCGTCAACGTGGCGCTCGATCCGCCGTGCGCCTACCGGGTGGCCATCGGTTGGCAGACGCGGCATTACCTGGCGTCGCCGCACAGCATTGACCGCCTCTACTGCAAATAGGCGAGCTCAGAAGTAGCGCACCCAGGCCTGCTTCGAGGTGCGCTTGTAACTGGCGAACGCGCGGCAAGGGAAATACAGCACGGGCATCAGGGCCAGCGCGATCAGCCACACTTGCCAGATGTGCTCGACGCCATAACGGTTGCCATGGTTGGCGCCCAGCACAGCCGTCAAGGTGATGCCGATGGCCAGCAGCAGATACAGGTGCAGCAAATAATAGAACATGGGCGCGCCGCCAAAGGTGGCGCAAGCCCGCGTAAACCAGTTATCGACGCTTTCCAGCCAGGCCATGCCCAGCAAGCCCAGGCCCAGGGTGAACAGCAGGAAGTCCAGCGACGGCGGATACTTGGTGAAGTTCAGCACGCTCATCGCCGTGCGCAAGGCCGTGTCGCCGGCCCCCCACGGCAAGGTCTCGCCATAGATATTGAAGCCGCGCAGCACGGCCAACAGCAGCAAACTGCCGCCGCCCAGCGCCAGCAGCAGGCGGCGACGGCCTTCGGCAGACAGCCCGCGCGCATACAGGGGCCCGGCTGCATAGCCGAGCACAATCACGCCTATCCACGGCAGCAGCGGATAGCTGACCTTGATTTTCATGGCGCCATCGGCGACCAGATAACCGCGTTGCAGCAGCACCGTCAGCAGATAGTAGCCAAGGCTGCCCTCTTCCGCGTGCAGCCAGGTAAACAAATGCTGGCCGGCGATAATCGCCACGCCCAGCACGACCAGCACTTTCAACGGCAGCTTGTGCAGCACGGCCAGCGCCATCATGGCCAGGCCGATGACCCAGATCACCTGCAGATACAGGATCGCCGGCGTGAAAGTGCCCATCCAGGCAAAGTTGACGAACACCAGTTCCAGCACGACGAGCAGCAAGCCCCGCTTGAACAAAAAGCCGGTAGCACTGCGCGGACCGGCGGCCGGATGCGCATAGAGCCAGGCCGACAAACCCGTCAAAAAGACGAACATGGGCGCGCATACGTGGGCGGCCAGGCGCGTGAAGAACAGGGCCGGGTCGACGTGGGCAGCATCCATCGGGTCGCTGACCTGGTGATGCAGAAAGAACGTTTCGCGCACATGGTCGAACAGCATGATCAGCATGACGAGGCCACGCATGACGTCGATGACGGCGATGCGGGCGCGCAGGATGGCGGGGGAAGTCAGGGGAGTGGTCATTGGTTGATGTAAAAACTTTAGTGAGTCGACAGTGTTATTTCAGCCCACAGGCAAAAACTGGGGTCAGACCCGGCGGGTCTGACCCCGGCTCTATGCTGCTGGTTTCGAACAATTCTGTGGCATGTACAGAGGGCCACAGTTAAAACCTGTAATGCGCATTCAACGTCACCATACGCTCGGCCCCCGACGCCACCCACAGCTGGCTATACGAACTCGCATAGTAGCTGCGGTTGAACAGGTTTTCCACGTTCAGGGCCAGGCGCAGTTTCGCCGTCGGCGAATACGATGCCAGCAGTTTGGCCGTCGTGTAGGCCGGCAAGGTAAATTTGCTGCTGACGGCCACGTCACCGAGGCGCTCTCCCACGTATTGCAGGCCGCCACCCACGCTGGCCGTGCCCGTGCCCAGCGCGAATTGCTGCGTGGCCAGCAGGTTGGCGCTATGGAGCGGCACGTTGGCGAAGCGGCTGCCCGTCACGATCGTATTGTCGCCGCGCGTGACGGTGGCGTTGGTGTAGGCATAGACGCCCGAGACGCGCAAGCCGCGCGCCATTTCGCCCGACACGTCGAGCTCCAGGCCCCGGCTGCCCACCTCGCCCGCCGCGATGGCGAAGTCCGTGTTGGCGGGATTGGTCGTCAGCACATTGCTCTTGCGGATGTCGTACACGGCCACGGTACCCGTCAGCTTGCCCGTTTCCAGCTTGGCGCCCAGCTCATACGAGCGGCTGCGCTCGGCCGGGAACGCCTGGTTGGCTATGCTGATGCCGCTGTTGGGCCGGAAGCCCTTGGCCGCGCTTGCATACAGCGACCACGCCTTCGTCGGCTGGTAGACGAGGCCAGCGCGGGGGCTGGTGGCCGACAGCGACTGGCGGTTGCTCACCTGCAGGCGATTATTCGTCACGTCCTGCGTGTACGTATCGTGGCGCACGCCAACCAGCGCCTTCCATTGCGCACCGAGGTCGATCTGGTCCTGCGCATACAGGCCGCGCGCCCTTTGCCCTTCCTGCGTATCGATGGACAGGGCCAGCGGATCGGCCTTGCCGCCGTACACGGGATTGAAAATATCGATGGCATAGGCATTCGCGGCCGAGGGATTGCGGCGCAGCTGCACCCGGTGGTCGTCGAAATGATAGGCGTCGACGCCGGCCAGCACTTCGTGCGCCAGCACGCCCGTCCTGAACTTGCCCAGCACTTCAACGCGTGCCGACACGTCGGTGGCCGAGAAATCGCGGTGGCGGCGCTGGCGTTGCAGGGTGCGGCCATCGGCCAGCAGCCTGTTCGCCTCGGTTGAATAACCGCGCAATTCGCTGTCGCGGTAGGACGCGCCCGCCTGCACCGTCCAGTCGTCGGACAGCACGTGGTGGATGAACAGCTGCTGCCCCAGCGACTTGACCGTCATGGGGCCGTCGCCTGGTTCGCCCAAGAAGCGTGACACGGGGACAAGTCCCAGCTGGCCATTCACGGCCACGACGCCGCGGTCGAATGGCGCGCGCTGCCGCACGGCTTCGATTTCATACGACACGGTCGTGTGCTCGCCCAGCAGCCAGAGGAAGGACGGCGAAAACAGGCTGCGCTCGACTTTCACCGTATCGCGGAAGCTGTGCCCTTCTTCATGTGCCGCGTTCAGACGGTAGGCGATGGTGTCGCTCAACGGTCCCGTCAAATCCAGGGCGGCGCGGCGCGTCTGGAAGCTGCCCAGCGATACATCGGCGCTGTATTCAGGCGCGAACTTCGGCTTTTTCGTCGTGATGTTCACCGTGCCGCCCGGCTCGCCCCGGCCGTACAGGGCCGATGCGGGGCCTTTCAGCACTTCGACAGCCTGCGTATTGCCGCCGTCGCGCATGCCGTTGTAGCCGCGGCTGGAACTGAAACCATTGACCATGTAGTCGGAGCCGAAATTCGGGTCGCCCGTGAAGCCGCGCATGGCGTAGCTGTCCCACAGGCCGCCCAGCGGGCTTTGTTTTGCAATGCCGCTGGCCAGGTCCAGCGCTCCGGCCAGGGTCGTCACGCCGGCATCGCGCAGCAGGTCGCCTGTCAGCACGCGCACGCTTTGCGGCAAGTCCATCAGCAAGGCGTCCGTCTTGGTGGCGCCCGTGGCGGACAGGCTGCGGTAATGCTGGCGCTCCGCCTTGACGGTGACGACGTCCTGCGCGTCGGGCTGGTCGGCGGCAGGGTCGGCTGCCAGCGCCAGGGGACTGGCGGCGGCCAGAAAAAGCGCCACGGGGCGGCGTAAAAACACGGACATGGGGATTCCTGACATGGGCAATTCAATGCAATAGGCTTGCATTATAATTGATAATCAATTCTCATTAAAGCCTTCATCAAACATCTGCGTCAAAAACTCCACGAACACCTGCACCTTGGCCGCGCGCAGCTGACGCGGATGGAACAGCGCCCACAGGCCCGGCCCCCGCGTGCGGAACGGTTGCAGCACGGGCACGAGGCTGCCCTCACGCAGCGGCTGCAGCACGGAAACGGACAGCGCCTGGACGATGCCGCAGCCGGCCTGGGCGGCGGCGATCATCGATTCGACATGGTCGAAGGACAAGGCGGCCGGCGGCGTGTGTGCATACGCGGCAGCGCCCGCCTCTCCTTCCATGGCCTGGAACAGCCACGGCCGCACCTGGCGCGATTTCGGATACAGGAAATGCAGGCAGGCAAACTGGTCCAGCTCCTGCGGCGTGCGCGGCAGGCCATGCCGAGCAACAAAGGCGGGCGAGGCGCAGCACAGATAATCCATGTTCAGCAGGCTGCGCGCCACCAGCGACGAATCCTGCGGTTCGCCGATGCGCAGCATCACATCGATACCCTCTTCCACCATGTCGACCAGGCGGTCGCTGACGGTCAGGCGCAGGGAAATGTCGGGATAGGCGGCGGTAAAGCGGGGCAAGGCGGGCGCCACGAGGTTGCGGCTGATGCTGCTGGGCATATCCACGCGCAAGCTGCCCGATGGTTTCCCGGCCGCTTGTTCAAGACTGGACTCCAGCGCCGCCATATCGGCCAGCATCTGGCGCGCCTGCGCGTGGCATTGCCGGCCTTCGGCCGTCAGCGACATGCTGCGCGTGGTGCGCTGCAAGAGGCGCACGCCGAAGTGTTTTTCCAGCGCCGCCACCTGATTCGTCACGGATGAGGTCGAGATGCCCAGGCGCTGCGCCGCCTTGCTGAAGCCGCCCGCCTCGACCACGGCGCAAAACACCTGCATCGCTTCCAGCCTGTCCATGCATTCCCCTCCCGTTTGCCTATGATTATCCACGATATCGAAATAGTGCATGGGGCCGCGCCCTGTTTTTCTTTGTGCCGTCACCGCCTAGACTGAAGCATCAACCACAGGAGAACACCATGCAAGCCCTCGTCCTCACCAGCTTTGCCGCCCCCATGACCATCGAAAACGTTCCCGTGCCGCAGCCCGGCCCCGGGCAAGTCCTCGTGCGTATCGCTGCCAGCGGCGTCAATCCGCTCGACACGAAAATCGCCGCCGGCGCCGCCCCGCACGCCCGGCCCCGCCTGCCTGCCATCCTCGGCATCGACGTGGCCGGCACGGTGGAAGCCGTCGGCGATGGCGTGACGACTTTTCACGTTGGCGCAACAGTGTATGGCATGGCGGGCGGCATCGGCGGCATCCAGGGCTCGCTGGCCGAGTACGGCGTCTTTGACGCCGCGCTGCTGGCGCCCGTGCCGCTTGGGCTGAGCATGCGCGAAGCAGCCGCCCTGCCCCTCGTCTTCATCACGGCTTGGGAAGGATTGGTCGATCGTGCCCACGTGAAGGTGGGCGACAGTGTGCTCGTGCATGGTGGCGCGGGCGGCGTGGGCCACATGGCCGTGCAGCTCGCCGTGGCCCTTGGCGCCACGGTGTTTGCCACGGGCAGCGCCGCCAGCCGCGACGCCATCGAGGCGCTGGGCGCGCGCTTCATCGATTACCGGACCAGCACGGTGGACGACTACGTGGCCGAATACACGGGCGGCGCCGGCTTCGACATCGTCTACGACACGGTGGGCGGCGCCACCCTGGACGCCAGCTTCCAGGCGGCACGCCTCTACGGCGGCCACGTCGTCAGCTGCCTCGGCTGGGGCACGTTCGCGCTGAGCCCGCTGACGGCGCGCGCGGCGACGTACTCGGGCGTGTTCACCCTGCTGCCCCTGTTGAGCGGTGAGCATCACGCGCGCCATGGCGCCATCCTGCGCGAAGCCAACAAGCTGATCGAGGCGGGCAAGCTGCAGGTGCGGCTTGATCCACGCCGCTTTACCTTGCACACGGCGCACGATGCGCACGCGGCGCAAATCGACGGCAGCGCGCGCGGCAAGCTGGTGGTGGAGATGCGGGATTGAACGCGGGCTTGTTACTTGCAAGAGGAAACGTTAATATGCAAGAATAAACTTGCATATTAACGGGGCTCTTGATGCGTGAAAATCTGGAAAAACTGCTGGCGCAGGGGCGCGACAACGCGCTGCTGCGCTTTGGCCTGGGCGACGCCTGCCTGAAAGAGCATGACGCCGAGCAAGCGGCCCTGCACCTGGCGCAAGCCACCGTGCAGCAGCCCGGCTATTCCGCCGCCTGGAAACTGCTGGGCAAGGCCTTGCACCAGCTGGGCCGGCTGGACGAAGCGCAGGCCGCCTGGACCACCGGCGTGACAGTGGCCCAGCAGCAAGGCGACCTGCAAGCCGACAAGGAAATGACGGTATTCCTGAAACGCCTGCACAAACAGCGCCAGGCGGCAGAGTAAAAAACTTAATGCACGTGCGCGGCACCCTTGGCGTCAAGAGGCGCCGGCTCGCCCCGCTCTTTCGCCAGGCGTTTGGCCAGCAAGCCGCCCGCTTCGGCCGCATAGGTGCGGCAGGCGTTGGCGTCGATCAGGGGATTATCTTTACCGCTGCGCTTGGCAGCCTTGCCCAGCACATCCGTCGTGCCCGGATGGACGGGGATGATGATGTCGCATGGCAAGGCAGCCACCTTGGCGATACTCGCTTCGAACGAGGCCGAAATATCGGGCGCGCCGCCTTTGCCCGCGCCTTTGCCCGTATAACGGAAATCGCCGCTCGCATATGGGTTCAGGCTATCCGCATACACGACGTCCAGGCAGCGCTGGCCTTCGCACGACGTCCACGTCCACGTCGTGCCACCGGGAGTGTGGCCCGGCGTCATGTGGGCCGTCAGGGTCAACGGTCCCAGCTTGACGGTATCGCCCTCGGCCAACAGGCTGACCTTGCTCACCTTGGCGACATGCACGACGGGATTGGCCTGGTACTGCGGATCATCCTTGCCATTGGTGCCGCTTTGCAGCACGGGGGCGGCCGCTGCGCTGGCCATCACGGTGGCGCCGCTGGCCCGCTGCAGCGCGGCGATGCCGCCCGCATGGTCCCAATGCGCGTGGGAATTGAGGATGTATTTCACGTCCTCGATACGAAAGCCCAGCGCCTTGATGTTTGCGATGATCAATGGTGCCGATTGCGGCAGCGCGCCGTCGAGCAGGATATGGCCCTGCGGACTCGTCACCAGCACGGCGGACAGGCCGGCCGTGCCCACATACCAGGTATTGCCAAAGACATTGAACGGCTTGGCGGGCGCGTTCCATTCCTTGCAATTGTCGCAATTAACCGGTTTATCCTGCACAGTCGCCGGCGTCTTCGCCTGCCCCGTACCAGCCGCCATGGTCGCAACCGTAGCCAGCATCAACTTCGCCAATAGTGTCATCTTCATCTCCAGAGTGTAAAAAAAGGGCGCCCGCACTGGCGCGCCCCGGGGGGGTATCAATGCATGCGACCGGTCCTGTCGGCCAGGGTGTCGCGGATGTGTCCGGCGTCGAGCGAGCGCCGCTGTGCGCCGTCGGCGTCCAGCAGTACGATGGTGACGTGCTTGCCGCCGCTGCGCATGCGCATCGTCAGGCAGCTGCCCGCCTCGTGGCTGCTGCCCGTCTTGGACAGCACAATGTCCCAGCCCTTGCCACCGACCAGCGGGTTGGTGTTGTGCAAGGTGCGTGTCTTGCCATTGACGGCCACGCTCGCTTGCGGGTGGCTGGTGATGCGCGCGATGTCCGGATAGCGCGCGGCGGCCGCGACAATCTTCGCCACCTCGCTGGCCGTGGACGTATTCGCGGGCGAACTGCCGACGGGGTCCAGCAAGGTAGTACGGCGCAAGCCCAGGCTGCGGATCTTCGCTTGCAAGGCGTCATTAAAAGCCGCGCTGCCGCCAGGATAAGTGCGCGCCAGCGCGGCGGCGGCGCGGTTTTCGGACGGCAGCAGCGCCAGTTGCAACAGCGCGCCGCGCGACACGGCCACGCCATCGGCCAGCAGGCTGTGGCGCTGCAAGGACGCATCGCCATCGGCGCGCACGATGCGCACCTGCTCACCCCTATCCTGCCCCGCGTCGAGCACCACCATGGCCGTCATCAGCTTGGTGATCGAGGCGATGGGCACGACGGCGTCCGCGTCTTTCGCCATCAGCACCTTGCCGCTGGCGTCATCGAACACCAGCATGTGTTTCGCGCTGACGGGCAAGTCCAGCATGCCGGCTGCGGCTTCGGCCAGGATCGCCCCGCTGACTTCGGGCTTGCCCTGCGTCTGCAGCAGCAAGGTGGCGCAGGCCAGCAGCAAGGCGGGCACGGCCATCTTCCAGCTGCCGGTATCAAGGCCGGGCGCCATCAAGCGTTCTATGCGCGTGAGCAATGCCCCGCCCCGGGCCGACATCAGCAAGCCGGAGTGCTGCGGCGCCGCCGTCTGCAGGGACAAGGCATGCAGCGCCGTGGCCAGCCGCTGCGGATCCTGCAGCGCTTGCGCAGCCAGGGCGTCGGCCACCTGTTCGCGCTCGGCCCGCATGCGCGCCGACAGCCACCAGACGACAGGGTGAAAGAACAGCAGCGCCTCGGCCACGCTTTGCAGCAGGTTGACCAGGTAATCCCAGCGCCGCACGTGGGCCAGTTCATGCGCCAGCAGCGCTTCGAGCAAGGCGACGGGCATGCCGCTCAGCAAGGCGGCCGGCAGCAGGATAACGGGGCGCCAAAAGCCCACCGTCACAGGACTGGCCAGGCCCGCGTGCAGCTTCAGCGGCGGCCGCCGCTGCAAGCCCATGCGCAGGGCCAGCGCATCGAGGCGCGCCTGCCAGACGGCCGGGGCGGCTACTGCCTGGCGGCGCAGCTTGCCGACCCAGGCCAGGCCCAGGCACAGGCGCAAGCTCATCAGGCCAACACCAGCGCTCCAGGCCAGCACCAGGGCTGGCATCCACGCTTGCAGCGCGGCGCGCCAGGCCGGCGGCGCGTCTACCGCCAGCTGGGCTGGCGATGTGCCCGACAGCAGAGACAGAAGGTGGAGCGAGGGAATACACAGACACAGCAGCAGCGCCAGCGCGCACACGGCATAGCGCCAGCGCGCGCTGGCGTGGCGCAGCAGCCAGAGCAGGACGGCGGACACTGCGCCGACGATCACGCCCTGCCAGACAAAATACAGCAGGACCCAGCCCAGCGCAGGGACAAGCTTGCCCAACTCAACGCCCAAGCCCATGTCCAGGTTCATGGCGCGCCGCCATCCTTGCTGCGCAGGATTTTTTCGATTTCCAGGCGTTCCGCGTCGCTCACGTGCTCGCGCAGCGCCGTCAGCACGAGCGCCTTGCCGGAACCGGAAAACACCTTGCCGATCAAGTCCTTGAGCAAGCTGGTCTGTAACTTTTCCTGCGCTTCGACGGCCGCATACAGTTGCGGACGCTGGCTTTCATCGCGGCTCAGCAAGCCCTTGCCATGCATCAGCTGCAACTGGCGTAGCACGGTGGCGTAACTGGCGTCGGCACGCTCGGCGGCCAGCGCGTCATACACGGCGCGGGCGTCGGACGGACCGCGCTGCCACAAGATGCGCAGCAGGTCCAGTTCGGCGGCCGTGGGATGGGGAGTGGAGGTATTTTTTAACATGCCGCCAGAATACCGATTCTAGAACTCTATGTCTAGAACTTTTTTTCTGGATTGGCAACGAGATTAGAATTCCCGCAAGCGATCGAACAGGTCCAGCAAGGCCGCCTCATCAACCAGCACCGTCCCCTGCCCGGCCAGCTGCGCCAGCAGTTCCGCCAGCACCGAGTAGATTTCCTCGCGCTCGACCGTCTCGATGATGCTCGCGCGCCGCTCGATCTTGTTGAATACATCGACATAGGCGGTGACCATCGTCTCCAGCGCGGCTGTCGCCGCCGTCGCCTCCATGGCCACATCGATGCCGCGCGTCACGGCCAGCATGTTCTTGTAGGCCAGCGCCGCCTTTTTCGCATACGCGGGGGAAATATGCTCGCGGCCATCCCAGTCGCGGAAGGGGTTGAGCAGGTTGTCCGCCAGCCATTCCGGCTTGCGCGCCTTGGTCACCGACAAGTCCAGTCCCAGCGCCGCCGCCCTCTTGTAGCCGGCCTTGATGGCCTTGGCCACATCGGCGGGCAAGCTGGTCAGCCACAAGGCCGACAGCTGCGGCAATTGCGTGGCCGATGGAAACTCCTCCGCCGTGTAACCGAACAGGTCATAGGCGGTGAACATCCGCAGCTGGCTCAGTTGCGCCAGGCTGGCCATATGCGACGCCAGCCCCGGCTTGCCCCAGATGCGCAAGGCCGTCAGATAGGGAAAGCGCCGCGCCACTTGCTCCAGGTCGACCTCTTTCATGCTGACCAGCGACAGGCCGCCCAGTTGCTCGATGCCGTGGAACGGCGGCAGCGTCTGCGTGCACTGCAGTGTCAGATGGCGGCCATCGGCGCCATCGTTGATGCGCAGCGCCGGCGATGGCGCGCCGCGCAACGCGAGCAAGCTCAAGCCTTTGTTCAAGACCAGGTTGGTAACGCCATCGGGTTGCAGGATCAGCCGGCTCAAGCCGCTGCCGCTGAAATCGAGCGCATGCACCGTCGATGACTGCCACTGCAGCTCATTGATGAAGGGATTGCCCTGGATAAACTCCATCAAGGCTTGCGTGCCTTCGCAGGTCTCGATCGACATCAGGCAAGGCAGTTGCTCCAGCTCGGATATGTCGCCCAGCGCCTGCAAGACACTGTCATCGATTTTCGTCGCGTCCTGCCGCAAGACCTGGCCGCCGACGGTTACTTCACGCTCGTCCGACGCCGCCTTGAATTGCTGGCGCCGCAACGGGTCGATGCGCTCCCAGTTGCGCTGGCGCAGCACGCTGTCGCCCACGTTCCAGCCGCTGCGGTAGCTGTTGACTTCCACATCGACCAGCGGCGCGATATTGCCCACGAGGGTATGGCCAGGCGGCACGTTTGCCGTGGCATAGCAGTGGTCGTGGCGATTATTCCAGAAGAAATAGTCGCACAGCAGCGGCCGCATGGCTTGTACGGCCGCCGCATCGGGCAAGGCGTCGCCGGTCCAGTCCAGCTCCAGCACGGCAGCTACCGGCCTGGACGAGGACGCATCCTTGATGCGGGTGACCTGGCAAGCCACATACTGCTGCAGCTCGGACGAAAACACACTGTAAACATCGCCAACATTCGGTAGCACGCAACTTCCTTTCAAAACACCTGACGGTCGAATGTTGAAAGATAGCAAATATGACAGCGCAGCGTCGTCCTGTTCAGTCCGCGTGCAGCTTGTGGTGCATGCGGCGCAGGCCCAGCCAGACGGCGGCCGCCACGAACGGCACCAGGGCACCGACGAGGATTTCCGGATTCACGGGCAGCCCCATCACCTTGGCCGCCTTGCCCGTGTAGCTGAACAGGCCGATCACGTAATAGGAAATGGCGGCAACCGACAGGCCTTCCACCGCTTGCTGCAAGCGCAGCTGCTGCGCGGCGCGGGCGTTCATCGATTGCAGGATTTGCCGGTTCTGCAATTCCTGCACGATGCCCACCCGCGTGCGCAGCAAGTCATTCGTGTTGGCAATACGCTGCGCCATCGCTTCCTGGCGGCTGGCCATCGCTTCGCATGTATTCATGGCGGGCGTCAGGCGGCGGTCCATGAATTCCTCAACTGTCGGGATGCCTTCGATGCGCACTTCGCGCAACTCGTCGATGCGCGCCTTGACCAGGCCCATGTAGGCTTTCGAGGCGGAAAAACGGTAGCTATTGTCGAGTGACAGCTTTTCAATGCGGGCGGCCAGGCGCGTGATGCGGTCGAGCAAGGCTTGCTCGGAGACACCGTCGTCGCTCTTGGCCAGGCCAGGCGCGTCGTCCGTGTCGACCATGGCGGCGGCCAGGGTCGCCAGCTCATTTTCGATGGCGTTCAACGATGGTGCCGCCTGCATGGCGTAGGGCAGGCCCAGCAAGGCCATCATGCGGTAGGTTTCGATTTCCAGCACGCGCTGCACCAAACGGCCCGACTGCTGCGAGCGCATGCCCGCATCGCGGATGACGAAACGGCTGAAACCGTCCGACTGGATCGTGAAATCCGTCCACAACTCTCCGCCCTGCAGCACCTTGCTGCCGGCCAGGGTATTGCCCTCGAACACGCGCGACAAACCCTGCATGAAGATCTCGGCAGGCTCGGTCGCCTGCTCGAGCACCACGTGGGCCGCCACCATCAGCTTGCCCTTCAAGCCCACCAGCCACTGCTGCGGCAATTGCTCCAGCGGCATGCGCTCGAACGCCTGTTCCAGGGGCAAGGCGGCACCAGGATGCTCGGCGAAGGTAAACGTGGCAAATTCCGTGTGGCATTCCCATTTCAGGCGGAAGCGGCCAAAGTCGTAATAGAAGTACTTGGCTTCGGCAGCGGGCGGCGTGACGCCGAAATGCGTGCACAGGGCCGCCAAGGTGGCGTGCTGGACCGCCATATTCGAGGCGCCCAGCGCCGCGCTGTCATCTTTATACACGGCCAGATGGGTGATCAGCTCGGGGGCGTCGAGCTGCAAAAACGGCCGCGAGTGGATTTCCGCAGCCAGCGGCACGCGCAAGGCGTGGTTCAAACTGGAGTTAATCAAGTGCATGATAGCCAAAGGTAAAGTTGCAAAACTGCTTAGACCCACGCGGGTGCTGCGCTGCCGCAGCAGGGGTCTGATTGTCACAGTGTAACAAAGCAGGAAGCATGCCTACCTTTTCAAACCCCGCTCATGCCGTTTTGATAACCCCTTTCGCGCCGTGCGCCGCGTTCTGGCGCGTGCCCAGCCACCAGAAAAACGCGGCCAGCGCCACGGCCGAGGCTTGCCCCAGCGCCAGCTTGAATGCGCTGTCGAACAGCAATGGTGCGACAAAACCGGACACCAGCGCAAACACCAGCATTTGCACGAAGTTTTGCAAGGAGGCGGCCAGGCCCCGCATCTGGGGGAATATGTCGAGCGTCGACATGGTCATGCCCGGCAAGGCCAGCGACATGCCGAACGCATACAGCATCACGGGCACGACGGCGAACGGGATGCTGGCCGCGAACCAGTGGTTGTAAGCAATATTGAGCGCGCCCGTGGCCGCCATGGCCAGCAAGCCCCAGCGCACCAGCACGGTGCTTTTCACCGCGTGGGCCAGCCTGCCCGACAGCGCAGAACCCAGCACAAGACCGGCCACCATGGGGATGAACATCCAGCCAAACGCCGTTTCCGGCAGGTGCAGCAGTTCCAAAATAAAATGCGGTGCCGACGCGATGTACAGGGCGAAGCCGCCAAAGGCGAAGGCCACGGCCAGCGAACGCAGCAGGAACGCCCGATGGCGCAAGGCCAGCCAGTAATTGCGCGCGATGTTGCCTGGGTGAAAAGATTGGCGTTGCTCGACAGCCAAACTTTCCGGCAAGCCTTTCAGGCAGGCCAGCAACAGCAGCACGGTGACGGAAAAGGTGAACACGAACGTCGATTGCCAGCCGTAGGCCACATGCAGCCAGCCGCCGATGATGGGGGCGATGGCGGGCGCGATGCCGAACACCATCATGATATTGGCCAGCATCTTTTGCGCGGCCGCGCCCGACAGGCTGTCGCGCACGATGGCTTGGCCGATCACCCTGCCCGCCCCGGCCGAGGCGCCTTGCATGCCGCGGAAGAACAGCAGCCAGCCAAAGCTGGGCGCGAACGCGGCACCGATGGAGCCGGCCGCAAAGATCAGCAGGGAAGCGAGGATCACGGGACGGCGGCCAAACGAGTCGGACAAGGTGCCGTAGAACAAGGTCATGAAGGCATAGGCGGCCAGGTAGACGCTCAGGGTCTGCTGCACCAGCACGCTGCTGACGTCGAAATGCGTGCCGATCGCGGGGAACGACGGCAAGAAGGTATCGGTGGCGAACGGGCCCAGCATGGCCAGCCCGGCCAGCACGAGAGTCAGGTTTCTGGTCTTCATGCAAGCTCCTGCGCAACATGCAGGCGGCGCAAGCCATCGAGGGCCGCCAGCGAGAAGGCGGCGACATGCCGGGCGATGCTGGCGGTGCCCGCCTCGTCATAGGTGATCTCGGGCGCCACCAGCTCATGCACGATGCGCGAACGGGCATAGAACACGGCCTGGCCGATCACGCTGAACACGCATTTCTGCACCACGTCGTCCGGCATCGCCTCCCCCACCACGCCACGGATCAAGCCAGTAAACAGCGCATGGTGCGCGCGCACGTCGCGTTCGGCCAGCAGGTGGATGGCGGCCGTCGGCTCGATCAGTTCGCGCGCCACCAGGCGGCTGAACAGCGAAGCCGCGCCCGGGCGCAGCATGTCGCATACCATCGCTTCTATCGCCAGGCGCAACTGTTCCACGGGCGCCATGGCCACCACTGGGCCCGCATCCGGCGCGGCAGCGGCCGAGGCACGCGCCAGCGCGCGCGCATGGTCGAAGGCGGCCAGGTACAGCTCTTCCTTGCCATGAAAGTAATAATTGACCATCGCCACGTTGACGTGGGCCGCCTCGCAGATCCTGCGCACGGATGCGAGCTTGTAGCCCTCATCGGCAAACAGCTGGACCGCCGCCTGCAGGATGCGCGCGCGCGCCGGTTCGCTTTCTCTTTCGTTTCCCTTGTCTTGCGTCATGCCATTCCCATCACTTAAACAGCTGTTTAATATTGTGCGGAATTATATCAAACAACCGTTTAACTTTCAGGCGGGCGCAAAAAAGCCCGGCGAACCGGGCTTCTGGCCAGAATGATGGTGATCAGTGCTTCATCGCCGGCATCGGGGCCGAGGTGGCGCCCAGCGGACGGGCCACGGCATTGACTTCGATGGTTTCACGGCGCTTGTCTTCGCCTTCGACGACGAGAGTCAGCGGAATCTTGTCGCCCGCCTTCACCTGTGCTTTGAGGTCCAGCAACATGACGTGGTAGCCGCCCGGCTTCAGCTCGACGGATTTGCCGGCTGGCAAGGCGATTTCCTTGACCTGGCGCATGCGCATCATATTGTCCGCCATGCTCATTTCATGGATTTCCGCCACGCCGGCCACGGACGAGCGAACTTCCAGCAAACGCATCGCTTTCGGCGCCGTGATCTGCATGAAGGCGCCCGTGGCTTTTTGCTGTGGCACGGTGGCGCGCACCCACGGGTCGGTGATCTGCACGGAAGTCTGGGCAGCGGCGGAGAAGGACAGCACGGCCAGGGTCGTGGCCAGCAGGGTTTTCAGATGGGTCATGATTATTTCCTCGCGATGGTTATAAGGTGTATTTCGATTTCATCAGGGTCTTGATGTCCTGCACGCACTCGTCGCCCGTCAGCTGGTGCTTCAAGCCCAGGCGCATGCGCCCTTCCGTATCGAGCACATAGCTGATGGCCGTGTGGTCCATTGTGTACGAGCTGCCGCTCGGTACGCGGCGGTAGAAGACCTTGTAGTTGAAGGCCGTCTGCGCCGTGTTCTTCGGGTCCGTGCGCAAGCCGAGGAAGCTGGGGTCGAAGGCGCGCATGTACTCGCCCAGCAACTCGGGGGTATCGCGCTCGGGGTCGATGCTGATGAAGATCACTTGCAGCTTATCGGCGTCCGGCCCCAGCTTCTGGCGGATTTCCAGCGCGCGCGACAGAGCTGTCGGGCACACGTCCGGGCATTGCGTAAAGCCAAAGAAGACCATCACATATTTGCCCTTGAAGTCAGCCAGGGTGTACACCTTGCCGTCGGGGCCGCTCAACTTGAAGTCGGGCTTGTAATCGCCTCCCGTCAAGTCGAGACCGTTGTAATGGGGTTTCGGCGCTGGTTCGCAAGCGGCAAGCGTGAGCAATCCCGCCGTGCCGGCGAGAAGGAATAAACGACGTTTCATGATAATTCCGGCCCGATGGGCGTAGTGGATACAGTTAAGACGTGGAAGGCGTGACTTGAGGTTCAGGCAGCCGAAGGGGGACCGCGCGGGCTGGCGGCCAGCCACGCGAACGGGGCTCGCGGCGCCTGGTAAAACAAGGGTGGATAGTCGTCGTGGCCCGTGATGACGGGCAACGGCGCTGAAGACGGCGGCGGCAGGCCCACGCTGCCCGCATGGCTGATGCAGAACGGGCAATGCTCGATGTGGTGCAGCACGGAACCGGTGGTGGATGTGGCGGCAGGCGCCAGGTCGGCCTGCGTGTAGACGGCGCCGCTGGCCGAGCAGATGTCGACGGCGGCATTGTTCGCGTTCGCATGCTGCGAGGCAAACGCATAGGACAGGGACGGCGACAGCGCATTGAGCAGTATCGCCAGGCAGGCGAACCACATGTGCCACTGTTTGCGCTTCAATAAGTATCCCATGGCGCGATTATAACGGAGTCTGGCTATCCGGGCGCCTGGCCGCGCAGGAACAGGCTGGGGCGCACGCCGGCCACATCCACGCAGGCGTCGCAGAACGCGGGGATCGAGGCAAAACCGGAGCCGGCCGCCACTTGCGCCAGGTCGCGCCCGCCATCTTCGCCATCGGCGCCCGCTTGCGCCGCCGTGTGCAGCGCGTGCGCGAGGCGCTGTTCCCGCACCAGGCTCAATAAGGCCTCGCCCTCGGCAAACAGGCGCGCCCTGGCCTTGTGCGGCGTCACTTGCCACAGGGTGGCCAGGCGCGCCGCCGTCCATTTGCCTTGCGGCGTATCAAAGATGTGCTGTGCCAGCGCCTGGCTCCAGCGCTTGCCGCCGCCGTGGCCGCCATCGGGCTCATCGCCCTCCAGCGCCAGGGTGAACACGGCCGGCTTGCCCCGCCCCGGCATCACGTCGCAGGCAAAGCGCAAGAAGGCGGGCACGACGAAACTGTCGCCGCTGGCCAGTTTCTTGGTCGTGATTTCATTATGCAAGGTCACAAAACCCTGGCGCACGGTGACGCGCAGCCGGAGCGGAAAGCGCAAGCCCAGCAAATGCAAGGGATGATCGGAAACGAGGGCCATGCGTCAGGTCGATATGGTGAACGAGCCGCCAGCATGCCATACATCGCGCAAGCAGTCTGTCATCACAGCGACGCTACGCCATAACGGCGCAAGCCGTCGAGGTCGACCACGCGGATCGACTGGTAGGCAATGCTGATGAGCTTTAGTTCGGCCAGATGGCCCAGCGCCTGGTTCACACGCTGGCGTGAAATGCCGGTCAGCAAGCCGATTTCTTCCTGCGACAGCTCAAGCACGCTGGAGGTGCGCGGATATAGCATGGGGTGGAACAGCTGCGCGATGGCTTGCGCCACTTGCGCGTCGACGGCCAGCAGGCGCTGGTTCTGGATGGTGGCGATGAACTGGCCCATGCGTTCGTTCAGCTGGCGGATGACGAAGGCGTTAAAGGAGAGGCTCTCGGCCAGCAGCAAATGAAACAGGTCCACCGGCACGAGAACGATGCTCGACGCGCGCACGGCCACCACGTCGTAGCGGCGCAGTTCGCGCTTGAGCACGCTGCCCTCGCCGCACCAGCCGCCGGCCGGCACGCCGGAAAACGTGGCGCCGCGCCCATCGGCGTTGTAGACAGCCAGCTTGATCAAGCCCGTGTGCACGCCGATCCAGTGCACGGACGGTTCGCCGCGCCGCGTGATGACGGCGCCCGCCTCGACATGCCGGAGCACGCTGCCGGCGCGCAACAGGGTCTGATGCCGGGGATCAAGGGCCGCGAACCAGTCGTGGCTGTCGAATTCCGGCATCGCACGTTCTACACTATCGTTGCTATCCATTCCATCCTTCAGACCTGTCACTAAGATGACAGTGATTTTCCAGCACCGGTGCTATGCTAACCGGTATCAATCCCGAAACAGGGAGCTACAAGATTCTTTTACCAGGAGACAAGCATGACAGCTGATTTCAACACCGGCCTCGGCAAAAACAGCGCCAACTACGCCGCCCTCACCCCGCTCGACTATATCGCCAGGGCAGCCGCAGTATATGGCAATCGCCTGGCAATTGCACATGGCGCCGTGCGGCAGACGTGGCAAGAAACGTATGCGCGCACGCGCCGCCTGGCCTCGGGCTTGATCAAGCTGGGCGTGGGCACGGGCGATACGGTGGCCGTGATGCTGCCGAACACGCCCGCCATGGTGGAAGCGAGCTTTGGCGTCCCCATGGCTGGCGCCGTCCTCAATGCATTGAATATCCGCCTCGACCTGGCCTCATTGACCTTCATGCTGCGCCATGGCCAGGCGAAAGTCTTGCTGGCCGACACGGAATTTGCTGAGCTGGCGCGCCAGATGGCGGCGCAGATTCCCGGCTTGCGCGTGATCCAGGTCAACGACGTGCTGGGGCCCGAAGTGGAACCATTTGCCGACCTCGACTATGAAAGCTTGCTGGCCAGCGGCGACCCCGATTACGACTGGCAGCCGCCGGCGGACGAATGGGATGCCATCGCCCTGAACTACACGTCCGGCACCACGGGCGACCCGAAAGGCGTCGTCTACCACCACCGTGGCGCGGCCCTCAATGCCCTGTCGAACATCCTGGAATGGGACATGCCCAAGCACGCCGTCTACCTGTGGACCTTGCCCATGTTCCACTGCAATGGCTGGTGCTTCCCGTGGACCGTGGCCGCGCGTGCCGGCGTGAACGTGTGCCTGCGCAAGTTCGAACCGAAGCTCGTGTTCGACCTGATGCGCGAATTGCGCATCACTCACTATTGCGCGGCGCCCATCGTGCACGCGGCCCTGGCCAACGCACCGGCCAACTGGCGCGACGGCATAGCCTGGACCGTGCGCGGCATGGTGGCCGGTGCGCCGCCGCCGGCGGCCATGGTGGCAAAGATCGAAGCCATGGGCTTTGACTTGATCCACTCGTATGGCTTGACGGAGGTGTATGGCCCGGCCGCCATCTGCGCGGAGCAGGACGAGTGGGCGGCGCTGTCGCAGGAAGAGCGGGCCGTATTGAAATCGCGCCAAGGCGTGCGCTACCACTTGCAAAGCGCCGTCGCCGTGCTCGATCCGGAAACGATGCAGCCTGTGGCGGCCGATGGAGAACAGATCGGCGAGATCATGTTCCGTGGCAATATCTGCATGAAGGGCTATCTGAAAAATGAAAAGGCGACGCTGGAAGCGTTCGCCGGCGGCTGGTTCCACACGGGCGACCTCGGCGTCATGTATCCGGACGGCTATATCAAGCTGAAGGACCGCAGCAAGGACATCATCATTTCCGGCGGAGAAAACATTTCCAGCGTGGAAGTGGAGGACGCTTTGTACCACCATCCGCAAGTACTGGCCGCCGCCGTCATCGCCCAGCCGGACGAGAAATGGGGCGAGACGCCGTGCGCCTTCGTCGAATTGCGCGAAGGCGGCACGGTGACGGAAGCGGAATTGATTGCGTTTTGCAAGAACAACCTGGCCGGTTTCAAGGTGCCGAAAGCCATTTATTTCGGTCCCCTGCCCCGCACGTCGACGGGCAAGATCCAGAAGTTCGAACTGCGCAAGCGCATGCAGTCGGACAAGGCCATCGACGTCTAGGCGTTTAGCTGCCCTTGCCAGTCAGCCACGCCGGCTGCGCCACCACCAGGCGCGAGAAGCTGGCGATGCTGGCCATGGCGGCGAATCCTGCCGCCAGGCACAGCGCATACGTCGTGCCCCGGCTGGCCGAGACCGTGAAGCAATACGCGACCAGCGCCGCGCCCGTGGCTTGCCCGATCAGGCGCGAGGTGGCCACCACGCCGCTGGCGCCGCCGGCCCGCTCGGGCGGCGCGCTGCCCATGATGGCTTTCAGATTGGGCGCCTGGAAAAAGCCGAAGCCGATGCCGCACAAGGCCATGCGCCAGCCGATGTCAAAGACGCTCGGGTGCGCCGGTATCCACACGAGGGTCAGCAAGCCGCCAGCCAGCGCCGCCAGGCCAATGCCGCCCAGCACGCCCGGCGAATAGCGGTCGCTCAGGCGCCCGGCGACAGGCGCCATCACGGCCACCAGCACGGCCCATGGCGTCATCAGGAAGCCCGTCTCGACGGGCGAACGGCCCAGCGTCACTTCAAAATAGAATGGCAGAGACACAAACGCCAGCCCCTGCGCGGCAAACGTGCAGATGGCCGTCAGCGACGACAGCAGGAATAATGGACGGCGGAACAGATCAATCGGCAGCATCGGTGCAGCGTGCCCCGCCTGGCGGCGCAGCAGCAAGACAAAGAAGACCGCCACGGCCACCAGTTCCGGCAGCAAGGTCGACAGGGCCGCGTGATGGGCCGCATCGCCAAACAACAGGATCAGCAAACCGAAGGCGCCCACGTTGTACAGCGCCGTGCGCGCATCGAGCGTGTGGCCAGACAACCTGGTGGCCGGCAGCATGCGGCTGGCGAGAAAAAAACCGGCCACGCCCAGCGGCACATTGATGGCGAACAGCCACGGCCACGAGGCCGTCGCCAGGATCAGCGACGCGGCCGTGGGCCCGATGGCGAACGCGACGGCCACCACCAGCGCATTGTTGCCAAACGCGCGGCCCAGCAAATGTTTCGGATACAGGGC
Organism: Janthinobacterium sp. HH104; assembly: GCF_001758715.1. Taxonomy (NCBI): domain Bacteria; kingdom Pseudomonadati; phylum Pseudomonadota; class Betaproteobacteria; order Burkholderiales; family Oxalobacteraceae; genus Janthinobacterium; species Janthinobacterium sp. HH104. Next base: position 257,918 of record NZ_LRIB01000043.1, on the reverse strand, counting down.
GCGCAGCAGCGCCGTGTTGACGCTCATCATGGCGCTGGCGCCGACACCCTGGAACAGCCGCGCCACCACGAGCGACGGCAAGGACCAGGCCAGTGCGCAGGCGAGCGAGGCCAAGGTAAACAGAAACATGCCGGAGATAAACACGCGCCGGTAGCCGGCGATTTCACCGAGTGCGGAGAACGGCAGCAAGGTCGCCACCATGGCCAGCTGATAGACATTGACGATCCAGACGGAGGCGGCCGGCGTCGTGTGCAGCTCGCTGGCGATGGCCGGCAAGGCCGTATTGGCGATCGCCGTATCGAGCGAGGCCATGCCCACGCCGATGGCCAGCGCCAGCATGGCCCATAAACGGGCGCCGGGCGGCAAGCCGTCCTCGCCTACCATGACGGCTTGCGTGTGCCGCTGCCTAGTCTGCTGCATAAATACACTACCTGTTCATCTTGCGGATCCGGGCAATACACTAGCATGGATGGGCGGACTCTGCCGGGCAGGCAAGGTCCATCACTTCTGGCAGTCGATGACCTTGAAATCTTTCGAATAACAGATGCGCAACTCGCCCGAATGCTTTTCATAGCCAAGCCAGCGGCCTTTCAGCTGTGGGTTGTGCTGCTTCATCCACTGGAACAGCTCGTTTTTCGGCATGGTGGAATCAGGCAACTTCAAGGCCTGGAACAGTTCGCGTTCCTTCTCGAAATATTCCTTCGCCGTATCGAAATCGCAGGCGCCATGCTTTTCCCATTCACCCTGCAGCAAGGCTTCGCCCGGCTGCATGCACATGTAGGGCAAGATGTCGGAAGGCGCCAGTTTCGGCAAATTGCCCTTGCAATAGCGCGGGTGCATGTCCGTCTTGCGCGGCGGCGTCACGGAAATGTCTTCGCACGTGGCAGGATTGTTCGACTGCGCCCACAGCCCATGCACGATCCAGCCGAACTGGTTGCTCTCGGCGCACTGGAAAGCGGCCTTCTTCGACACGGCGCCACGGCGGCGCTGGCTGTCGCAAAAGCCTGGCGACCACGACAGCGCCAGCATGAAGTAATCGGTGGGCACGTTCGTGCTTTGCTTGTAGCAGGTGTTTTTCTCGTCCGACGGCTTCACGTCGTAATCGTAGTAACTGACGTTGCGGGGAATGGCGCAGCTGGCATCGGCCGCATGGACGGCGCCAGCGGACAGGCTGAGGAAAACGGCGGCCAGCGCGGGCAGGACAGAGTGAATTTTCATCATATTCCTTCAGGATATAAAAACGCCGGCAACTGGGTGCCGGCGCGGTATCAATCAAACAAGCTGATCAGCAGACCTTGTGCATCCAGCCATGCGTATCGGCCGCCGTGCCATGCTGCAAGCCCAGCAGCGCTTCGCGCAGGGCCAGGGTGACGGCGCCGTTTTCATTGTTGTTGATGGTCATTTCAAAACCGTTGGCCTTGGCCACGCCCACCGGCGTGATGACGGCGGCCGTGCCGCAGGCGAACACTTCCGTCATGCGACCCGAGGCGATGTCATCGCGCCATTGCTGGACGGACAATTTACGCTCTTCGGTCGCATAGCCGAGGTCTTTCGCCATTTCCAGCAGGCTGCGGCGGGTAATGCCTGGCAACAAGGTGCCCGTCAGTTCCGGCGTCACGACGGTGATCTTTTCGCCATCCTTGTAGACGAAGAACAAATTCATGCCGCCCATTTCTTCGATGAACTCGCGGTGCACGGCGTCCAGCCACACGACCTGGTCGCAGCCCTTCTCTTGCGCTTGCGACTGGGCCATCAGGCTGGCCGCGTAGTTGCCCGCGCACTTGGCTTCACCGGTGCCGCCCGGCGCGGCGCGCACGAAGTCTTCGCTGATCCACACGGTAACGGGTTTCACGCCTTTCGGGAAGTAGGCGCCGGCTGGCGAGGCGAACAGTACGAACAAGTATTCTTCCGATGGACGCACGCCCAGGTACGGGTCGGTGGCGATCATCAGCGGACGCATGTACAGGCTCTCGCCCGTGTTTTTCGGCACCCAGTTGCGGTCTTGCGCAATCAGCGCATCGCCCGCTTCCAGGAACAGCTCGACAGGAATGGCCGGCATGGCCAGGCGCGCGGCGCTGCGGTTGAAGCGCTCGGCGTTTTGTTCTGGGCGGAAAGTCTTGATGCTGCCGTCCGGCTGGGCAAACGCCTTGTAGCCTTCGAAGATGGCCTGGCCGTAGTGCAGGGACGAGGCGGACGGGTCCAGCATCAGCGGGCCGTAAGCCTTCAGTTCGCCCTGCTGCCACTTGCCGTCACGGTAAGGAATCACCACCATGTGGTCCGTGAAGATGCGGCCAAAGGCGGGATTGACCATGCGTGCGGCGCGCTCGGCGTCGGACAAGGGGTGGGCGGACGGGGTGACGACGAGATTCGGTGTGGAAGTGATCATGGCAGCAATGGGAACTAGTGAACAGTATCCCTATTGTAGCGCCTATGGCGCCCGATCAGGCAAACGGGGATGTCCCCCCGCCCCGTGAACACAGGCTGCCATCATTTGCGAATGATTCTCGTTTGCGTTAAAATGTCAGCCTTCCTTCTTCCCGCCATGCCTGACGCACTGCATGGCGGCGCTATCGAAAGCCGCCATGACCACTTCCTCCCTCCCCCAGCTGCGCGCCAGCACCGACGCCCTGTCCGCAGTGCGTCAGCCAAGCGCGGCCCCGCAACAACGGCGCTGGCACTGGACCTGGAAGCAGATATGGTTTCAATTGCACTGGTTTATCGGCATCACTGCCGGCACGGTGCTCGTGATCATTGGCCTGAGCGGCGCCACCCTGGCCTTCAAGGATGAGTTACTTGACGTCATGAACCCCGGCGTGCGCCATGTGCCCGTGGAAACGCGGGCGCCGCTGACGCCGGCGCCGCTGAGCAACATTGCCGCTGCCGAACACGGCCAGCGCGTGGCATCGATCACCATGTATGCGCAAGCGGGCACGGCGCCACGGCTGTTCTTCGCGCCGAAGAACGGCCAGCGGCGCGGCGAGTCCATCTATATGCATCCGTACACGGGCGCGACCCAGCCTGCGCTGGCGGGTGCGGAATTTTTCGAGTGGACGGAATCGCTGCACCGCTGGCTGCTGCTGCCGCGCGATCCGGGCCGGCAAGTGGCGGGTGCGCTGGCCCTGTGCCTGCTGGGTCTGGCATTGTCCGGCCTGTATCTGCGCTGGCCCCGCCGTCCGCTGGACTGGCGCACATGGCTGACCTTCGATCCCGCCCTGAAGGGCCGCTCCTTTTTGTGGAATCTGCACGCCGTGGCCGGTACCTGGTGCCTGGTCGTCTACGTGGCGCTGACCTTGACGGGCATTTACTGGAGCTATGACGTGGTGCGCGACAATATCGACGCCTGGGCCGGCAAGCCGCCAAGGATGGCACAGGCGCCCGCGAAAAAAGGCGGCGGCAAGGAGAAGGCGCCCGCCGTCGACATCAGCCTGGCCTGGACCAGCTTCCAGCAGCACGCCGCCGGCTGGACCCTGGCCAGCGTGCGCCTACCCACGCGCGCCGGCGAAGCCGTGCAATTCACGTGGCTGGCCAGCGATGCGCCGCACGAGCGGGCGCGCAGCCGCATGAGCATTGCACCGGCCGACGGCACGGTCACGGAAAACGAACCTTACAGCCAGCAGGGGCTCGGTGCACGCCTCGTCAACATCATTTATCCGCTGCACATGGGCACGTATTTCGGCTTGCCGGGCCGCATCATCGTTACTTTGGCCAGCCTGGGCCTGCCCCTGTTCGCCATCACGGGCTGGATGCTGTACCTGGGCCGCCGCAAGGCAAAACGGGCAATCCAGGCGCAGCGCGCCATGCTGGGCGCCGGCGCAGCGGACAAGAAAAATACCGGCTTGCCCACCCTCGTCGCCTACGCCAGCCAGTCGGGACAGGCCGAGCGCCTGGCCCTGGAAAGCGCGCGCGCCCTGCAGCAGGCCGGGGTCGCCGTCGACGTGCAGTCGCTGGACCGGTTTGATCCTGCGCAATTGCGCCAGTACGAACGGGCGCTGATCATCGCCAGCACCTTTGGCGAAGGCGAGGCGCCGGACGGCACGCGCCGCTTCGCGCGCCTGCTGCACGCAACATCGGGCACGCCGCTGGCGGGCCTGGAATTCGGCATGCTGGCCCTGGGCGACCGCCATTACAGCGCCTTCTGCGGCTTTGGCCATGCGCTGGCGCAGCAATTGCAAGCGCTGGGCGCCCATCCATTATTCCCGCTGATCGAAGTGGACAAGCACGACCCCGCCGCCCTGGCCGACTGGTCCCAAGCACTGGCCCGCTGCAGCGGCAGCGCCATCGACGCCATCGGCGTACAGGAAGAAGCGTCGTATGCCGAGTGGCGCCTGGCGCGGCGCGTGCTGCTCAACCCGGGCAGCCTGGGTGGCGAATTGCATGAAATCACCTTGACGGGCCCTGCCGGCGCCAGCTGGGAAGCGGGCGCGCTGGCGGAAATCATCGCCCGCAACGCGGATGGCAGCGAGGGCGATGCGGACAATGCGCACCACGCGCCCCGCAGCTATTCGCTCGCTTCGCTGCCATCCGATGGTGAACTGCAATTGCTGGTGCGCCAGGAACGCCATGCGGGCGAGGCAAACCAGGGCCATGGCCTCGCTTCCGGCTGGTTGACCCGTTTCGCCACGCTGGGCAGCCCCATCCGCTTGCGCCTGCAAGCCAATCCCGCCTTCGCACCCGCCCTGGTCGACGTGCCCTGCATTTATATCGGCAACGGTTCCGGCCTGGCAGGCCTGCGTGCCCACCTGCGCGCGCGCCAGCGGGCGGGGCTGGCCCGCAACTGGCTGCTGTTCGGCGAGCGCCAGCAAGCTTTTGACAGCGTCTGCGGTGAAGAGTTGCAAGGCTGGCTAGACACTGGCCACCTGGCGCGCCTGGACAAGGTCTTTTCGCGCGATGGTGAAACCCGGCAATACGTGCAGGACCGCCTGCGCGCCAACGCTGACGAGCTGCGCGAGTGGCTGGCGCAAGGCGCCATCGTCTATGTGTGCGGCAGCCTGCAAGGCATGGCCACAGGAATCGATGCTGTACTGCAAGAAGTGCTGGGCCAGGAGGGCCTCGACACCCTGCTGGCGGCCGGGCGCTACCGCCGCGACGTGTATTGATCTGGCTCAGCCTATCGCCAGTACCGCCCGGCTATGTGGGCAGGCGCACGGTCAGCGCCCGCCATCGGACTAGAGTGGAGACATCCCCACCCATTGTCTGCGAGGCTAGTCATGAAAAACCCTTGGATGAGCATGTACCTGAGCGCCGCCAACCGCATCGCCAACACGGCGCGCGGCCACGCCACGGCCGCCGTCAAGCGCGAGGCGGCGAAAAATACGCGGCAGTTGACGCAAGTGTGGTTCGATTCCTTCCTGCCGCCCGCAAGCAAGCCACGGCGCAGCCGCAAGGCCAAATAGGCCCCTGGGAGCAGGCGAACTGGTGCAGTGCATCACAGCAATAAGTTGAAGTTACGACCAGGTGAACTAAACTGCAAGCATGGTAGTACATATGGAAGTGACCGGCAGGCCCCGCATCCCCGCGCCGCCGCCGGGACACCGGGAGACGACCATGTTGACGCTCAAAGTGCTGGCCTGCCTTGCCCTGTCGGCCCTGATGCTTGCGCCCCTCGTGTTGAGGGATACGATGCAGCTATCCGCCGGGCAGCAGTTGCAGGTGCCCAATGTCGATGCGCATGCCATGTGGAGCCATTGGCCTCGGCAATAAGACGCATCGCTGAAACCGCTTTATTACGGAGGGGAAATTGGTTCCTACATCCATTTGTTTTTGCTTTGTTTTCCTCGCCCCCTCTTCACCATACTTTTGATCCAGGTCATGGATTTCCCTCTTCGCTGCGCCCACACTGGAACAGTCCGCTTCGCACCGCGACGGACTTAACCGGGAGCATCGGCATGGGTAAATCGCATTGGAAGGATGAGATGGCGCTGGGTGTTCCCGTCATCGACGAGGCGCATGAGGCGCTGTTTCAGGAGCTGGCGCGGCTGCAGCAATTGGGCGACCAGCATTTCAGCGTGGCGTTTCGCGAACTGATTGCGGCCGTCGAACGCGATTTCCGCGAGGAGGAGGATTTGATGGAACAAATCGCCTTTCCCTCGCTGGCCAACCACCGCGAACAGCATGCGCGCGTGCTCAGCGGCTTGCACCATGCCTGGGCCGCCGTCGATGAAGGCGACCTGGAACAGGGACGCCATGCGCTGTCGCTGTTGCCGCAATGGCTGATCTTCCACCAGGCCACCATGGACCTGGCCCTGGCGGCGGCGCTGGAACTGGTGCAGCGTCAGCCCAACTAGCCTCTACAGCAGCAGCACCGTCGCCTGCTCGGGCATGACCACGCGGTAGTGTCCCGGGTATTTGTCTTCGCCATCGAAAATCTTGCAAAACACGGGCTGGTTGATGTCGTTGACGGCCTGCTCGTTCATGGGCAAGGTGGCGATCAATTGCTCGCCATCCATCAACTGCAAGGCACTGCCCCGCTCGGCCGCGCAAAAGGCCAGCGATTGCACATCGCTGGCGAACGGCCGCTTGTACCACGGTGTGATGGCCCGCACGGCGCGCCGGGCGTCGTGCAAGACTTGCCCCACGCGCGTGACGTTCCACGCATCGCGCGCCACGGCGGGCTGCAGAACGATATTCGCCGTCAGCTCGCCCCTGCCCTTGTTCACCAGGAAAGTGCCATCTTGCGCAGCGATATCGTCGTTGAGCGGCACGACAAACACGCCGCCGTCGGACACCTTGATCGGCATGGGCGCGCCATTGCCTTGCAAGGCTACGCGCACGTCGTCGATGGTGGCGCTCAGCTTGGCAGGAATCAGGCGCAGGGCCATGACCACGCTGCCGCTCGACACTTGCCACACTTTCCTGGCCGTCAGATAACTTTCGCGGTAAGCCGTGAAGCGCACGCGCGGCGCCTTGGCGTCGCTGCTGGCCGTGATCGTCACCGTTTGCGGTGGCAGCGCCTCTTCCGCTGGCGCGGCGGGCGTGACCGGCGCAAGAGGTGCTGGCATGGTATCGGCGGCGGGCGGCACGCTGGCGCTCTGCAACTGCACGGGAACTGCCGGCGGCGGCGCGTGTTCCTGGGCCTGGCCCAGCGACACGACACACAACCATCCGGCACAAGCGATCCATGTACGCATGCATTTCTTTCAATGAGGAAAATATTTGTCAGCGCCTGCATTATCGCAGAAGGCCAGACCTTACGCCGCCATGGGCTTCTGCACAGTTTTGGTGCGCACGCTTGATTATTTGGCAAATACCACCTATATTGATAATGATTCCTATTCACGAAATTGAAGGGAATCGCGCGCCCTTCCTTTCCACTGCCCGTCCGCGCCGGGCCTTGCGGTGGAACTGCTATCCAAGCCAGACCACGGGCCAGCGTCACGCCATCCCCCCAGCTACTGCGCACCTCGCCAGACGAGATAGGAACACTCACGACTAAAAATATTCCAGGAAAATGATGCAATCAACGACAGTCTCCTCTTCTTCGCGCCAGCCCGCCTTGCGCCCCCATCTGTTACACATCAGCTTGCTGAGCCTTGCCGCCGGCGTGGTTTTGCCGGCACAGGCCGCCGACGCGGCCGCGGCCGCGGCCGCGGCCGACGTCACCATGCCGGCCGTCACCGTACTGGGCCAGTCGACGGCGACGACGGAAGGCACGCAGTCGTACACGGCAGGCGAAGCACATAGCGCCACGCGCATGGAGCTGACCTTGCGCGAAACGCCGCAATCGGTCAGTGTCATCACGCGCCAGTTGCTCGACGACCTGGGCGCCGTGCGGCTGGACCAGGCGCTGGCGCAGACGACGGGTATCCAGGTGGGCCAGAACGACACGGAGCGCACGCGGTTTTATGCACGCGGCTTCGGCATCAATAATCTCCAGATCGACGGCATGGCGCGCGGCGGCAATGCGCCGCTGCAAGACACGATTTTGTACGACCGCATCGAAGTCGTGCGCGGCGCCACCGGCTTGATGGGCGGCACGGGCGATCCGTCGGCCACCATCAACATGATACGCAAGCGGCCTACGAAGGAGTTCCAGGCCAGCGCCGGCCTGATCATGGGCCGCTGGGATGACCAGCGCTTCGAAGCCGACCTGTCCACGCCGCTGAACGCGGAGGGCAGCGTGCGGGCGCGCACGGCCCTGGCCTGGCAAAAACGCGATTCCTACCTGGACATGTATCACGAGCGCAAGACGGTCGGCATGGTCATCGTCGAGGCGGACTTGCGCCCCGGCACCCTGCTGACGGCCGGTGTCGACTTCCAGGACAACAAGCCCACGGGCGCCACCTGGGGTGCCGTGCCTTACTGGAATGCGGATGGCAGCCTGGCGAACTTGCCGCGCAACACCAGTTTCACGACGCCATGGAGCACCTGGGCCAACAAGCAGCACACGCTGTTCACGTCGCTGGACCAGCGTCTGCCCGGCAACTGGAATATGCATCTGGGCTACGCGCGCACGGAAAGCACGAACCGCACCACCGTCGCCTATGCGGGTGGCGGCCATCCAGACCCGACCACGGGCGCAGGCATGCTCCTGTGGACGGGCGCCTATGGTCCGGGCAAGACCACCAACGACAACTTCGACCTGTACGCCAGCGGCCCGTTCACCTTGCTGGGACGCAAGCACACGGCCATCGTCGGCTGGAACGGCGGCAACCAGCGCGCCCGTTCGCTGGGTGGCGAGGCGGACATCGATTACCCGGCCTTCGTTCCCGATTACCGCAGCTGGACGGGCAACATTCCCCGCCCCGTTTTCCATCCGGACGGTTCGCACTCGGAAACCGTCACGCGTCTGGCAGGCGGCTATGTCGCCACGCGTTTGAGCCTGGCCGATCCGCTGCACGTCATCATCGGCGCGCGCACGAGCACTTACCGCACCGATACGCGCAACTACGATACACGGGGCGTGCACACGGACAATAGCGACTTTTCCGAGACGCGCAATGAAGTGACGCCCTATGTGGGCGCCGTGTTCGACATCAACAAACAATATTCGGCCTATGCCAGCTTCACGCAGCTGTTCAACCCGCAATCGAGCAAGGACCGCAACGACAAGTTTTTGCCACCGGAAACGGGCGACAACGCGGAACTGGGCATCAAGGGGGAATTCTATGAAGGCAAGCTGAACGCATCGGCCGCCCTGTTCCACACGAAGAAAAAGAACCTGGCGGAACTCGACCGCACGGTGCCGCCCGGCTTCTTGCTGCCCGACGGCGGCCAGGCCATGGTGGCCAACGGCAAGGGCGTGACGGCCAAGGGCGTCGAGTTCGACGTTGCCGGCCAGATCACGCCCGCCTGGGAAGCGAGCGGCGGCTATACCTATCTGCACGCGGCCGAGGCCGATGGCCGCCGCGCCGCCACCACGCAGCCGCGCCATTTGCTGCGCCTGGCCACCAGCTACCGTTTCGACGGCAAGCTGGCCGGCTTGAGAGCGGGCGCCAGCATGACGGCACAGAGCGCCACCTACAGCGAATCGTGGTATGGCCGCCCGCCATCGAACGCGATCACAAATATCCCGCAAGCGGGCTACGCGCTGGTCAACGCCATGGCCAGCTACGCGCTCAACCGGCACGCCAGCGTGCAACTGAACGTGAATAACTTGCTCGACAAAAAGTACTACCGCAACGTGGGCTTCTTTGACGGCGTGTTCTGGGGCGAACCGCGCAACATCAGCCTCTCCGTGCGCACTGCGTTTTAAGCACGCCAGTGCGCGGGCGCCGGCAGGGTAAATCCTTCCAGCAAGGGACCGCCCACGGGCGCCAGCACGGCGGCGGCGACTTGCTCGAAGGCGCGCTGGCCGGCCGGCAAGTCGCTGGCAACCAGGCGCAGCGCACCGTCGAGCTGCGCCGCGAAGGCGGCATCGAACGCTTGCAGGCGCCGGAACAGATGCTTGCCGCCGCCGCTCCATTCGCCGGCCGCGCGCAAGTGCAGGTCGGCCAGCGCTTCGTACAGCTGGCAAGCGACGGCCAGCGCCTCGCCCGGATGCGTGCTGTCGACCAGGTCTTCCAGCGCGGTGGTGATGGCATAGCGGCGGCGCTGCAGGTTTTCCACGTCGAGCACGGGCGGTCCGGCCGTCTCGATGGCGTGCGCCAGCGCATGCAGCCGGGCGTAGGCGTCGCCGGCAGCGACAATGTTTTCCCCTTCGACCACCATCATCGCCAGCGGCACCTTGCCGCCGGGCGCATCCATTTCCTTGCAAAAATACGTAAACGTGGCCATGTCGTGCCCGAACAGTTCCACCGTGCGCCCTTCGGCGACGAGGGTGTCGCGCCAGGCGCAGTCGACGTGGTCGAACAGCAGCAGCAAGTCGATATCGGAAGTGGTCGTTTGCCGGCCCGTGGCGAACGAGCCGCCGATGATGGCCGCCACGGCCGAGGGATAGCGTTCGTGCACCAACCGCAGGGCAATCGCGCGGATATCGTCATAAGTGGGGATCGTCGTCAAAGCCTGTGCTCCATGCCGAAAACGCCATCCTACACGCAATATGCGGCATGCCGCCATCCTGCTACACTGGCGCCATCTGACCGAGGAACAAACATGGAATACGACTGCATCGTGGTGCCCTCGCCCGTGGGCGAGCTGACCCTGGTGGCGCGCGGGGAAGCCCTGACCGCCATCCTGTGGGAAAACGACAAGCCGAACCGCGTGCGTCTGGGCGCCATGCGCGTCGATGACGGTTGCGCCGTGCTGCAGGAAACGGCGCGCCAGCTGGCTGAATATTTCGCCGGCACGCGCCAGCAATTCGACGTGCCGCTCGACTTTGCCGGCACGCCATTCCAGCAGGAAGTGTGGCGCGCGCTGCTGACGATACCGTACGGCCAGACGCGCAGCTATGGCGAGATCGCGCGCCAGATCGGCCGCCCCGCCGCCGTACGCGCCGTGGGTGCCGCCAATGGCAAGAATCCCATTTCCATCATCGCCCCCTGCCACCGTGTCATCGGCGCCACGGGCGAGTTGACGGGCTTTGCGGGCGGCCTGCATGCCAAGGAAACCTTGTTGGCGCTGGAAGGCATCACCCTGTCCAGCGACCGCGAAGCGCTGAAGACGGGCCACGCGCGCCGCCGCGCCAAGCAGGTTGATACGGCGCAAGGCTGTCTGTTTTAGGCTGCGGCATCGCGTCCCTTGTGGGATACTCACGCCCTCCGCTCAAGCCAACACATCCTATGTCCTATCTTGTCATCCTGTTCTTTGTCGTTCTGTATTTGCTGGCCACGTTCTTTTTCCACATCCCCGTCTTGATCGCCCTCGTGTATGGCGTGCTGAGCCTGAGCTGCTTTGTTGCCTACGCAATCGACAAGTCCGCCGCCAAGGAAGGCCGCTGGCGCACGTCGGAGCGCACCTTGCTGCTGCTGGGATTGTTGTGCGGCTGGCCCGGCGCCGTGCTTGCCCAGCAATGGCTGCGCCACAAGTCCAGCAAGCGCTCATTCCGCGTGCTGTTCTGGATCACGGTCGCCATCAATATCGGCGCTTTCGTGTATTTCAGCATGCATTACGCGGCGCCCGATATCGGCACCGAAGTGGCACCCATCGAGCTGTAAATCTATCAACGCGAAAATGTAACAGTTATTGCGGCGCGTTGTAGGTGAAAAGCTCGCCTGTCAGAATATCAATATATCGGGCAGTCAACCTAATTCATCGACACGGGAAAGCACTTTTCGACCATGCGCACTTTGCAAATCCACAATTTCTACTTGTTCCGCCTTGCTGTTGCGATTTGTTTCGCAATCACCTTGGCCGGCTGCACAAGCTATCGCTATATTCCTCCGGATTCGGATGCGGGCCGTCAATGCGTGACGAGTTGCGGGACCAATCAGCAAATATGCATTGCCGGCAAAGAGCAGATCGCGGCGAGCCAGGCACAGGCTTGTGAAATGCGCAACACCAGTACCGTTTCCATCTGCCTGGCCGTAGCGAAAACAGATGCGGACCGCGAACTATGTGCGAAGAAACGCCAATATTGTTCATCCAGCGCATCGACATGGCAATGCGACTCCGATTACAGAGCTTGCTATACGCAGTGCGGCGGCAGGATCGAGGAAAGCCAATAAACGGCCGGAAGGCATATGCCGCTTAACAAGACGCCGGCGCGGCCGGCTAGCTTCGTCTAGTTACTCGCCCAGCAAGCGCAGCGATTCCAGCCAGTCGGCCTTCCATTCGCGCAGCAACGGTTGCGTGGCGAAGGCCTTTTTCAGATGCGCCATCGGCACGCGGTGCACGTCGTGCAAACCGAACGCCAGGGTCACCGGATGCCACAGGTGGCTGTTCTTGCCGCCGCGCGAATTCTTGCGCACGCGCGCGCCATCATCGCCAAAGATACCGACGCCACTAGCCAGGCCCTGTTCCAGGTCAACCTTGCCCACACCGGCAAAGGCAATCAGAATCTGCTCGCGCCCCAGACCCTTCAGGGCGCTGGGCAGAACGGCGGGCGCCTTCTCCGCTTCCGCTTCGGCCGGCTGCGGGTGCTGCAATTCCTTGAGCAAACGCAGCAGATCGCGCTCCTGGAAATGCAAGCCGTCCAGCGGCACGCGCAGTCCCGGCGCCTTCAGTTCGATGGCGATGTTGCTTGAATCGCGCGTAAAACGCAGCCACACATCGTCGGCGCCCGAAGCCAGATGCTGCTTGTCGCCGATGAACACGACGGGCGCCGCGTAGCGCGTCACGCCGTCATGGAACAGCTCGGCCCACGCTTCGCTGTAATCGAGCCAGACGTACGGCAAGCCGCCCTGCTCCAGCAAGCGCGCCAGGCTCCAAGGCGTGCCTGTCTGTTGCGCCAGCCAGGCACAGGCCTCAAGTGCGGTGGCGCGGTATGGCAAAGGAAGGGAGGTCATGGCGGTTCCATCGATAAAAGTGGAGCGCAGTGTAGCAGACGCCGCCACCATCGCTTCGGCAGGCGCATCCGGCGCGCCATTCCTGCACGATGTGCTAGGCTGGAAACAGCAGCACGCGCCACGGCCACCTCGGCAGCGTGGCGCACCACCGCGAGGAGATCATCATGCATTCGAGCACCAACGCCGCCACCGCACCCGCCCCGCCACCGGAGCGCGATTCACCCACGCCGGCCAGCGAAAGCCACGCCGAGGAAATCCTCGATGAAGCGCTGAAGGAAAGCTTTCCGGCCAGCGACCCGATTGCCATTGCAACACCCAAACCGCCGAGCAAGCCACCTGCCGGTAGGTCGTAAGCCGACGACACCACCGTCGCGGCCAACAATATTGTCGGATTACGCGCTTGCGCGCCTCGGCGGCCCCGCTAATCCGACCTACCTCCCCACCGCCAGCAACCCATCCACCCGCCAGTAGGTCGGCTTGGCCTGCAGGGCGTAAGCCGACGACACCAGCGTCGCCAGCCACCGCCATGGTGGTTTTTTATGCCTGCACCACATCCAAATGACGCTCCCGTGCGTAGATGGCTATGCCATCACCTTATTTGTTACCACGCGGAAAGGGAAAGCCATGCAGCATTACAGCAAAAAGACGGATCCCATGGACCAGCGCCTGTACCTGGCCCAGCGCATCGACCGGGCCGATGCGCGCCTGCGGCGGCTGAACGAGGCGCTGGCCGATGCGGCGGCGCGCGAACGCTGTGCACGCTGGATTACCGCCTGGGCCGTGGCGGCGGGTGCCGACGCGCCGCGCGGCATGAAACTGCGCATCCGTGGCGAATTCATCTTGCTGTAGAAAGCAAAAAAGCCCCGCCGGGCATTGCGCCGGGCGGGGCTGTTCAGTCCGTACTGCGGCCAGTTGAACTAGTCGCGGTACTGCTCGGGCGTCGTGTCGCCATCGGCGATTTCATACCACATCGCATTGAGTACGGCGAAGGTCGCCGCCAGCGGCAGACCCAGTATCCAGGCGAAATACCACATAGTTAATTCCTTTCGTAAATTCTTAGTAGGCGTGACCGCTGTCGTCGTTGATGGCTTTTGCATCAACCTTACCCCACAGCACTTTATACACCCACGTCGTGTACGCCACGATGAGGGGAATGAAGACGGCCGTGACGACCAACATGATGAACAGGGTCATGTGGCTGGACGAGGAATCCCACACCGTCAGGCTGGCGCGCGGGTCGATCGACGATGGCAGGATAAACGGAAACATGGCCGCACCCACGCTGAGGATGATGCCGGCGATGCTGGCCGCGCTGGCCAGCAAGGCGGGCACTTCGCGGCGCGCGCGCAGCAAGGCGAACGCCAGCAAGGGCCCAAGCAAGCCCAGCGCAGGGGCGATCCAGGTCCACGGATGGGTGGCAAAGTTGAGGAACCAGGCGCCCACGTGCACCTGCGCCGTTTTCAGCATCGGGTTCGACGGGCCATCGGTGACAACGGCGCTGGTGACGCGGTAGCCATCGACCCACAGCCACAGGGCCAGGCCGGCCAGCGCATACAGCACGACGGTGGCGATTGCCGCCACGCTGCCGTAGCGGCGCGAGCGTTCAGCCACGGCACCGTCCGTTTTCACTTGCAGCCAGGTGGCGCCGTGCATCACCAGCATGGCCACCGAGACGAGGCCGCATAGCAGCGCGAACGGGTTGAGCAGCGCAAAGAAACTGCCGTCATAGAAGATGTGCATGTCCGGCGAAAAACGGAACGGCACGCCTTGCAGCACGTTGCCGATCGCCACGCCGCAGATCAGGGCCGGCACGAAGCCGCCCACGAACAGGGCCGCATCCCAGCGGGCGCGCCAGCGCGGATCTTCGCGCTTGCTGCGGAACTTGAACGCCACGGGACGCACGATCAGCGCCACGAGGATGACGAACATGGCCAGATAAAAGCCCGAGAACGAGACGGCGTACAGCTGCGGCCAGGCGGCAAAGATGGCGCCGCCGCCGAGGATCAGCCACACCTGGTTGCCTTCCCACACGGGGCCGATACTGTTGATGATGACGCGGCGCTCGAGGTCCGTCTTGCCGGCGAACGGCAGCAAGATGCCCGTGCCCAGGTCGAAGCCGTCCGTGATGGCAAAGCCCACCAGCAAGATGCCGATCAGCAGCCACCAGATCAGGCGCAGGGTTTCATACGAAATCATTTCATGCAAAATCATGGTCTGGTCCTCCTCAGGCGCGTTGAGTATGAATGGCTGCGGCCGCTGGCACGGGGGCCGGTGCCGTCTCTTCCGGCCCCTTGCGGATGGCCTTGAGCATGAGCTTCATTTCAATAACCAACAGCACGGTGTAGATGGCGGCAAAGCCGGCAATGGTGATGAGCAAGGTCGTCGCGCCCAGGTTAGAGACGGCCACGGCCGTCGGCAGCACGCCTTCGATGACCCACGGCTGGCGGCCCACTTCGGCCACGATCCAGCCCGCCTCGATCGCTACCCACGGCAGCGGGATGGCGAACACGGCCAGCTTCAGCAGCCAGCGGTGCTTGTCCAGCGTACGGCGCGTCGACAGCACGAAGAACGTGCCGGTCAGCAGGATAAAGAACATGCCCAGGCCCACCATCACGCGGAAGGACCAGAACAATGGCCCCACGGGCGGCACGGTATCGAGCGCGGCCTTGCGGATCTGCTCGGGCGTGGCCTGGCGCGGATCGTCGACATAGCGTTTCAGCAGCAAGGCATAGCCCATGGACTGGCCTTTCGACTCGAACACATCCTTCGCGTCCTGCGGCACGGGGCTGCCCGGCGCCACGCTGCGGATGGTTTGCAGCGCGTCATACGCCTTGATGCCATCCTGGATCAGCAGTTCGCCACGGTCGACCAGCTGCTCGATGCCGGGAATTTCCGTCGTCAGCGAACGCGTGCCGATCAAGCCCATCACCATCGGGATGTGCACGGCGTAATGCGTCTCGCGCGCTTGCGCATCGGGGAAGCCGATGGCCGTAAAGGCGGCCGGGGCCGGCTCCGTCGTCCACATGGCTTCGATCGCGGCCAGCTTCATCTTCTGATGTTCCGACGACAGATAGCCGCTTTCATCGCCGAGCACCACCACCGACAAGGTGGCGGCCAGGCCGAACGAGGCGGCCACCGTCATCGAGCGCTTGGCCAGCTGCACGTGGCGGCCCTTCAGCAGATACCACGCGGAAATACCGAGCACGAAAATCGATGCTGCCGTGTAACCCGCCGACACCGTGTGCACGAATTTCGCCTGCGCTACCGGGTTCGTCAGCACGGCGCCAAAATCCGTCACTTCCATGCGCATGGTTTGCGGATTGAAGGCCGCGCCGACGGGATTTTGCATCCAGCCGTTGGCGATCAGGATCCATAACGCCGAGAAGTTCGAGCCAATGGCCACCAGCCAGGTCGTGACCAGATGGCCCCGCTTCGACAGCTTGTCCCAGCCGAAGAAAAACAGGCCGACGAAGGTCGCTTCCAGGAAGAAAGCCATCAAGCCTTCGATGGCCAGCGGCGCGCCGAAAATGTCGCCCACATAATGGCTGTAATAGCTCCAGTTCATGCCGAACTGGAATTCCATGACGACACCCGTCGCCACGCCCATGGCGAAGTTGATGCCGAACAAGACACCCCAGAACTTGGTCATGTCGCGCCAGATGGGACGGTTCGTCATCACGTAGACCGTCTCCATGATGGCGAGCAGCACTGACAAGCCTATCGTCAGCGGAACAAATATAAAGTGGTACAGAGCTGTCAGCGCGAACTGCAGTCTGGATAAAGCGACAATATCGAAGTCCATATGATTTCCTTGGTGTTACCCTACTGTGTGTAAACTTGCTACCTTTCTAATACTGACCGGTTGCCCGTCAGTCCCCCCGCAAGCGCGCCAGAGCAGTCTCGAAGGCATCCGTACCACGCCGCGCGTCGCCCACGATACGGCCATCGCGCAGGCTGACCAGCCGGTCCGCCAGCGCCGCTTCGCGCCGCAAGTGGGTTGCGATCAGCAAGCTGCGCCCTGCGCTGCGGGCGCGCAGGCGCTGCAGGACGTCAATCGCCGTCTGCGCATTGAGCGCTTCCGTCGCTTCATCCAGCAGCCACAAGGTCGATTCATGCAGGAACAGCCGCGCCAGCGCCAATCGCCGCGCCTGGCCGCCGGACAAGCCCAGGCCGCCCTCGCCCAGCATGGTGTCGAGGCCGTCCGCAAACGCGCGCACTTCCTCGTCCAGGCCGGCCGATTGCAGCGCTTCCCACAGCTGCGCATCGCTGGCGGACGGGTCGGCCAGGCGCAGGTTGTCGCGCAAGCTGTCCTGAAATAGTTCCGTCTTCTGCGTGAACAGGCAGGCGCGCGGCGCGGCCACCTTGCCTGACAGCGGCGCCAGTTCGTGCGCGGCGATGGCCAGCAAGGTGGACTTGCCCGCGCCGCTGGGGCCGATCAAGGCGACGCGCTCGCCATCGGCGATGTGCAGCGATACGTCATGCAAGATGGCATTATTGCTGCCCGCATGCGCGGCGCTGACGTGTTCCAGGCGCAGGCCCGGTGCGGCGTCGACAGGCGGTGCAGTGATCTCTTCAACATCGAGGCGCGGCGCCAGACGCCGTACGGCCAGCAGCATGCGCCCCGCTTCCAGCGCGCCGCGGCGCAATCCGGCAAATGGTTCCACGGCCGTCAGGGCGATCAGCAAGGCCAGGGCCGCCAGCGGCAAACTCATCGTTTGCTGCTCCACCAGCACGGCCACGGCCAGCAGCATGCCAGCCAGGGTTGCGCTGCCGGCCACGCCATACGCGGCGCCCGCCGCCGTCTCGAGGCGCAGCAGGGCAAAATCGGCTTGCGCCAGCGAGCGGTCGATCTGCCCCAGCGCCGCGCACTGGGCGTCGATGCGGCCCGCCATCACGAGGTCCGTCTGGCCCGCCACGAGGTCGATGGTGCCGGAACGCAGTTTTTCGATGGCGCGCGAGCGCACGATGGCGGGACGGCGGGCGCCGCGCGCCACAAGCCAGCTGATGCCGCCACCGGCGGCCAGGAGCCACACGGCCAGGCCCAGGCCCAGCTGCCACTGCATGACGCCCAGCGCCACCCCGGCCAGCAAGGCCGCGCACAAGGCCGTAAAGGCGGGCACGAGCAGGCGCAAGTACAGCGATTCGAGCGCGTCGATATCGGCCGTCAGGCGGAACAGCAGCTTGGCGGGCTGGCGCAGCAAGCGGCTGGCCGCTTCCGGACGCGACCAGCCGCGGAACAGGCGCACGCGGATGCTGGCCAGCGCGGCGAACGTGGCGTCGTGCGTGACGAGCCGCTCCGCATAGCGCGAACCCGTGCGGCCGATGGCCAGCAGGCGGATGCCGGCCGACGGGCCGAAGACGTCGAAGACGATGGCCGTCGAGGCGTGCAGGCCGGCAATCGACGTGGCCGTGATAAACCAGCCGGACAAGCCCAGCAAGGCCATGCCGGCCACCGCCGTCAGGGCCGCCAGCAAGGCGCCCACGATCAGCTTGCGGGGCTGGGCCAGCAGCAATTGCCGCAGGACGGGGTTCGATATGAGTGAAGTTTTCATGCGCGCAACTCCTGCACTTGGGCATGCGCATCGACCTGCACTGTGCGCTGCAGGCGGCCAGCCAGCACCGGGTCGTGCGTGGCGACGATCATCGTCTTGCCTTTCGCCAGTGCCAGCAGGGCGTCCGTCACGCGCGCCGCCGTTTCGCTGTCCAGGTGGGCCGTCGGTTCATCGACCAGCAGCAAATCCGCATGCGGATGCAGGGCCACGCGGGCCAGGGCCAGGCGCACGGCTTCGCCGCCGGACAAGCCCTGGCCGCCATCGCTGAGCATGACGGCCGGCTGCGCCTGCGTCACCTTGGCCAGGTCCGCCAGGTGCAGCGCCTGCGTCACTTGCGCGGCGTTCGCCCCAACGCGGCCCAGGGTCACGTTCTGACTGACGGACGCGGCAAACACGTGCGGGCGCTGGCCCATCCAGGCCATACGCTGGCGCAAGGTATTGACCGTGCTGTCGGTCAGGCGCACGCCGCCGATGCGGATGTCGCCGCCGCTGGCGGGCAGCAAGCCGGCCAGCAGGGACAGCAAGGTGGTCTTGCCGACGCCGCTGGCGCCCAGCAGGGCCACATGTTCGCCAGCGCGCACGGTCAGGTCGAAGCCGTCGAACACGGGCGCTTCGCCGGGATGGGCAAAGCGCAATTGCCGGAGTTCCACGGCGGGCGCCGCCGCCACGGCCATGGCGGCGCTGGAAACGGCGGCCACTTCCACACCAAAACCAGGCAAGGGCACGCCATCGGCAGCCAGGTCGTGCAAACCGGCCAGGCCCGCTTCGCCGGCCGCCTTGTCGTGCCAGACGGCGGCCAGTTCGCGCAGCGGCTCGAAGAACGCGGGCGCCAGCAGCAGGATGAACAAGCCCTGCCCCAAGCTCAGCTCGCGGCCCCAGGTGCCGAAATGGATGCTGCCCAGCAGGGAGAAACCGATGAAGGCGGCCACCATGGCGACACCGAGCGCGGAAAACAGCTCGAGCACGGCCGACGACAAGAAGGCGATGCGCAGCACCACCATCGTGCGCCGGCGCACCGATTGCGACGAGGCATCGAGCCGTTCGGCCGTGGCGTCGACGGCGTCGAGCGCGCGCAAGGTGGCCAAACCGCGCAGGCGGTCCAGCAGGAAGGCGTTCATGCTGCCCATTTCCACCATCTGCGCGCGGCTGGCCGCTTGCGCGCCCATGCCGACGAGCGCCATGAAGACGGGAATCAAGGGGGCGGCGATGAGCAGGATCAGCGCGGCGATCCACGACAGCGGCGTCACCACGGCAAGGATCACGAGCGGCACGAGCATGACTTTCCAGCGCGCGGGTTTGTAGCGCACCAGATACGGCACGATGGCTTCGGCCTGTTCGGCGATGACGCTGGCCGCCTGGCCCGACTGGGCGCGCTGGCGGTCCAGCGGCGAGCGCTGCGCCAGCGCTTGCGCCACCTGTTCCCGCAAGGTGGACAGGTGTGCGCGCGCCGCCGCATACATACGCCGCGCGCCCCACGCTTCGCAGCCGGCGCGCAGCACGCCCAGCAGCAGCACGCCAGCGGCCGGCAACAGGGCCGCGCGCCAGGGCGCACCGTCTTGCATGGCTTGCACGGCCCAGGCCAGCAAGGCCGCCTGCGGCAGCCACAGCAAGGCGGCGCCGCCTTGCGCCAGGCTGGCGGCACGGGGAAGAATAAAGTGGGGCAAGGACAAGGACGTGGTCGGCATCTTCTATACTTCTTGAGTTTTCAGAATTTTCTGTAAATTCGATATTTTGTATAATACTGCGAAACATGACATATATCAATTGACCCCACCAGTATGGCGTGAAAAAATTCAGATAATTATGAAAACTCAACATATCCAAATGACGCCGCTGATCCTGACCTTTGTCAGCCATTTCGGCGAGATGGGCAGCCGCTGGGGCTTTAACCGTACGGTAGGGCAAGTGTACGCCTTGTTATTTGTCGCGGAGCACCCTTTGCACGCGGATGAAATCGCGGAGCACCTGAGTTTTTCACGCTCGAACGTGAGCATCGGCCTGAAGGAATTGCAGGGCTGGGGCTTGATCCGCCAGTCGCGCATTCCCGGCGACCGGCGCGAGTATTTTTCCTCGCTGGGCGATGTGTGGCAAATCTTCCGTGTGGTGGCCGCCGAGCGCCGCCGCCGCGAAGTGGCGCCCACCCTGACGGTGCTGCGCGAATCGCTGCTGGCGCCGGCCACGGAACCCGTGGATCAATATGCGCAGGAGCGCATGCGTGAAATGTATGAACTGGTCGACCTGGCCAATACCTGGTTCGACGACTTGCAGCGCCTGTCGCCCGAATCGATGGCGCAGCTGATGAAAATGGGCGCCAAGGTACAAAAGCTGCTCAACGCCAAGGATCGCCTGTTTGGCGTCAGCAACAACGACTGAAGCACCCGCCCCCCCCTCCCTCCCAAAAAGCCGAGACGCCGCTAGCACAAGCTGGCGCGCCTTGTCACGCCATTTCTTGACCTCATGTTGGCTATCGCTAGCACAGCCATGCATAGCCGTATGCGATGTTGCCAACCAAACCAATAGAATTATTAAAATTGTATTAATTTATATCAAGAGTAAGCTTTCATTTGCGTACTTGCTACGCGCAGGAAATAACTAAAAACGGGCAATGGGATGACTTCCCCGGTATGTAGGAACGCGTCCCAACACTATGAAGCGACTGTCTCAAGCACAAGGGGATTTTCATGAAAAGCGTAAAGAGCATTGCCATCAAGGCATCCATGCTGGCCGCAATGACCGTACTGGCAAGTGCGGCCCAAGCCGCCACCTGGGTGGATGTGGGCCCGGCCAGCGGTTTCGTCATTGACGGCAGCACCGTCACTTATTCACCATCTCCGGCACTGCAGGTGAAATATTATGACGACAATCTCGTGCCACAAAGCCCCTCGGACATCCAGGGTTATATCAATGGCGTGTTCGGCACCAGCCTGGGCACCGCCGTCTCGTATTGCGAAAGCGCCACCTCGGGTTGCACTGCCGGCACCACGGCAGGCTTGAGCGGCGGCGTCAATTCCTATACGAGCGCGGCCGCCTATGACTACCTGGCCATCCACTTCGGCCAGGGCGAACTGGTGTTCCACTGGGCCGCGCCCGTGGCTGCCGGCACCACCTTCACGATCGAGGGCCTGCCCAAAGGTCTGAGCAATTACAGGGCCTTCATTTCAGCCGTGCCGGAACCTGGAACCTATGCCATGCTGCTGGCCGGCCTGGGTCTGCTGGGCTTCATGGCACGCCGCCGCCAGGGAAAGTAAGCCTCATCTGCGGCAGCGGCGCACCAGCGTCCGCTGCCGCCCTCAACGCCAGCGGCCTGTTTGGCCCGTTTACACCGCGCTTGCGGCGCAGGTCCCGCTTTTTACACCATCTTTAGACTCCCCTCGCTATGCTCGACGGCATCCACTGCTGACCGACGAGGGAGTACTCATGCATGAACAACCGTTTCAGCCACGCGCGCGCAGCGTGATTCGCCAGCACCTGCCCGTGCGGGAACGGCTGCGCCTGGCACGACTGGCCAACAGGAAAATCATTTCGGCATGCTCGGCGCTGCTGTGCGGGGCGCCGCTGTTGTATTTGCTGAGCGTGGTGCTGTTTGCGCAGCCGTGACACGGCTTGCAGGCCAGCGAAGAACAGAGATGAAGAGTGATGGCAATGCGACAGGCTGTCGCATGCATGGCCAGCATGAGCTGGTCCGCCCAGAGGGAATCGAACCCCCATTCACGGTTTAGAAGACCGTTGTCCTATCCGTTGAACGATGGGCGGAAGGTGCAGTATTTTAATCCATGCGCGCCAGCAATGAAATGCCAGCGCGGAATAGAAAACGGGCTGTCATTTCTGACAGCCCGCTTATGACTTTGGTCGGAGTACAAGGATTCGAACCTTGGACCCCCTGGTCCCAAACCAGGTGCGCTACCGGGCTGCGCCACACTCCGAAGACAAGATAATAACGCCCCCACCCAATTTCGTCAATTGCCATAGACGAATTAGATGGAAATAACTATCGTCCCTGCCCCGTGCCCGCCCCTTAAGCGCCGACTTTATCGGCGATGCGGCGCGCCATGCTCTCGGCCTTCTCCTTGTCTTTCGCTTCCACCATCACGCGGATCAGCGGTTCCGTGCCCGAAGCGCGGATCAGCACGCGGCCCGTATCGCCCAGTTCGGCTTCGACCAGCTCTTTCTCGGCCACCATGGCGGCATTTTTCTGCCAGTCGAAACCGGGTGCCACGCGCAGGTTGATCAGGGTTTGCGGGAACAGCACCAGTTCGGCCAGGCATTGCTGCAGGCTCTGGCCGCTGCGCTTGAGCGCGGACAGCACTTGCAGCGCGGAGACGATACCATCGCCCGTCGTGTGGCGATCCAGGCACAGCAAATGGCCCGAGCCCTCGCCGCCCAGTATCCAGCCCTTTTCCTTCATGACTTCCAGCACGTAGCGGTCGCCCACCTTGGCGCGCGCAAAGCCGATGCCCTGCTGCTTGAACAGCACTTCCAGCGCCATGTTCGTCATCAAGGTGCCGACGGCACCGGCCACGGGACCCGTCGCCAGGCGGTCCTTGACCATGACGTACAACAACTCGTCGCCGTTGTACATACGGCCCGTGGCGTCGCACATGATCAGGCGGTCGGCGTCGCCATCGAGCGCGATCCCCAGGTCCGCGCCGTGTTCGATGACGGCTTCGGCCATGGCCTTGGTTGCCGTGGCGCCGAAGCCCGCGTTGATATTGAAGCCGTCAGGCTTGTTGCCGATGGCGATGACTTCCGCACCCAGCTCATGGAACACGTGCGGGGCGATATGGTAGGCGGCGCCGTGCGCGCAATCGACGACGATCTTCAGGCCGCGCAAGTCCAGCTCGTTCGGGAAGGTGCTCTTGCAAAATTCGATGTAGCGGCCCTGGGCATCATCCAGGCGCTTGGCGCGGCCCAGCTTGTCCGATGGCACGCAAGCCATGGGTTCGTCGAGCGCCGCCTCGATTTCCAGTTCCACGCTGTCCGGCAACTTGGTGCCCTGGCCGGAAAAGAATTTGATGCCGTTGTCGTGATACGGATTGTGCGAGGCGGAAATGACGACACCGGCCGCCAGGCGCAGCGCCCGCGTCAGGTAGGCAATCGCCGGGGTCGGCATGGGGCCGGCCAGCATCACGTCCACGCCGGCGGCCGACAGGCCCGCTTCCAGCGCCGCTTCCAGCATGTAGCCGGAAATGCGCGTGTCCTTGCCGATCAGCACAGTCGGGCGCGCCTTGCCGCCTTGCGACTTGGCCAGCACCTTGCCGGCAGCATAACCGAGGCGCATGACGAAGTCGGGGGTGATCGGAGCCGTGCCCACCAGGCCGCGGATGCCATCGGTGCCAAAATATTTACGCGTCATAGTTTTCTCTTTTTGTTGTTTATAATGAATCTTACAGGCTCAGTGCGCCATGCGCCATACCTTCAGTGCATCGGCGGTTTCCGCGACATCATGCACACGGATAATTTCCGCGCCTTGCGCTACCGCAGCCAGCGCGCCGGCAACGCTGCCGGCCAAGCGCTGCTCGACGGGACGGCCCGTGACGGCGCCGATCATCGACTTGCGCGACAGCCCTGCCAGCACAGGCAGGCCCAGTTCGCTGCGCAGCTGGCGCGTGGCACGCAGCAAGGCATAGTTCTGTTCCACCGTCTTGCCAAAGCCAAAGCCGGGATCAATGCACAGGCGTTCGCGGGCGATGCCGGCCGCCGTCATCGTGTCGATGCGCTCGCGCAGGAAGGCAATTACTTCGCGCACCACGTCTTCGTACTGCGGCTGGTCCTGCATGGTTTGCGGCACGCTTTGCATGTGCATGATGCACAGCGCGCAGTCGCTGTCCCGCACGGCCTCGATGGCGCCCGGCGCACGGAAACCGTTGATATCGTTGATCATGTCGGCGCCCGCCAGGATGGCTTCGCGCATCACTTCCGGCTTGTACGTGTCGACGGACAGGGGCTTGCCGCAGTCGCGCAAGGCGTACAGCACCGGCATGACGCGCGCAAGCTCGTCCTGCAGCGGCAGCGGCGGCGCGCCGGGGCGGCTCGATTCGCCGCCGATATCGATGATGTCGACGCCGTCAACAATCATCTGCTCGGCGCGCGAGATGGCAAACTCCAGGTGTTGATACTGGCCCGCATCGGAAAACGAGTCGGGCGTGATGTTCAGGATACCCATCACCAGCGCCTGCGTGCCTTGCAGGTTGAAGCCGAAACGGCCGAATTGCAAATAATGTCGCATGTGAATCTTTGTAGTCGTCAGGAAAAAACTGCCGCGGCAACGAAAAAGGGCAAGGATTGCTCCTTACCCCTTTTGATTGCACGCCGCCGGTCAGGGCGGCCTTTATCAGGCTGGCGCCGTCACGTTTGGCGAGATGCCGCCCGTGCCGCTGTCGCCCGCATTGCGGCGTGGCGGAATGACTTTCGGTGGACGCGGCTCCAGGCCGGCCATGATGTCATTGATTTGCTCGGCATCGATGGTTTCCCATTCCAGCAAGGCTTTGGTCATCATTTCGACCTTGTCGCGGTTGCTTTCCAGCAAGGTGCGCGCCAAAGCATATTGCTTGTCGAGAATGTTGCGGATTTCAGCATCGACCTTTTGCTGGGTCGCTTCCGAGATCGTCTTGGTGGCGCCACCGAAGAAACCTTCGTTTTCGCTGTCTTCGTAGACCATCACGCCCATGCTGTCGGACATGCCGAAGCGGGTCACCATGGAGCGGGCCAGCTTGGTGGCACGCGAGAAGTCGTTCGACGCGCCCGTGGACATTTGCCCCACGAAAATCTCTTCGGCGATACGGCCACCGAACAGGATGGAAATTTCTTCCAGCATCTTGTCCTTGTAGGCGGACAGATTGTCGTGTTCCGGCAACTGCCACGTCAGGCCCAGGGCCCAGCCGCGCGGCATGATCGTAACTTTATGCACGGGATCGGCCTTCGGCAGCAGCTTGGCGACGACGGCGTGACCGGACTCATGGTAAGCCGTATTGCGACGCTCTTCCTCGCGGATGATCATCGATTTACGCTCAGGACCCATGTAGATCTTGTCTTTCGCATCTTCGAAGTCGATCATTTCCACCAGGCGCTTGCTGCGGCGTGCCGCAAACAGGGCTGCCTCGTTGACCAGGTTGGCCAGGTCCGCACCCGAGAAACCAGGGGTGCCGCGGGCCAGGATATCGGCTTTCACGTCGGTACCGATAGGTACTTTGCGCATATGCACGTTCAAGATCTGTTCGCGGCCGCGGATATCGGGCAAGCCGACGGACACCTGACGGTCGAAACGGCCCGGACGCAGCAAGGCTTTGTCGAGCACGTCGGCGCGGTTGGTGGCGGCCACGACGATCACGCCGGAGTTCGCTTCAAAACCGTCCATCTCGACCAGCAACTGGTTCAAGGTCTGTTCGCGCTCGTCATTGCCGCCGCCCATGCCGGCACCGCGGTGACGGCCGACAGCGTCGATCTCGTCGATGAAGATGATGCACGGCGAATGCTTTTTCGCGTTTTCGAACATGTCGCGGACACGGCTGGCGCCCACGCCGACGAACATTTCCACGAAGTCGGAACCGGAAATCGAGAAGAACGGCACCTTGGCTTCGCCGGCGATGGCGCGCGCCAGCAGGGTTTTACCCGTGCCAGGAGGACCGACCATCAGCACGCCGCGGGGAATGCGGCCGCCCAGTTTCTGGAATTTGCTCGGATCCTTGAGGAAGTCGACCACTTCGTTGACTTCTTCTTTCGCTTCGTCGCAACCGGCGACATCGGCGAAGGTGACGGTGTTGCTGGCTTCATCCATCATGCGCGCCTTCGACTTGCCGAACGAGAATGCCCCGCCCTTGCCGCCGCCTTGCATTTGACGCATGAAGAATACCCACACGCCGATCAACAGCAGCATGGGGAACCAGGAAACAAAAATAGTTTGCAGGAAAGACGCTTCCTCAGGCGGACGCACATCGAAATGCACGCCATTGTCGCGCAGGTCGCCGATCAGGCCCTTGTCGAGGCTGGTGGCGGTGGTACGCACCTTGGTGTCGTCCATCAGCTTGGCGGTGATCGACGAACCTTCGATCACGACATCCTTGACGCGCTTGGCTTTGACTTCATCCAGCAAATCGGAATAAGCGATGGCCTTGCTGCCGCCTGTGGCGCCATGACTGTCGAATTGCTTGAACAGCATGAACAACAGCAGCAATACGACTACCCAGATGGCAGATTTGGAAAACATGTTATTCACGAAGACTCCTTGGATGCAGTGCGCATCTCTTTACCTATAGCTAGAAACACGATTTTACTCGCAATAAGCGGGCCGTGCCAAAGCCCGCCGATCCGTGCGCGCGAAAAAATCGCGTTCACGCAAAAAAATGCAGTATAAACAATTTAGGCTTTTATACCATCAGACGCTACTGCACTTCTCGTTCCCATGTGCGGATTCCCTCTTAAATATCAAGGGCGGAATCATCTTCTTCAACGGCATTTTTCAGCGGATTCTTGATTCCACGTCCCATCAGGAAGATTTCCGACGATTTATCGCGGCTGGCCTTGGGCTTTTTCTGCACCACGACCTTGAATTCAGCGCGGAATTTCTCCACGATCTGGCTGAAACCCATGTCTTTGAAGCATTTCACCAGCAGCACGCCAGACGGTTTCAGGTGCAATTGCGAAAATTCGATGGCCAGGTCGATCAGATGCTCCATGCGCGCGGCGTCCGCCGTGGCGATGCCCGACAGGTTGGGCGCCATGTCCGACAGGACCAGGTCCACCTTGCGGCCCTGCAACACCACTTCCAGCTGACGCAGCACGCGCGCTTCGCGGAAGTCGCCCTGGATGAAGTGGAAATCGGCGATCGGTTCCATTTCCAGCATGTCCAGGCCAATCAGGGTACCATTGACCCCGCCGCCGTCCTTGCCGGCCAGCTTGCGCCGTGTGTACTGGGCCCAGCTGCCAGGAGTGCAACCAAGGTCGACAATCACCTGGCCAGGTTTGATCAGTTTTTCGTCTTCATCGATTTCTTTGAGCTTGTATGCTGCCCGGGCGCGGTAGCCCTCTTTTTGCGCCAACTTCACATATGGATCATTTATGTGGTCGTGCAACCAGTTTTTGTTTAATTTCTTCTTTGCCATTCGCGTAGAATACTGCTTTTAAGGGAATTACTAAATATTATTATGCTAAAACTTACACCCGTAGAGCGCAGCGCACTGCGCGCCGAAGCACACGCGCTGAAGCCTATCGTCATTATTGGCGAAGCGGGCTTGACACCTGCTGTCCTCAAAGAGATCGACCTTGGCCTGGATTCGCACGGCCTGATTAAAGTCCGCGTGTTCGGCGACGACCGCGAAGCCCGCGTCGGAATGTACGATACGATTTGCGGCAATCTCGGCGCCGCCCCGGTACAACATATTGGCAAACTGCTGGTAATCTACCGTCCGAAAAAAGAAGTGGTTAAGGAGAAGGTCAGCGCCGGCAAAGGCATGCGCGAAGTGACCATCGTCAAGGCCAGCGCCAGCGGCACCAAGCGCCCGAGCGTGACGAAAGTCATGATCAAGGGCAATGAGCGCGTTACCGAAGGCGGTTCCATCAAGCGTGCCAAGCCACGTCAGAAAAGCGCCAAGAAAAGCGCACTGGGCAGCAAGTAAGCCTGTCGTTCAGCAGCCGCAAGGCTGTTGAAACAAGAAGCGGAGCACGGGATCTTCCCTGCTCCGCTTTTTTATTGCAATTGCGCTTGTCGGATTACACGGCGCCAGGGCGCCGCTAATTCGACCTACGGCATCGATCGGTAGGTCGGATTAGCGCGCAGCGCGTAATCCGACACACACGGCAACAATTACTGCTGTTTCCAGATCAGCACGCCCGCCAGCAGGCTTTGCACGGCAAAGATCACGGTCGACACGCCATGCAGCATGCCGAAGCGGCTGCGCATGGCCTCGCCCATGATTCCCGACGGGGCTTGCGCCTTGAGTTCGGCCATCAGCGGCGAAATACCAAAATGGCTGAGCAGCGCACACACGAGCATCGACAGCACCAGCGCCCCCAGCAGGCGGCGGCGCTTGAGTTCCAGCGCGCCGGGCGCCCATTGCAGCAAGGCCAGCAGTATCAAAGCGCAAACGATCGACAGCCAGGCCTCGGCGCGGAACATGCTGCCCGCGATATTGCCTGCCAGCACGCGGTCGCTCAAGGTAGCGAACAAGGTCGGCGCCACGATGAAGCCGATGGTCCACAAGCTGCCGGCCCACAGGGTGGCAACGAGGATGCGCACGCGGGCGAGCATCAGATGTACAGTACTTCCAGGATTTCGTATTCGCGCGGGCCGGACGGCGCCTGCACTTCCACCACGTCGCCGGCGTACTTGCCGATCAGCGCGCGGGCGATCGGGGACGTCACGGACACCTTGTTCATTTTCAGGTCGGCTTCATCGAGGCCGACGATCTGGTACGTGACTTTCTGGCCCGACTCCAGGTCTTCCAGGTTCACGGTCGAGGCAAACACCACGCGGCCTTCCGCGTCCAGCGCGGTCGGGTCGATGATTTGCGCTGCGCCCAACTTGCCTTCGAGTTCGGCGATGCGGCCTTCGACGAACGCCTGGCGCTCCTTGGCGGCATCGTACTCGGCGTTTTCCGACAGATCACCGTGCGAACGCGCTTCGGCGATCGCATCGATGACGATGCGGCGTTCCTTGGTCTTCAAATGATGCAGCTCTTCTTTCAAGAGTTCTGCGCCGTATTTGGTCAATGGGACTGAGGTCATGTTATCTCTACTATCTGCTAGTTATCGGCGCCGTTGCAGTGTGTTGCCACGTTTAACGGCCTTACCAAGTGAAAACCACAGAGGCCGCGCGCTGCTCTGCACGGAACTCTGTGGTTGATAAGCATGCAGTGTACCGCCTAACGGCGGTCACTGCAAATGGCACGCGGACTACGCTTGCTGCAGGGTCTTGTGCAGGCCTTGCAAATCGTACACACGCAGCTCATCCAGGTGACGGATGCCTTCGACGGCCGCTTCCGCGCCCGCGATGGTGGTGTAGGTCGTCACGCGCGACGCCAGGGCCGAGGTGCGGATGGCCCGCGAATCGACGATGGCGCTGCGCTTTTCTTCCACGGTATTGATCACCAGCACGATTTCATGGTTCTTGATCATGTCGACCACGTGCGGACGGCCTTCGATCACCTTGTTCACTGGCGTGACGGCGATGCCGGCAGCAGCGATCACGGCGGCGGTACCCTTGGTGGCGACCACGGTGAAACCGGACTCGACCAGGTCACGCGCCACTTGCACGGCGCGCGGCTTGTCCGACGCTTTCACGCTGATGAAGACCTTGCCCGATTTTGGCAGGTTGACGCCGGCGCCCAATTGCGATTTCACAAACGCTTCGCCGAACGTCAGGCCCACTCCCATGACTTCGCCCGTCGATTTCATTTCAGGGCCCAGGATGGTGTCCACACCAGGGAACTTGACGAACGGGAACACGGCTTCCTTGACGCTGAAGTAAGGCGGCACGACTTCCTGCGTGATGCCTTGCGAGGCCAGCGATTGACCGACCATGCAGCGCGCGGCGATCTTCGCCAGTTGCAGACCGGTGGCTTTCGAGACGAAAGGCACGGTGCGCGACGCGCGTGGATTGACTTCCAGCACGAAGACGACGTCTTTCATTTCGCCATCGATCTCTTGCTTCTGGATCGCGAACTGCACGTTCATCAGGCCAACCACGTTCAAGCCCTTGGCCATCAGCGCCGTCTGGCGTTTCAGTTCTTCAATGGTTTCCGGCGCCAGCGAGTATGGCGGCAGCGAGCAAGCCGAGTCGCCCGAGTGGACGCCAGCCTGTTCGATGTGTTCCATCACGCCGCCGATGAACGTCGTTTCGCCGTCGGAGATGCAATCGACGTCGCACTCGATGGCGTCGTTCAGGAAGCGGTCCAGCAGCACCGGCGAATCATGCGAGACCTTGACGGCTTCGCGCATGTAGCGCTCGAGGTCGCGTTGCTCGTGGACGATTTCCATGGCGCGGCCACCGAGCACGTACGATGGACGCACGACCAGCGGATAGCCGATTTCCTGCGCCAGCGCCAGGGCGTCGGCTTCCGTGCGCGCGGTGCGGTTAGGCGGCTGGCGCAATTCCAGCTTGTGCAGCATCTGCTGGAAACGCTCGCGGTCTTCGGCAGCATCGATCATGTCGGGCGAGGTGCCGATAATCGGCACGCCATTCGCTTCCAGGTCCAGCGCCAGTTTCAATGGCGTCTGGCCGCCGTACTGCACGATCACGCCGACCGGTTTTTCGATGGCGACGATTTCCAGCACGTCTTCCAGGGTCAGGGACTCGAAGTACAAACGGTCCGAGGTATCGTAGTCGGTCGACACGGTTTCCGGGTTGCAGTTGACCATGATGGTTTCGTAGCCGTCTTCGCGCATGGCGAGGGCAGCGTGAACGCAGCAATAGTCAAACTCGATACCCTGGCCGATACGGTTCGGGCCACCGCCCAGCACCATGATTTTTTTCTTGTCGGTCGGGTTCGATTCGCACTCTTCGTCGTACGTGGAATACATGTACGCCGTGTCGGTCGAGAACTCGGCCGCGCAGGTGTCGACACGCTTGTAGACGGGACGGATGTTCAGCGCATGGCGCTGCTGGCGCACGGCCGTGTCGGTCGTCTGCAGCAAAAAGCCGAGGCGGCGGTCCGAGAAGCCCTTCTGTTTCAACTTGTACAGGGTGTTCTTGTCCAGGTTTTCCAGCTTCTGCGTATCGAGCCACAGTTCCAGGTCGACGATTTCCTTGATCTGGATCAGGAACCATGGGTCGATCTTGGTCAGCTGGTGCACTTCTTCCAGGGTGAAACCCTGGGCAAACGCGTCACCCACGTACCAGATGCGCTCAGGACCAGGCTCGCCCAGTTCTTCTTCGATCTTTTCGCGGTCCTTGGTCTTCTCGTTCATGCCGTCCACGCCCACTTCCAGGCCGCGCAAGGCTTTCTGGAACGATTCCTGGAAGGTACGGCCGATCGCCATCACTTCGCCGACGGATTTCATCTGCGTCGTCAGGTGGTGGTCGGCGGTCGGGAATTTCTCGAACGTGAAACGGGGAATCTTCGTGACGACGTAATCGATCGACGGTTCGAACGATGCCGGCGTGGCGCCGCCCGTGATTTCATTGCGCAGCTCGTCCAGTGTGAAACCGACGGCCAGCTTGGCGGCGATCTTGGCGATCGGGAAACCCGTCGCTTTCGATGCCAGGGCCGACGAACGCGATACGCGCGGATTCATCTCGATGACGATCATGCGGCCATCGACCGGGTTGATCGAGAATTGCACGTTCGAACCACCGGTGTCGACGCCGATCTCGCGCAGCACTGCCAGACTGGCATTGCGCATGATCTGGTATTCCTTGTCCGTCAAGGTCTGCGCAGGCGCCACCGTGATGGAGTCGCCCGTGTGCACGCCCATCGGGTCAAGATTTTCGATCGAGCAGATGATGATGCAGTTGTCCGCCTTGTCGCGCACCACTTCCATCTCGTACTCTTTCCAGCCCAGCAACGATTCTTCGATCAGCAACTCTTTCGTCGGCGACGCTTCCAGGCCGCGTTTGCAGATGGTTTCGAATTCTTCTTCGTTGTAGGCGATGCCGCCGCCGGAACCGCCCATGGTGAACGATGGACGGATGATGGTCGGGAAGCCCAGGGTGCGCTGCACGGCCCACGATTCTTCCATCGAGTGCGCCACGCCGGAACGGGCCGAACCGAGGCCGATCTTGGTCATCGCGTCCTTGAATTTCGAACGGTCTTCCGCCTTGTCGATGGCTTCCGGCGATGCGCCGATCAATTCGACGTTGTATTTCGCCAGCACGCCATTGTTGAACAGATCCAGCGCGCAGTTCAGCGCCGTCTGGCCGCCCATCGTCGGCAGGATCGCGTCAGGACGCTCCTTGGCGATGATGCGCTCGACAACAGACCAGGTGATCGGTTCGATGTAGGTGACGTCGGCCATTTCCGGGTCCGTCATGATGGTCGCAGGGTTGCTGTTGACCAGGATGACTTTGTAGCCCTCTTCGCGCAGGGCCTTGCACGCTTGCGCGCCGGAATAATCGAATTCGCAGGCCTGGCCGATCACGATCGGGCCAGCGCCAATAATCAGAATACTTTTAATATCTAAACGTTTAGGCATTTTTCTTTTTCTCCTCCGCAGCCATCAAGTTGATGAAGCGGTCAAACAGGTAAGCAACATCCATCGGGCCCGGCGACGCTTCAGGGTGGCCCTGGAAGCAGAAGGCCGGCTTGTCCGTGCGGGCAAAGCCCTGCAGGGAACCGTCGAACAGCGATTCATGGGTCACGCGGCAATTCGCGGGCAGAGTTGCCGCGTCGACTGCGAAACCGTGGTTTTGCGAGGTAATCAAGACCTGTTTCGTTTCCAGGTCCTGCACCGGGTGGTTGGCGCCGTGGTGGCCGAACTTCATCTTCAAGGTTTTCGCGCCGGAAGCGATCGCCATGATCTGGTGGCCGAGGCAGATGCCGAAGGTCGGGATGCCCTTCTCGATCAATTCCTTGGTGGCCGCAATGGCGTAATCGCACGGTTCCGGGTCGCCGGGACCGTTCGACAGGAAGATGCCGTCCGGATTCAGTGCCAGGGCGTCGGCGGCCGTCGCTTGCGCAGGCAGCACGGTGACTTTGCAGCCGCGTGCCGTCAGCATGCGCAGGATGTTGCGCTTGACGCCGTAGTCGAAGGCGACCACGTGGTATTTCGCGTCCGCGTCAGCCAGCTGGCCATAGCCTGCACCCAGGGTCCATTCCGTTTCGCGGTATTCGTAGGCAGCCGGGGCCGACACTACTTTAGCCAAGTCCATGCCGGCCAGGCCGGGGAAGGAGCGGGCCAGTTCCAGCGCTTGCGCGGCGGATGGCTCGTTGCCTTGCGTACCGACGAGGATGGCGCCGCCTTGCGCACCTTTTTCACGCAGGATGCGCGTGAGCTTGCGTGTATCGATGCCGGCGATGGCGACGATATTTTCAGCTTTCAGGTAATCGGACAGGGAGAGGGTGGAACGGAAATTGGATGCCAGCAATGGCAGATCGCGGATGATGAGGCCAGCGGCGTGTACCTTGGAAGATTCGACGTCTTCCGGGTTGACGCCTGTATTGCCGATATGCGGATAGGTCAGGGTGACCATCTGGCGGCAATAGCTTGGGTCGGTAAGGATTTCCTGATACCCGGTCATCGAGGTGTTGAAAACAACCTCGCCCGTGGTATGACCGGCGGCACCGATCGAAAAACCTTTAAAGATCGTTCCATCAGCAAGCGCTAATATGGCTGGAACGGCAGGGCCAGAAAAAAATGGCGGCAAGGGCAACTCCTGATAAAGTTACCGTAGCTGCGCCACGTCAGACCGACCGCCTAGATACCCGAGCCAGATGCACTCAGGGTGTTTCAACGGTCATTTTGAATGAGGGGATGGGTAGTCGCTACGGTATATGTGTGATTGGCTAAACCTTTGAATTATAACCAAAAGGAAGCTTTTCCACAAGGAAGAAAATACAGAAGCCCCGGCATTTTTTTGCGCAGCAGCATAAATCCTGCGCCCCATGAAAAAAGCCGCCCGGCTTGCGCGGAGCGGCTTGCAAAGCAATATCGGTTACTACTTACACTAAGGCCGCAATGCCAGCCTTGGCGATTTGTGCATCTTCCGCGGATTTCACGCCCGAGACGCCGACTGCGCCCACGTAGTGGCCATCGAACACGATGGGCACGCCGCCTTCGAGCAAGCCGTCGATTTCCGGCGCGCTCAGGAACGACACGCGGCCGCCATTGATCATCTCTTCGTAGATGCGCGATTCGCGGCGGCCCAGCGCGGCCGTCTTGGCTTTCGATGGGGCGATGTGCGACGAGATCGGCGCCACGCCATCCATGCGCTGCAGCCACAGCAGGTGGCCGCCGTCGTCGACGATGGCGATCGTGACCGCCCAGTTATTCTTGACCGCTTCCGCTTCGGCGGCGGCAGCGATTTTCTTTACGTCGTCCAGGGTCAAAATCGGTTTCGATTGCATGGTGCATCCTTGTTATGTTGAAACAAAATTGTATACGAAATGCGCGGTGGCGCTATTCATCACTGCTCGCGTTTGGCTTTCAGCTTTTGCTTGAGCTGCGCCATCACGGCAAAGGTCGCCTGCTCGCCCGCCAGGATGGCCTGGTTGCGGCTGTTGAAATCGTTGCCCTTCATGGTGCCCAGGCTGGGCTGGATCACCACGTCCGCATCTTTCAATTCAAACTGATTGATGCGCTGGCCCATGATGGCGAACGTCTGCATCAGCACTTCCATCGAGCTGATGGCCTTCTGGGTATCCGTTTGCGACGAAATATTCACGGCGATGATGAAATCGGCGCCCATGTCGCGCGCGAAGCGCACGGGCACGGGAGCGACGAGGCCGCCATCGACATAGGTGTGGCCGGCAATCGTCACGGGCTGGAACACGCCAGGCACGGCCGACGAGGCGCGCACGGCCATGCCGGTGTTACCGCGCTGGAACAGGATCGGCTGGCCATTTTTCAGATCGGTCGCCACCACGCCAAATGGAATCTTGAGTTTTTCCAGCGGCACGCCGCCGACAGCCTTGTTGACATAGCTTTGCAGCGCTTCGCCCTTGAGCACGCCGGACGACTTGCCGAACAGGGGCAAGGCCCAGTCGGAAATGGCCGCCTCGTCCATGTCGAACGCCATCTTTTGCAGGGCAAAGCCGGAGTTGCCAGCCGCATACATGGCGCCCACCACGCTGCCGGCGCTGGTGCCGGTGACGATATCAGCCTGGATGCCTTGCGATTCGAGCGCCTTGATCACGCCGATATGCGCGAAACCGCGCGCCGCGCCGCCGCCCAGCGCCAGGCCGATCTTGATCTTGCGCGGCGTGACGACGATGGGTTCGGGTGGCGTCAATACTTGGATGGGTTTCGGGGCGGTGGTATCGCAGCCGGCCAGCACGAAGGCGGCCAGGGCAAGCAGGGTCAGGCGTTTAGGGAGCATGGTGGAGAGGGGAAACCGCGCGCGGCAGTGGCAATAAAGGAGAGCCGATTGTAGCGCAAGCGGGGCCGCCCGCACTGAAGCCCGTCTTAAATGTTTACAAATGACAATGTTCCGAACCGTGCGCGCCACGCCGGCTGCTAGACTGGCCCCTGGCGTCCCACCTCCCCCACTTTCATTGAGCGGCTTATGAAAACAGACCTGTTCCATCTCATCGCGCACCCATGCTTGCTCGTTGCAGCCCTGCTGGGTGCGGCCTGCGCCAACGCCGCCCCCGTCGCGGCGACGGAGCGCCAGGATAGCATCGCGGCAAGAATGGAGGGCTTTACTTGTACGGGGAACATACAAATTCCCAATGATACGCAGGAGCACACGATTGAGCTCAGCTTCGACGCCCCCGACCAGCACGGCGCGCAAGGCACCCACCTGGTTGACGGGCGCGGCAAAGCGGGCAACTTTTACGGCTGCCGGCAAAGCGGCGACAGCCTGTCTTGCACATACGACGCAGGGCCGGCCAGCGGCCCGCTGACCATGCGCTTTACTGGCAACTTGACGCAGGTAAAGGGCGAGTTCAATTCCCCTTTTGAAAACAGTGCCACCATGCAATTTTCCGCACGCTGCCAAAAATCGGCGCCGTAGCGGCGTCCAGTCCATTTTGCCGAAACGGACCTGCGGAACTTGCTCAAGGAAATAGGATGAATCGACAAGCCCTCGTGACAATCGACTTGAGCGAGATCAACTCGCCGCGCCAACTGCATGCGGCCTTGGCTACGGCACTGGCTTTCCCTTCCTTCTATGGCATGAACTGGGATGCGTTCTGGGATGCCGTCACGGGCCTGGTGGACATGCCGCAACAGATCGAGCTGCGCGGGTGGCCAGCCTTCGCGGCACGGCTCCCTCACGATGCGGCCCAGTTGCAGCGCATCCTGGCGCGCATGGCACAAGAAATGCCCGACGAGGCAGCGCATGTGCTTTACATGTAGCGCGGAAACGCTTGACAGCCCGGCCCGACTTCCCTTACATTGAGTGCATGTCCTCCTTCAAACATCCATCCCCTTCCCTGCTGTCGCTATCGCGACTACACCTAGCACGCGCATAAGTTTGCCGCATTGCTTCGCCTGGCCACACGCCGGCGTGTTTCAAAAACCCTGGAAGGTTTGATGATGTTTGCACCATCCCCATTCGTACACGTAATCCCCACTGCGACCGCCCCCGCTGGCATCGCAGCCGCTCTGCTACCGCTACCGATCGCTTGCCTGGCCTAGTGTCTCGTGGCCGCCCGGCAAGCTTGCGCCACAACCATTGATTTCCCCCTATCTTCAGGAGTACCCGATCATGATGTTGCAAAACCCAGCTTCCAAATACCGCGCCTTTCCTCCAGTTAAATTGACCGACCGTCAATGGCCGAACCAGATCATCAGCAAACCGCCTATCTGGATGAGCACCGATTTGCGCGACGGCAACCAGTCGCTGATCGAGCCGATGAGCGCGGAAAAGAAGCTGCGTTTCTTCGAAATGCTGATCGCCATCGGCTTGAAGGAAATCGAAGTGGGTTTCCCATCGGCATCGCAGACGGACTTCGATTTTGTACGCAAGCTCGTCGATGAAGGCCGCATCCCGGACGACGTCACCATCATCGTGCTGACACAGTCGCGTGAAGAATTGATACGCCGCACGGTGGAATCCGTCGTCGGCGCCAAGCGCGCCATCGTCCACCTGTACAACTCCGTGGCGCCCGTGTTCCGCAAGGTCGTGTTCGGCATGTCGCGCGAAGAAATCACGAATATCGCCACCACCGGCACCACCCTCGTCAAACAGCTGGTGGCCCAGCATCCGCAAACGGAATGGGGCTTTGAATACACGCCGGAATCGTTCTCGACGACGGAACTCGATTTCTCCAAGCATATCTGCGACGCCGTCAGCGCCATCTGGAAGCCGACGCCCGCCAACAAGATGATCATCAACCTGCCATCGACGGTGGAATGCAGCACGCCCAACGTGTATGCGGACCAGATCGAATGGATGTCGCGCAAGCTGGCGCGCCGCGATTCCATCATCATCAGCGTGCACCCGCATAACGACCGCGGCACGGCCGTCGCGTCGGCCGAACTGGCCGTGATGGCGGGTGCCGACCGCGTGGAAGGCTGCTTGTTCGGCAATGGCGAGCGCACGGGCAACGTCGACCTGGTGACGTTGGCGATGAACTTGTACACGCAAGGCGTGCACCCGGGCCTCGATTTCTCCGACATCGACAGCGTGCGCAAGTGCGTGGAAGAGTGCAACCAGTTGCCCGTCCACCCGCGCCACCCGTATGCGGGCGACCTGGTCTTCACGGCCTTCTCCGGCTCGCACCAGGATGCGATCAAGAAAGGTTTCGCCAAGCAACAACCGGACAGCATCTGGGAAGTGCCGTACTTGCCGATCGACCCGGCCGACCTGGGCCGCAGCTACGACGCCGTGATCCGCGTCAACAGCCAGTCCGGCAAGGGCGGCATGGCGTACTTGCTGGAACAGGAATACGGCCTGGTCTTGCCGCGCCGCCTGCAGATCGAATTCTCGCGCGCCGTGCAAGCGGTGGCTGATGCCACGGGCCGCGAAATCGCCGCGCAGGATATCCATGAAATCTTCCAGCAGGAATACCTGGAGCAGACGGCGCCGTACGCCTACGCTTCGCACCGCATGGTGGAAGACACGAGCAGCGACGAATCCGTGCAGATCGACATCAGCCTGTCGCACCGCCAGACGCCGCTGGCCCTGCAAGGCGGCGGCAACGGCCCCATCGATGCCTTCGTCAATGCGCTCGGTCTCGACATCAAGCTGATGGATTACCATGAGCACTCGATCGGCTCCGGCGCCAACGCGCAAGCGGCTTGCTACGTGGAATTGCGCCTCGATAACGGTCCGACCCTGTTCGGCGCCGCCATCGACAGCAATATCGTCACCGCCTCGTTCAAGGCCGTCTTGTCGGCCGTGAACCGCCGCATCAAGCAGACGGACGCCGAAAAAACAACAGCGGCCGACGTGGCTGCCAGCGCCGCCTGAACACGGATCAAGCATCCCTCATAGGGAGAAAAAGCGGTAGGGCTTGATCGCCGTGCCGCTTTTTCATTTCTATAAGGCAATTAGTAGTGCAAATCAGGTATCGCCAGCCGTATAATCATTTCAT
Organism: Janthinobacterium sp. HH104; assembly: GCF_001758715.1. NCBI lineage: Bacteria > Pseudomonadati > Pseudomonadota > Betaproteobacteria > Burkholderiales > Oxalobacteraceae > Janthinobacterium > Janthinobacterium sp. HH104. Next base: position 219,416 of record NZ_LRIB01000043.1, on the reverse strand, counting down.
AACAAGACCACCGGAGACAGATCACTAGCTACCGAGGGAATCAGTATGAAATTGACGGATATGAAGATAGGCGTGCGCCTGGGCGCCGGTTTTGGCGTGGTGCTGCTGCTGATGGCAGTGCTGGTAGGCACGGGCCTTTTCCGGCTGGACAAGATCGGCGCGCTCAGCGAAGCCATCATCGAGAAAGACTGGGCCAAGGCCGACGCCATCGCCACCATCCGCAGCACCACGCGTTCGAACGCGGCACTGGTGCTGGAACTGTTCATCCATGAAGATCCGGCCCGCGCCAACGCCATCCACGGTGAAATCGACGCCAACAAGGCCACCATCACCGATGCGCTGACCATCCTCGACCGCCTGATCGTGCTGCCTGAAGGCAAGGAACTACTGGCTACGCTGAAGCAGCAGCGCAAGGCCTATGTCGTCTCGTTCAGCCAGGCCGACAAGCTGCTGGTGGCGGGACAGCGCGCGGAAGCGGCCACGCACGTGCGCGACGACACCCTGCCCGCCCTGAACCAGTTGCAAAAGACCGTGAACCGCCTGAATGAAATCCAGCGCGGCGTCGTCGTGCATGGCGGCCAGCAAATCCAGCAGAATATTTCCGCAGCCAATGTGCTGATGGCCAGCCTGGGCACGGCCGCCCTGCTGCTGGGCGTGCTCTTTGCGTGGCGGGTCACGCGCTCGATCACCACGCCGATCGCATACGCCCTGCGCGTGGCGCAAGCGGTGGCCGGAGGCGACTTGAGCAGCAAAATCGTGGCCGACGGCAAGGATGAAGCGGGCCAGCTGCTGCAGGCGCTGCGCGACATGAACACCAACCTGGCCACCCTGGTGGGGCAAGTGCGCGGCGGCACGGGCACCATTGCCGTCGCGTCGAGCCAGATCGCCAGCGGCAATGCCGACCTGTCGGCCCGCACGGAAGCGCAGGCCAGCGCGCTGGAAGAGACAGCCTCGTCGATGATCGAACTGACGGGCACCGTGCGCAGCAACAGCGACAATGCGCGCCAGGCCGACAGCCTGGCCCGCTCGGCGTCGGCCATCGCGCAGCGCGGCGGCTCGGCCATGGCGGAAGTGGTCGGCACCATGGACGCCATCAATACATCGTCGCGCAAGATCGTCGACATCATCGCCGTCATCGACGGCATCGCTTTCCAGACGAATATCCTGGCCCTGAATGCGGCCGTCGAGGCAGCGCGTGCCGGCGAGCAAGGACGCGGCTTTGCCGTGGTGGCCTCCGAAGTGCGCAACCTGGCGCAACGCTCGGCCGCGGCTGCGAAGGAAATCAAGGAACTGATCGCCGACTCCGTCGACCGGGTCGGCCAGGGCGCGCAGCTGGTCAGCCAGGCGGGCGCCACAATGGATGAAGTGGTGGCCAGCGTGGGCCGGGTCAGCGCCATCGTCGGTGAAATCAGCGTCGCCAACCACGAGCAAAGCGAAGGCATCGAGCAGATCAATGCCGCCATCATGCAGATGGACCAGACGACGCAGCAAAACGCGGCCCTCGTCGAGGAAGCGGCCGCGGCTGCGGCGGCCATGCATGAACAGGCGGGCGAACTGGAAACCCTCGTCAGCCAGTTCAAGCTGGAACAGAACGCCGGAGGCAAAGCGCCGCCACCTGCCGTCCCGCGGTTGCACTAAGCCGATTACTCCACCTGGCGTGCCAGGCGGATGCCGGAAAATTGCCAGCGCGCGCCGGCCGGGAAGAAATTGCGGTAGCTGGCACGCGCATGGCCGGCCGGCGTGGCGCAGGACGAGCCGCGCAGCACATACTGGTTCAGCATGAACTTGCCGTTGTATTCACCGAGTGCCCCAGGCGCCGTGCGGTAGCCCGGATACGGCGCGTAGCTGCTGCTGGTCCATTGCCAGCAGTGGCCGAACATCTGCCGCAATCCCGTTCCCGGCACGCCCGCCGCTGGATGCAGCTGGCCAACTTCCACGGCGGTGCCTTGCGCCGCCAGCTCCCACTCCGCTTCCGTCGGCAGGCGCGCGCCAGCCCAGTGCGCATAGGCGTCCGCCTCGAACAGGGACAGATGCGTGGCCGGCGCCTGCAGGTCGAGCGGACGCAAGCCGAACAAGGTGAATTCCTGCCAGTGTCCGGCATCATCGCGCTGCCAGTACAGCGGACACTCGAGCTGCTGGCTGCGTACCCAGTCCCAGCCTTCGGCCAGCCACAAATGCGCCGTGCGGTAGCCGCCCGCCTCGATGAAGGCGAGATATTCGCCATTCGTCACCAGCGCGCTGGCCAGTTCGAACGGCGCCACGTATTGCGGGTGGCGCGGCAATTCATTGTCGAAACAGAAGCCATCGCCCGCATGACCGATCTGCGCCAGGCCGCCATCGAACGCGAGCCAGGCCGTGGGCTGCGCGTGTTCTTGCGCTAGCGCAGGCGCAGTGTCAAGGTAAGCGGGAAACAGGGCGCTCTGCGCGAGCAGGTGCTTGACGTCCGTCAACAGCAACTCCTGGTGCTGCTGCTCATGCTCGAGGCCCAGCGCCAGCAGCATGGTCAGCCGTTCGCGCTCGCCGCGCGCCAGTTCGCCCGCCAGCAGGCACGCGATGCGCGCATCGACATTGGCGCGGTAAGCGCGCACCTGGGCCATGCCGGGGCGCGTCAGCAAGCCCCGCTGGGCGCGCGGGTGCTTCTCGCCCACGCCGTTGTAATACGAGTTGAACAGCACGCGGAAGGCCGGGTGAAAGGGCGCGAACGCCGCTTCCATGCTTTCCAGAATAAACGTTTCGAAAAACCAGGTCGTATGCGCGAGATGCCATTTCACGGGACTGGCGTCCGGCATCGACTGGGCACCGCAATCCTCGTCGGACAGCGGTTCGGCCAGCAGCAGCGAGTGCTGGCGCACCTTGTTGTAGTGATCGATCAGCATCTTTTTCTTAGTCCCTGATCACGCGTGCGTAAATCACGGCAAACCATTGCTGCGGGTCCGTCCAGACTTGCACGGTGGAAAACCCCGCCTGTTCCAGCAAGCCGACGAAGCTGGCGCGCGTGTATTTGTAGCTGTCTTCTGTATGGATGCGCTCGCCTTTCGCGAAACGCCGCTGGCCGCCTTTCCAATGGACAAGCTGCTCGCTGCGCGCTTCCAAGTGCATTTCGACGCGGCGCTCGTCGGCGTTGAAAAAGCCATGGTGCTGCCACGCGCGCACGTCGAAGTCGGCGCCGATCAACCCGTTCACGTGGCGCAGCATGTTCAGGTTGAAGGCAGCCGTGACGCCCAGCGCATCGTCATAGGCGGCGTCGAGGATGGCGTCGTCCTTGATCAGGTCGACGCCGATCAGCAGGCCGCCATCGCCGTCCGCATTCGCGCGCAGGCGGCGCAAAAAGGCGGTCGCTTGCTCAGGCGCAAAATTGCCGATCGACGAGCCGGGGTAGAAGAACAGGCGCCGCGCGTCGCGCACGCTGTCGGGCAAGTCCAGGCGGCTGGAGAAATCCAGGCCCAGACCCGTCATCTCGATGTGCGGAAAGCGCTGCTGCAGCCGGCTCAGCGATTCACTGAGGAAATCGTAGGAAATATCCACGGCCACGTACTGGGCCGGATGCAGCAGCGGAAACAGGCTGGCGGCCTTGGCGCAATTGCCCGCGCCCAAGTCGATCAGGGTGCTGCCCGGCCCCACGGCGTGCGCGATCTCGGCGCCGTGACGGGCGAAGATGGCCGCTTCCGTGCGCGTCGGATAGTACTCGGGCAAGGCGCAGATGGCTTCGAACAACTTCGAGCCGAGCGCGTCGTACAGGTATTTGGGCGAGGTCCAGGCATCGCGCGCCAGCAGGCCGCTGCTGATCTCGGCTATCGTGGCAGGAGTGGCGCTGGCCGCTTCTGCGTTGCTGGTGGGATACAAATTGGACTGCTGTTGCGCAAGTGGCATGGTCATGGGCTGGCGTCGTCAATATTAGGTTCACGAAGGGCTTGCACGGTCAGCCAACGGGCGCGCCGCCCCTGCCATAGCGGTTTGCAGGCGCCTTGCCGATGACTTTTTTCCATCATAACGGAATCCGCACAAGCCAGCCGTGCGGCAGGTAACTTAAGGTCAAACAGGCTGCGCACAGAAAAATTGGTATTACCAAGCAAAAAGCATAAGCCTGTCGTATACTACACATTGCCGGCCAAACAATCCGCGCGCCATTGCAGTTCCCAGGCCCCCCTCTCCCCCGCGTGCCTCCCTTTACGGTAACCGTTAACACCATGCTCGAATTGCGCCATCTGTCGAAGTCCTATGCCAATGCCCGTCCCGTGCTGGCCAACATTTCCTGCCGCTTCAAGGCCGGGGAATTCATCGCCATCATGGGCGACTCTGGCGTGGGCAAGTCGACACTGCTGAACCTGATCGCCGGCCTCGATACGCCCGATGCGGGTGCCGAAGCGCACCCTATCCTGGTGGACGGCATTGCCATGTCCAGCCTCGATGACGCCGCCGCGACCCGGCTGCGTCGCGCCCGCATGGGCTTTATCTTCCAGGCGTTTCACGTCTTGCCGCACCTGACCCTGCTGCAAAACGTGGCCCTGCCGCTGCTGCTCAACGGACTGCCCCAGGAGCGTGCCGCCAGCATGCTCGAGGCCGTCGGCCTGGGCGGACGCGGCGGCGACTTCCCGCAGCAATTATCGGGTGGCGAAATGCAGCGCGTGGCCATCGCCCGCGCGCTCGTCCACAAGCCGGCGCTGGTGCTGGCCGATGAGCCGACCGGCAACCTCGACCCGGACACGGCGCACAGCATCCTGCAATTGCTGCGCGCCGAAATCAAGGCCAACGGCAGTTGCGCGATCATGGTCACGCATTCGCTGGCCGCCGCCGAAATGGCGGACCGGACCATGATCCTGACGAAAAGCGGATTACAAAATACAACAATCGTCAACCAAATTGATCAAACAATCAGTTAATTTAACTGACCATCTGTCACAAGTTTTGTTATCGTAGTATTATTTAAACACTTGCCTGGTTATCAATGTTGTAACGCGAATGTTGTCACGTCACCCAGACAGCCGTACTGCGATGACGAACTATAGCCGGGACCATATAAAGTGGTCTCGTCCCTTGCATAACCTGAAGGAGGAGTAAATGAACGTTCGGCAAAAGAAGCTGGAAATGATTGAAGCGATGAACCGGGCGCGTGCGCTCGAACCATCGAGTTTTGTGCCCAACAAGCTGCTCGATACCTTGATCGAGAAGTTGAACTTGAAAAATGATGCGGAACTGTGCCGTGTCCTGGAAGTTCAGCCTCCCATCATCAGCAAGATTCGGCACGGAAAACTGTCGGTCGGTGCAACGATTTTATTGCGCATGCATGAAAAATCGGACATCACCATCCGCGAACTGAAGGAACTGTCCGCCACGCCAGTCCATTGAAGCACCCGCTGTTGTAATGCCATGCCAGGCACCCCAGGTTCCCGGCGCAATGAACTTTTGCCATACAATTCGCGTAGTTCGCTCACCGCACAACATCCGAGCACGATAGCGAAGAGACCCAGCCCAAACCATGCTGACCGTTTCTCTGCCCTCCCGCTCCAGCAAGCCCTCTCCAGCTTCTCCCCCCCTGCATTTCCACGCAAACTTGATCTGACACAACACGCATAGTCCCAGCAGGCATCAAGGTCAGCTTTTAACCAGCGATCCCAACCGCATGTCCAGCGATCCCCTTGCGCCGTCCGTGCTGCGCCTGACGCTCACGCGCGATCCCCTCGCCAGCGCCGGCGACTGCCCCGCCGCGCCCGGCTGGCACGCCGAAACCCATGTGCTGTCCAGCGCGCGCGGCATCGGCAGCTGCCGCACCGTGCTCGATATCGGCCCGTCCGACGTCGTGCAACTGCTGCTGTGCGACGGCAGTTCGCTGCTGGCGGGCAGCCTCGACCTGCCACGCTACCTGGGACCGGCCACGGTGGCGCGCGACGGCGCCCCCGCCAGCATCGAAGTGGGACTGGCCTTGCGCCCGCAGGCGGCGCGCCAGCCGCCCGGCGCCAGCCGCGACGGCCTGGGCGCCTGGATGCTGCGGGCCGTGCGCGTGTACCGCTGCGGCGCCGCCGCCATGACGGCGCTGGCGGCGGCGGGCGCCTTCCAGGACCGCCAGCTGGAACAGCGCCTGGGCCTGTACCGCTGCGGCATCGAGGCGGGCAGCATGACGGCCGTCGCCAGCCTGCCCGCCGGGCCGGAACCGGTGCTGCTGCTGTTGCACGGCACGGCCTCGTCGACCCGGCGCAGCTTTGGCGGCCTGTGGCGCAACGGGCTGGCGCCGCAACTGGCGGCGCAATACGGCAACCGCATCTACGGCTATGAGCACCGCAGCCTCAGCGACAGCCCCATCGAGAATGCGCTGACCCTCGTGCGCCAGCTGCCGCACGGCGCCGTGCTGCACCTGCTGGCCCATTCGCGCGGCGGCCTGGTGGGCGAATTGCTGGCGCGCGCGCAGCGCATCGACAGCTGCGGCGCCGTCGACCTGGCCGGCGACGGCCTGGAGCGGTTGAGCGAAAACACCGTGGGCGGCGAAGCGTTCAACAGCCACGATATCGAACACTTCACGGCGCAGGCGCGGCTGGGCGGACGCGGCGGCTACGACGAAGATGCGGCGCGCCTGCGCGCGCTCAGCGTGGAACTGAAGACGCGCGCCATCCGCATCGCCCGCTTCGTGCGCGTGGCTTGCCCGGCGCGCGGCACCACCCTGATGTCGGGCCGCCTCGACCGCTGGGCCAGCGTGATGTTCAACCTGCTGCTGCACGGCGGCGTTCCCGACGGCGCCATGGCCTTCCTGCTGGCCGTGGTGCGGCAGCGCTGCGACGCGCGCATCCTGCCCGGCCTGGAAGCGATGATGCCCGACTCGCCGCTGGTGGCCCTGCTCAACGCGCCCGACGTGCGCGTGGCCAGTCCGCTGCACGTGCTGGCCGGTGCCTGCAGCGGCGATGGCTTGCTGGGCTGGCTGGGCGACTGCCTCGGCGACCAGCTGTACGGTGGGCAGAACGACCTGGTGGTCAATTGCGCCTCGATGGCCGGCGGCGCCACGCGCAGCACGCCGGTGCGGCAACTGCTGCTGCGCGGGCCGCACACGCACCACATGAACTACTTCGAGCGCGCGCCGTCCAGCCAGGCCGCCGTGCAGGTGCTCACCGGCGACGAGGCAGCCTACCAGCCGCTGCCCGGCATCGAGCACGGCCCGCTGGCGCGCGGCGGCGAAGTGCCGAAACGGCGCGCGCACGCGCCCATCGCGCTGCTGCTGCCCGATATCATGGGCAGCCACCTGCAAGTGGGCAGCAACCGCATCTGGTTCGATCCCGTCAACCTGGTCGAAGGGCGCATCGAACGCCTGGCCGTGGGCCAGCCGCACATCGTCAGCGCCGGCTGGATCGAGTCCTGCTATGAACCGTTTGCCCGCTTTCTCGCGCAAAGCCAGGAAGTGCGGCCTTTTACCTATGACTGGCGATTGTCGCTGCAGGAGTCGTGCCGCGCCTTCCTGCCCGTGCTCGACGACGCCATGCGCGACGCGGAACAGCGCGGACAACCGTTGCGCATCGTCGCCCACGGCATGGGCGGACTGGTGGCGCGCCTGGCCCTGAAAGACCGCTGGCAGCGCTTCGGCGCCCTGCCCGGCAGCCGATTGCTGCAGGTGGGCACGGCCAACCGCGGCACGCAGGCGATGGTGCAAGTGCTGCTGGGGCGCGACCGGCTGGTGCAGATGCTGGCGTGCTGGATAGGCTGGAAGCACACGCGGCGCCAGTTTCTCGGCTTCGTGCGCGCCTTTCCCGGCGTGCTGGACATGCTGCCGTGGCCGCAGGCGGGCGGCGGTGTCGATTATTTCGACGCCAATACATGGGCGCAGCTGGCCGCCGGCGACGCGCAAGCGAACCTGCCCGGCGGCTGGCAGGCGCCCGAGGCCCAAGCGCTGGCTGCGGCGCGCGCCACCGTCGCCCTGCTGGAAGCGGCCCCGCTCGACGCCCGCCTTTGCAGCTATCTGACCGGCTGCGCCGACACGCCGGTGGCGCTGCGCCTGCGCGACGGCGGCATCGAGACGGCCTGGTCGCCCGATGGCGATGGCCGCACGGCCTGGCAAGGCGCAGTGCCGGACGGCGTGGCCGCCTGCTACCTGCCCGTGGCGCATGGCGACCTGCTGCTGCAAAAAGACTACTACCCGGCCATCGCGCAGCTGCTCGACAGCGGCCAGGCCGCAGCCCTGCCCCGCCATCCGCCGCATGCGCCCGGCGGCGCCCCGCCCCGCTTCCATTCCTACGTGCCAGAGGCGACGCCGCTGTACCCGCAGCCGCAGGAATTGCTCGACGCGGCCATCGGCGCCGCCGGCCCGGCCAGTGCGCCGGAAAGCCGCGCGCCGCAGCTGAGCCTATCCGTCATCCACGGCAGCATGGCCTCGGCCGACGCGCCCGTCATGAGCGGCTGCTACGCGTCCGAATCGCTGCGCGGCAGCATGAGTTTTCTCGACCGCCTGCTGGCGGGCAAGCTGCAGGAAATCCACGCGCTGGGCCGCTTTCCGCAACGCCCCGACTCCGCCCTCGTGGTGCTGCAGCCCGACGCGGCGCGCCGTCCCGGCGGCGCCATCGTCATCGGCCTGGGCGCGCTGGGCGAACTGACGCCGGGCGAACTGGCGCGCGCCTTTGCCGGCGGCCTGCTCGAATACGCGTGCGTCTGCCTGCAGGTGCGCGCCGCCGGCCACGTGGCCGCGCCGCCGATGGGCGAACACGGCTTGCGCGTGGCCAGCCTGTTGTCCGGTTCCGGCTATGGCGGCTTGAGCATCGCCCTGTGCGCGCGGGCCCTGATCGACGGCGCGCGCAGCGCCAACCGGCGCCTCGAAGACGCGGGCATGGCGTGCCGCATCGGCCACATCGCCATCTATGAACAGTCCGAGGCGCGCGCCATCGCCGCCGCCGTGGCCATCGAACAGATCATGGCCGAAGCGCGCTACCAGGGCAGCTTCACGTTCGAGCGGCGCATCCGCCACAGCCCCGGCGGCTACCGGCGCATCCTGCCCAGCCTGAGCGGCGACAATGGCTGGCGCCGCGTGCAGATCGTCGCCGCCGACCTCTCCGGCGCCCTGCGCTTCACCGTGCTGACGGACCGCGCCCACAACAGCGTCGACGAGGAGCCGAACCAGCGGCAGGCCGTCGATGGCCTGATCATGGACGCCACCGACAACACCACCGACCAGCCGGGCCTGTCGCGCGCCCTGTACGAACTGATGCTGCCCAATGGCCTGAAGGCGGCCATCCCCGAAATGCGCGGCCTGATCCTGGCCGTCGACCAGAGCGCCGCCATCTATCCCTGGGAACTGATGCGCGACGAGGCGGGCAGCGAGGAAAGCCCGTTGTCGACGCGCATCGGCATGGTGCGCCAGCTGGCCAGCCTGCGCGAGCAGCCGTCCGCCGTCAGCCCGCCCAGCAACAGCGTGCTGGTGATCGGCGACACCGATTCCGGCCTGCCCGAACTGCCCGCCGCGCAGGCCGAGGCGCAGGACGTGGCGCACATGTTCGGCACGTACGGCTACCAGGTGCGTGAGCTGCTGCGCCCGCAGGCCCAGCGCGTGCTGGTGCACCTGTTCGACGAGCGCTATTTCGCCATCCACCTGGCCGGCCACGGCGAAGTGGCCGGTCCCGGCATCGCCCATACGGGCCTGGTGCTGGGACCGAAGACGCGGCTGACGGCGGCGCAGGTGGGCAAACTCAAACGCGTGCCGCAATTCGTCTTCATCAATTGCTGCCACCTGGGCGACATGCGCCCGGACGCCATCGCGCCGTGGTCGAAACTGGCCGCCAGCCTGGCCACGGCCTTCATTGAAATGGGTTCGCAGGCCGTGATCGCGGCCGGCTGGCGCATCGACGACCAGGCGGCCAGCATCTTCGCGCACAGCTTCTATCACGCCATGCTGAGCGGCGAATATTTCGGCGACGCCGTGCGCCTGGCGCGCGAAGCGGCCTACCTGCAGTTCCCCGCCTCGAACACCTGGGGCGCCTACCAGGCGTACGGCGACGACCGCTACCGCTTTCCGAACACCCAGAGCCGGCCCTGGCAAGCGCCCGACTACCACTACCACGGCCATTTGCTGGCCGACCTGGAAACCCTGCACGCACGCCTGGCCGGCGCCGATCCTGCGCGCCGCGCGGCCATCGAGGAAAAGCTGGCCAGCATCGAGGAAGCCGTGCGCGCGCGCTTCTTCGGCTGCGCCGACATCCGCGAAAACATGGCCGCCACGCGCGCCGGCCTCGGTGGGCTGGAGAACACCTTGCGCGCCATCGAACACTACCGGGCGGCGCACAGCGCGGCCGACGGCAAGGTGGGCTTGCGCGCGCTGGCGCACTGGGCGGAACTGGAGATACGCCAGGGCGCGGCCCTGTGCGGCCTCGATGCGGGCGCCGGCATCGAGGTGCCGGCCGTACCCGATATGGCGCAGGGACGCCGGTTGCTGCAGGATGGGAAACAGCATATCGACCTGCTGGTGGCGCTGGCGCCCACGGCACAGCGCCTGGCCCTGCTGGGACGCTACTGGGCCTTGCAGGCGCGCCTGGCCTGCCGCGAAGGAAACTCGGGCGCGCCGGCCCTGCGCGCCATGACGGATGCCTGCCTGGCCGCGCTGGAAGAAGCGCGGCGGCGCAGCGGCGTAGCCGACTGCGACCTGATTTTCCAGGTGCTGGCCGGTGCCCTGCTGCTGAAAGCCCATGGCGACGGCGGCGCCTGGCGCGCGCTCGATCCGCAGCTGGGCGACTTGCTGCACGACGCCATCGCCTATGCGCGCCAGCGCCACGCGGACGAACACCGCGCCATCGACGCCGGCGCCCCCGTGCGCGCCGCCCTGCTGGCGGCCCTGTGGCAGGTGCCGGACGGCCAGCCCTTCGACGCGCCCGCGCGCGCCGCTTTCCTGGCCCTGTACCACGACGCCGTGCGGCGCCACGGCAGCATCGGCGAACCCGAAACGATCACGGCGCCGCTGCGCTTCCTGCTTGAACTGCTGCCGTCCGACAGCCCGGACACCGGCTTGCGCAGCGCCGTGCAGGTGCTGGCCGGCCAGCTGCAGGCATCACTTCCCGGCGCTAGCCTTAGCCAGGCACCACCCCGTAATGGCGCGCATAGCGCTCGTCCAGATTCGCCAGCGGCATCATCATGAACATGTCGGCGCTTTCGAAATCGGGATCCCATGCCGGTTCGCCGCAAATCCAGGCGCCCGAACGCAGATAGCCCTTGATCAGCGGCGGCACTTGCGGCTTGTGCGCCGCTTCCACCTGGTGGATGGGGAAAGGCAGGTGCGGCGTGACGCGGTATTCGCTTGGGGCCATGTGCTTTTCGGCCAGCGCCTGGTACACGGCGACAGCGTTATGGCCGCCATCGGCCAGGCTGATGCTGGCGCAGCCGACCAGGTAGTCGCAGCGCTCGCGGCGCATGTACTCGGCCAGGCCCGACCACAGCAGCATGATCACGCTGCCGCCCCGGTATTTCGGGTGGATGCAGGCGCGGCCCGCTTCGACCATGCGTCCGCGCAAATTCTTCAGGCGGCTCAGGTCGAACTCGTTTTCCGAATACAGCCGGCCGATCTTGGCCGCCTTGGCCGCGCTCAGCACGCGGTAGGTGCCCACCACTTTCAGGGTATCGGCGTCGCGCACGATCAGGTGATCGCAGTGCGCATCGAATTCATCGCTGTCGAGGCCATCGGCGTTCGCCAGCGACGTCAGCCCCATGGTCTCGATAAACACCTTGTAACGCAAACGCTGCACTTCGCGCAATTCCGACGCTGTCGTGGCCTGGCTCAGCACCAGTTGGACCGGACGGGCCTTGGCTTCGTTTGATGCGATTATGTTTTGCATGGTTTCATCCCTGTGATCAAGACAACTCCAGCGTACTTGCCTAATATGTCAGGAAAATGACAGCCGAATGTCATTTCCGTGACGCAAGTCAATGTCATTCTGGGATCGTGCATAATTACCACACTCGCCCAGCCGAAAGAGCCCATGAAAGACCAGGACGCACCGCACATCACGCCCTACACCAAGCCGGCCGCCGGCTGGGACGCGCTGAAACACGTGGCCATCAGCCTGCGCCAGGAACGGGTCGCGCCCGAGAACCTGAAGGCGCTGCTGGCACAAAACCAGCCGGACGGCTTCGATTGCCCCGGCTGCGCCTGGCCCGACCGCAACCACGCTTCCACGTTTGCCTTTTGCGAAAACGGCGCCAAGGCCGTCGCCGCCGAAGCGACCAGCCGCCGCGCCGGCCCCGAGCTGTTCGCCAGCCATACCGTCACGCAGTTGCTGGAGCAATCGGACTACGCGCTCGAACAGCACGGCCGTTTGACGGAACCGATGGTGTACGACGCCGCCAGCGACCGCTATATGCCGATTTCCTGGGATGACGCCTTTGCCCTCGTGGGCCGTCACCTGCGCGCGCTGCCCGACCCGGACCAGGCCGCGTTCTATACGTCGGGCCGCGCCAGCAACGAAGCCGCGTTTTTGTACCAGCTGATGGCGCGCCTGTACGGCACCAATAACTTCCCCGACTGCTCCAACATGTGCCACGAGGCGACCAGCCGCGGCTTGCCGGCCACCGTGGGCATCGGCAAGGGCACGGTGACCCTGGCCGACTTCGAACTGGCCGACACCATCCTCATCTTCGGCCAGAATCCCGCCACCAACCACCCGCGCATGCTGGGCGAACTGCGCGACTGCGCGCGCCGCGGCGGCAGCATCGCCTCCATCAATCCCCTGCGCGAGCGGGGCTTGCAGCGCTTCATGGACCCGCAAAGCGCGCTGGAAATGGCGACCCTGGGCAGCACGCGCCTGGCCGGCCTGTTCGTGCAACCGACGCTGGGCGGCGACTTCGCCCTGATCAAGGCCGTCGCCAAACGCGTCGTCGAGCATGACGATGCGGCGCAGGCGGCAGGCAGGCCCGCCGTCATCGACCACGCCTTCATCGCTGAACACTGCAGCGGTTTCGACGCCTTTCGCGATGACCTGCGCGCAGAGAATTGGCAACTGCTCGTGGCAGAATCGGGCGTGAACCGTTCGCAGATCGAGGCATTGACGGACATCTTCGTCAAGGGCCAGCGCATCATCGCCACCTGGGGCATGGGCCTGACGCAGCACAAGCACAGCGTGGCGGCCATCCGCATGCTGTCGAACCTGATGATGCTGCGCGGGCAGATCGGCAAGCCGGGCGCCGGCCTGTGTCCCGTGCGCGGCCACTCCAATGTGCAGGGCGACCGCACGGTGGGCATCGAGGAGAAGCCGACGGCGGCCTTCCTCGACCGCCTGGGCCAGGTGTATGGATTCGCGCCGCCGCGCGCGCATGGCCACGACGTGGTGGCGACCATCGCAGCCATGCAGCGCGGCGAGGTAAAAGTGTTCATTGCGCTGGGCGGCAATTTCGCGGCCGCCACGCCCGACACGCCGCTGACCTTTGCCGCCCTGCGCCAGTGCGCGCTGACGGTGCAGGTGGCCACCAAGCTCAATCGCAGCCACCTGGTCATCGGCAAGGAAGCGCTGCTGCTGCCCACCCTGGGGCGCACGGAAATCGACGTGCAAGGCGGCGTGGCGCAGGGCGTGACAGTGGAAGATTCGATGAGCATGGTGCATATCTCGTACGGCCGCAATGCGCCCGCTTCGCCGCAGCTGCGCTCGGAAGTGGCCATCGTGGCCGGCATGGCCGAAGCGACGGTGGGGAGCGTCCTGGTGAACTGGCGCGCGTATGCGGCCGACTATGCGCGCATCCGCGACGACATCGAAAAGGTGTTTGACGATTTTTACGACTACAACGCCAGGGTGGCGCAGCCGGGTGGCTTTCATCTGACGGTGGCGTCGCGCGAACGCGTGTGGAAGACGGTCAGCGGCAAGGCCAGCTTCCTCGTCGCCCCGCTGGACCTCGATACGCCGTTGCACCGTGCTAGAGCGCGCCACGGCGAGCGCCTGATGGTCTTGATGAGCACACGCTCGCACGACCAGTACAACACCACCATCTACGGCATGGATGACCGCTACCGGGGCGTGTACGGCACGCGCAAGGTGGTCTTCGCCAATGCGGACGATATCGCCATGCTGGGTTTTGCCGATGGCGAGCTGGTGGACTTGATCGGCGCCTGGGACGATGGCGTGGCGCGCCGCGCCGATGGCTTCCGGCTCGTCGCCTACGACATCCCGCGCGGCTGCCTGGGCGCGTACTACCCGGAGACGAACGCGCTGGTGCCGCTGGCCAGCACGGCCGACGGCGCCGGCACGCCCACGTCGAAGTCCGTGCCCGTGCTGCTGGAGCGCAGTGAAGTTAAAGCGTGATGCCGGGCGTGTAGTCGACGTAGGCATCCTGGCGGCAGAATCCCGCCAGCTTCATGCCCGCCTGCGTGGCGATGGAAATGGCCAGCGAACTGGGGGCGGAAATCGTCGCCAGCAGCGGAATCTGCATGCGCGCCGCCTTGCGCGCCAGCTCGTAGCTGCCGCGGCTGGACAGGAAGACGAAGCCGCGCCGCATGTCGATACCGTGCAGCGCGAGATGGCCGATCAGTTTATCGAGGCCGTTGTGGCGGCCGACATCCTCGAACACGTGCACGATATCGCCATCGGGCGTGCACCACGCGGCCGCGTGCACGCCGCCCGTCTCCCGCATCAGCGTCTGGTGCTCGCGCAAGCCGGCGGAGGCACGCGCCAGCGCGGCCGGCAAGTCGACGCGGATCAGGGATGGCGGCAGCGGCGCCGGCTGCAAGTCGAGCATGTCGATGCTGTCGATGCCGCACACGCCGCAGCCCGTGCGGCCCGTCAGCTGGCGGCGCCGGTCCTTCAGGCGCACGAAATCCTCTTGGGCGATGCGCAAGGCCACTTCGGCGGAATCGGGACGCAGGAACACTTCGCAATCGAAGATGGCATCGGCGGAAGCGACCACGCCTTCCGTCAGCGCGAAGCCGTAGGCGAACGCTTCCAGGTCGCGCGGGGTGGCCATCATGACGACGTGGGAAATGCCATTGAAGACCAGCGCGACGGGGATTTCCTCGGCGACGTGGTCGATGGCGGGGGTAGCAACGCCCGCCTGGTGGCGGACGATGGCGCGCTCGACGAAGCCGGCGCGTTCGATCTCTGTATCTTCTGACATGGCAACCATGGGGGAACTTTCACAGGCCCCATGGTAAACCAGAACGGCCAGGCAGGGGGCGGCCCCTGCCCGCGCCATCAATCCTTCTTCGGACGGCCCGTTTTCAGCTGCGGCAAGCCGGCCAGCACGTTTTGCAGGGTGGCCAGGTCGATCTGGCTGATCAGCGCTACGCCGATGCGCAGCAATTCGCTTTTCTTGATCTCGAAACCGGCCTTCAGGCAGGCTTTCTTCACCTGGCCCAGGACTTCGTATTCCGCCTCCGGCATGGTGAAGCTGTCGCGCACGAGTTTCGGCTTGCGGGCTTTTTCCTTGACGGCGGCGACCTTGGCGGCCGGCGCTTTTTTCGCTGGCGCAGGCTTGGCGGCTGGTTTGGCTACCGGTTTGACGGCGGCTTTCGCTGCCGGCTTGGCGGCGGGCTTCGCAATGGCTTTCACTGCCACCTTGGCGACCGGCTTGGCAGCGACTTTGGGGACCGGCTTGGCGACGACGGCCTTGGCCGCCGGCTTGGCGGCTGGCGCCTTGGCAGCGGCAGGCTTGGCGGCGACAGGTTTCGCTGCTACTGGCTTCACTGCTACTGGCTTCGCTGCTGCCGGCTTCGCTGCGGCAGGTTTGGCGGCCACTGGCTTGACGGCGGCTTTTGCCACCGGCTTGGCTGCGGGCTTCACTGCAGGCTTCACTGCAGGCTTGGCGGCCGGTGCGGCCTTGGCCGCTGCCGCATTGATCGAGGCGCTGGTAGGGAACATCGATACGGGCGCGCTGTCGGGCTTTTTCGCTGGGACGGTTTTGGTCATGGATTTTCCAATCTAGTAAATAATATAAACAATATATACTGTTTTTAAAAATCTTGCTTGCTGCACATCAAGTCATGCGCATGGCATGACCCAATGATCCACTACGCGCTGGCGCGGATGGTGAAATCGACCCCCACCTCGTCCCAGAATTCCTGCTCCTTCTCGATCCAGAACGACACGGTCGGATGGTGCGCCACCCAGCCGCGCTTGATATCGAGCTCGATGCGGTTCTTCATGCGCAGGCGCAGTTCGCTGAAATCGGCCTCGATGCGCGCATGCATGAGCAAAATCGACAGACGCAGCGCCAGCACGGCCTTGGCGAAATCGGGGTCGGACAGCACTTCGCCGATCTTGCGCAAGTTGCCCTTCTGCGCCAGGATCAGCCGGCTCATGGTCTTCTGCTCGCGCGTGGTAAAACCGGGCAAGTCCGCGTTTTCCACGATGTAGGAGGCGTGCTTGTGGTAGCCCGTCTGCGACACGGCCAGGCCCACCTCATGCAGCAGGCTACTCCAGCGCAGGCATTTCACCAGCGCGTCGGACGTGGGCTTGAGCTGCGCATACATGGCCAGCGCCTGCTCGGCCACCCGGCCGGCGCGCTGCTGGTCGATATGGAATTTCTCCATGCAGCCCTGCACCGACTGTTCGCGACGGTCGCGCTTGGTCGAACGCAGGTACAGATCCCACATCACGCCCATGCGCAAGCCCGCCTCGATCGGCGTCATGGCGGGAATGGCCAGTTCACGGAACAGGCCGATCAAGATCGCCAGGCCGCCGACGATGGTGCTGGCGCGGTCGGGCCGCAAGCCGGGCATGTCGATGCGGCTCGTGTGACCGAGTTCGATGAAGCGGCGCGCCAGCGCGTCGAGGCTGGCGCTCGTGAGCAAGCCGTCACCGAGCTTGTTGCGGGCGATGATGTCGGCGATCGTGCGGATGGTGCCGGAAGAACCATAGGCCGTCTTCCAGTGCTGCGGATGGTATGGCGGCGCGGCATCCTCGAAATGGCTGCGCGCCGACAGGATAGCCGCCTCGAACGACGGCGCGTCGATGCGCCCGCCGATGAAGAACGACAGGCTTTGCTTGACGGTGCCCAGGCTGAACGACTCGACCCGCTCGATATCGTTGCCGCGCCCCAGTATCAGTTCCGTCGAGCCGCCGCCGATATCCATCACCAGCCGGCGTTCGCCGGGTATGGCCAGCGCATTGGCCACGCCCATGTAGATCAAGCGCCCCTCTTCCTCGCCCGAGATGATTTCGATCGGGTAGCCGATGGCTTGCTCGGCCAGCGGCAGGAAGACGGCGCCGTTGCGCGCCACGCGCATGGCCGACGTGGCCACCACGCGCACGGCATCGAGCTCGAAGCCCGCGAGGATGGCGCGAAAGCGCTGCAGGCAGGCCAGCGCGCCCTGCATGGCCGCCTCGGTCAGGTCGCCATTGGCATCCAGGCCGGCGGCCAGGCGTATCGGATCGCGCACGCTCTTGACCACGCGGATCGTGTCGCCATCATGCTTGCCGACGTGTAAACGAAAACTGTTGGACCCCAGGTCCACCGCTGCATACATACTGGCCTCTTGTCTTGTCATTGCTGTGCCAACTGAAAAAGTTGGCAAACTCAGTTGCTAAACTATATAAATCATTTAAACGATTTAAAAATCCTACCACACTACCCCCATCGTATGACAGCGGCGTGACAGGATTGTGACAAAACAGCGCGTAGCCGTGACGTTTAAGAACGTCTGACAAAACCGTAGCGAGCGGAAGGAAGTTGTGGTTGAGAAGCGCAACTGTACGAAGGTACAGTGAGCATCGCAGGCCACAAATTCCGACGCGCAGTAGGTTTTGACAGGTGTTCTACGGCACGATGGTGGTAAATAAATACACGGCGAAAATCACCAGGTGCACCGTGCCCTGCATGACCGTGGTGCGGCCCGTGCCCAGCGACAGGGTGGCCACCATCAGCGACAGCAGCAGCAGCACCGTCGACTTGATATCGAGACCCAGGGTAATTGTCAGGCCCGTGGCCAGCGACACCACGACAACAGCCGGTATCGTCAGGCCGATGCTGGCCAGTGCGGAGCCGAGCGCCAGGTTCAGACTCGTTTGCAGGCGGTTGGCACGCGCGGCGCGCACGGCGGCCAGGCCTTCTGGCAGCAGCACGATGGCGGCGATGACGATACCGACCAGGGTTTTCGGCGCGCCCATGGCGGCAATCGCCGTCTCCAGCGCGGGCGCCAGCGACTTGGCCAGCAGCACCACGGCGCCCAGGCACACCAGCAGCGCGCCGGCGCTGACCCAGGCGACTGTTGGCGTGGGTGGCGCCGCATGCACCTCTTCATCACCGACGGCCTCCTTGGGCAGGAAGTAATCGCGGTGGCGCACCGTCTGCACCAGCACGAAGGTGCCATACAGGACGAGGGAAATGACGGCGATGAAGATCAGCTGGCTGGAATTGTAGAAGGGGCCGGCGGCGCTCGACGTGTAGTTCGGCAGCACCAGGGTCAGAACGGCGATGGCCGCCAGGGTGGCCAGCGAAGCGCTCACGCCCAGCAGGCCGAAGGTCTGCTCACGGTGGCGCCCTGCGCCCAGCAGCAAACAGATACCGACGATGCCGTTCAGGATGATCATGATGGCGGCAAACACGGTGTCGCGCGCCAGGCCCGTCGTTTCCGGTCCGCCTGCCAGCATCAGCGAGACGATCAGCGCCACCTCGATCAAGGTCACGGCCAGTGCCAGCACCAGGGTGCCGTACGGTTCGCCGATGCGGTGCGCCACCACTTCCGCGTGGTACACGGCGGCCAGCACGCTGCCGATCAGGCCAGCGACCAGCAGGATCTGGTAGGCGCCGCCGACATTGAAGGTGGAACCGAACAGGAACAGCCAGCCGGCAATCGGGGCGGCAAGCGGCCATACAGGCAGGGATTTAAGCATTTTCATTATGGGCCTGGCAAGAGTAAAAAAGGGGAACTGCGGTGTGGACAGCAAAGGACAACAAGGGCAGCCTGGCGTGCATGCCACAGCATAACTTGCCTAGCTTAAATGAAAGTTAGGGAATGCACATGTTCCGGTGAAGGCGCTCCACGCCTGGTTCACCGTTCAATCACCTTGCCGCGGCGCACGTGCTTGCTACCAGCAACTATAGTCCCTTTGGTAACATGCCGTTGCAATTTCCTTGTCTTTTTGCTTCCGGCTGCCGTCATAATGCAGGATCCGCCTTCGCGGCACCGACCAAGGACCAACCATGATTTCCATAAACAGCACAGCCATGCGCATGTTCTTCTTCGCGGGCAGCTTGCTGTGCGCCGCCGCGCACGCGGACACGCCGCCAGCGGACGCCGCGCAAGTTGACGCAGACTGGGCCACTGCGGCCGCGCCTGCAACAGCGTCAGAGTCACGCTGGCAAGACAGCCTGCCGCCCGCGCCGCCCGTGGCGCCACGCGAAGAAAAGATACTGCCCAAGAGCGAATGGCTGACCGTCGAGCCGATGAAAGCGCCTGACCGGCGCTGCGATCCGGGCCTCGATGCCCTGTTCCTGCCCAAGGAATGCGGCAAGGAACCGAGCTGGCTGGGCTCGCACAAGAAGTAATCCGATTTAAATATCGAGAGTGCTGGCAGCTTGCGCCTCGACGACGCGGTTGCGGCCCGCCTGCTTGGCCGATTGCAGCGCCTCGTCGGCCCGCTTGAACAGGCTGACGGTGCTGTCTTCGGCGCGGATGGTGGTCACGCCCAGGCTGGCCGTCAGCTGCAGCACGGCGCGCTCCGTCTTGACGGGCAGCGCTTCGACGGCGGCGCGGATGCGCTCGGCCACCATCAACGCATCGACCAGGGTCGTGCGCGGCAACTGGATGGCGAATTCGGCGCCGCCCAGGCGGCCCATCAGGTCGCTGTCGCGCAGTTGCTGGCGGCACGTGTCGACGATGGTTTTCAGCACCGCATCGCCCACGGGATGGCCATAGCTGTCGTTGACTCGCTTGAAGTGGTCGATATTGAGCACCACCAGCGCCGTCGGCAAACCGGGCCGGCGCGCCAGCGCCATCCATGGCGCCAGCGCCTGGTAAAAACCGCGCCGGTTCGGCACGCCCGTGGCCGCATCGAGCACTTCCAGACGCGCCAGCTCGCCGCCCAGTTTTTCACGCGACAGCAGCAGATAGCCGAAGGCGTTCGTCAGCATCATCAGGTACAGGGCGCCGAAGCCGGCCAGCTGCATCAGCTCCGCGTCAAAACCGGGGACGGCGGCGGCCAGCACACCGCGCGCGGCGATCAGCAGCGACAGGATGCCCATGCTGACGACGAGGAAGCGGCGCAGCATGCTCGCCTCGCGCCACTTCAGGCACAGGGCGGCCACGCCGGAGAGGAAGAAGCCGGCCACGATCAGCGAACCGCCGGCGCTGCGCAGCAGCGGCGCCACGTCGAACAGGTAGCAGGCGGCAAACAATCCCACCGACAGGCCCAGCGCCGGCAGAACGGTGCGGCGCCAGCCGCTGCGCCCGGCCGCCTGCCACAGCGCGCCCGCATCGAGCGCCATGCCGGCAAACAGCAGGCTGTTGCCAAGCAGGATGGAGAGGAAATCGGGCAGCACGCCGCGGAAATACAGCAGACACCAGGCCACGGCCTGGCATTGCTTGGCCACCGCCCAAGTGGACATGCTGAGCGACTTCTTGCGCTCGTACTCGAAGAAGAACAGGGCCGCGCACAGGCTCAGGTTGCCGAGCGCCAGGGCCAGTACCAGGGTCTTGATATCCATGGGCTACGCGATCGATGCGCAGGCGCGGCGCGCCAGGTCAGATTTCGTGTTCGACATTGGTGCTGCCGTCGCCGATCTTGCTGGCCCACGCCTGCACGAAATACTGCTTTTCCACTTCGCTGGGCGCCTCGTGCCAGAACACGATCAGGGTGCCCTTGTGGTCGTGGATCTGCGCCACTTTTTCAATGAATCCGACATTGGCGGCCTGGTCGGCCAGCGCCGCCGCGTAACCATACACGCGCGTCAGCCGCTCGATGCGGTCAGGCTCCGTGAAACTGTTCGTCGCCGTAATGATGGGGTGATCCAAAAACATGCTTGTCTCCATGGTGCCCGACTGCGCGGCCGTGCCGCCGCGCGCCGTACATATACGCATGCTCGGCGCGGATTAATCGGGTATGCTCACGGGAGCTTATCAGATTTCTCTGAATGCAACAAAGCATCTCCCCCAGCCTACTCAGCGAAGTCGTCCCATGCCGGAAAACAGAAGCACCACCCCACTTGCCCCGCAGGTGCACACCTGTGGCGACCGGCGCCGCCTGGAATTCCAGCCCGGCATGATCCAGAGCGAAATGCTGCTGTCACGCCCCGACCATCTGCTGCTGCGCTATGCGCGCGCGATGATGTGCTTTACGCTGTTCGTGCCGCGCCCGCGGCACATCCTGATGGTGGGACTGGGCGGCGGTTCGCTGCTGAAATTCTGCCACCGCCACCTGCCCGATACGCGCATCACGGTGCTGGAATTGCGCGCCGACGTGATCGCCCTGCGCGAGCAGTTCATGCTGCCGCCCGACGATGCGCGCCTGCGCATCATCGAGACGGATGCCGTCAGCTACATCCGCCAGCATCCGGGCTGCGCGGACGTGCTGCTGCTCGACGGCTACGACGAAACGGGCTTGCCGCCCGCCCTCGGCAGTGCGCGCTTCTATGCGGACTGCCTGCGCGCCCTGCTGCCCGGCGGCGTGCTGGTGGCCAACCTGTTCAGCTATGACGAGCATTACCCCGCCATGCTGGCGCGGCTGATGCTCACCTTCCGCGGCGCCGTCTGCCACTTCGACGGCATCGCCGGCAATAACCGCATCGTCTTCGCCGCCAAGCCCGGGCAGGACCCGGGCGCCGGCGGCCGCGCCGTGCGCGTGGTGCGCCTGGTGCGCTGGCGCCGGATGGCCGGCCTGGCGTTCCTGAACCGCTTTCTGCCGGCATGGCAATTGTGGCGTTTGCGCCGCCAGTCCGGCGCGGGCAGCGACTGAAAGTCATCTTCCCCGGCCAGAGATATTGTTGCTTATTTGCAGTGTTTTGGTGCAAAATCAGCATGCTGGATGTGGTTTATGACAAACTACGGCCTGCGTGGGGCCGGCAGGCGCTGCGGAACCCAAGTGACCATGAAGTGAGATAGGAAAAACCATGCTGCGTGGCCGCCTGCCATTGTCGATTTCCGCCGCGGCCGCGCTGACCTTTGCCTGCGGCGTCAGCGTGACGGCCGTGCTGTTCGCCGCCATCAGCCAGCTCGAATACGACAAGATGAGCCTGAGCCTGCAGCAGCGCGCCGGCGCCAGGGTGGCCGCCATCGAGCAGGGACTCGACGATGCGGTCGAGGTACTGACGACGACGAACCAGCTGTTTGCCGCCGTCGTGCCCGTCACGCGCGAACAGTTCCATGACTTCACCACGCCGTTGCTGCGGCGCCACCCGTTCATCCAGGCCTTCAATTTCCACCGCATCGTGCCGCATGCGCAGCGCGCCGCATTCGAAGCGGAGCTGCGGCGCATCGTGCCCGACTACGCCATGACGGAAATGCGCGACGGCGTCGTCGTGCCCGCGACGACGCGCGCCAGCTACCTGGTGGTTGACTACCTCGAACCCTTGCAGGGCAACGGCCCCGCCTTCGGCCTGAACGTCAGCCCGAACGGTGTGCTGGCGCGCGCGCTGGAACAGGCGATCATCAGCGGCCAGACCACCGCCACCGGCTTGCTGGCCCTGGCGCAGGGACCACGGCAAGGTTTCGTCATGGTGCATCCCGTGTACCGCCACGGCGCGCCCCTGCAGACGGTGCAGCAGCGGCGCGCGGCGCTGATCGGCGATACGGCGGCCGTCATCCTGGCCGGGGAACTGGTGCAGAAAATCCTCGCCGGCGCCGACCTGCTGGGCGACCCGCAGCTCGAACTGAGCGTCTACGCGGACGCCGGCGCCGACCCGCGCCAATTGATCTTCCGGCATGGCCAGGCGCCCGCCAACGAAGCTGGCGGCGCCTGGGAATCCTTGCCGCGCTGGCTGCACTTTGCCTACCACGACCATTATGACCGGGCCTTTACTTCCGCCGGCCGGCCCTGGCATGTGCGCGTGGTGGCCCATCCGCGCCCCTTCCTGGCCGACCATCTGGGCTCATTATTCACCGTGATCACGGGCTTGCTGTTCAGCTTGCTGACGGCCGCTTTCGTGCAGTCGCTGACGCAGCGCTCGCGCCGCGTACAGTTGCTGGTGGAGCAACGCACGGCCGACCTCAAGCGCAGCAACGAGCTGCTCAGCGCCGACGTGCGGGCGCGCCAGCGCACGGAGCGCGCCCTGCAGGAAAGCGAGAAGCGCTTCCGCCGCCTGCTGGCCCTGTCCTCGGACTGGTACTGGGAACAGGATGCCAACTTCTGCTTTACCCACATCACCAGCGGTTTCACGGACAAGTCGAACATGCCGCTGGAACGCTTCATCGGCATGACGCGCTGGGAAAACAATCCGGAGATGCGCAATTCGCGCTGGGGCAAGCAGCATATCGCCAACCTGGAAGCGCACCTGCCCTTTTCCAACCTCGAATATGCGATGCACGACCGCGACGGCCAGCTGCGCTGGTTCAGCATCAATGGCGAACCGCTGTTCAACGAACTCGGTGAATTCCGCGGCTACCGGGGCACGGGTTCCGAAATCACGGAACGCAAGCTGGCCGAGCAGCAAATCCAGCACATCGCCCACCACGACGTGCTGACGGGCTTGCCCAACCGCGCCCTGCTGCGCGACCGCCTGGCGCAGGCGATGGCCCTGTCGCGCCGCAAGAACCGCGCATTGTGGGTACTGTTGATCGACCTCGACCGCTTCAAGTTCGTCAACGACAGCCTCGGTCACAAGGCTGGCGACCTGCTGCTGAAAACCATCGCCACGCGCCTGCAGGCCAGCCTGCGCGAAAGCGATACGGTGGCGCGCCTGTCGGGCGACGAATTCGTCGCCATCCTGTGCGAACAGGCGGACGAAGTGCTCAGCAGCGCCATCGTGCAGCGCGTGATGGATGCCGTGGCCCAGCCGGTACTGTTGGATGGCAAGGAATTCTTCGTCACCTGCAGCATCGGCGTGGCCGTCTACGACATGTCGCGCTACGACGCGCCCGGCGACGTGACCCTGAATGGCGAGACGCAGAACCTGATCGAGCAGGCCGACATCGCCATGTACTGCGCCAAGAAACAGGGCCGCAACAACATCAAGTTCTACACGACGGCCATGAACCAGGCCACCCTGGAGCGCCTGCGCATCGAGACGGCGCTACGCAACGCGCTAGAACGCGAACAGTTCGTGCTGCACTACCAGCCGCAGGTGGACCTGGCCAGCGGGCGCATCGTCGGCGTGGAAGCGCTGCTGCGCTGGCAGCATCCGGACCTGGGCATGGTGGCGCCGCAGCGCTTCATCGCGCTGGCGGAAGACACGGGCCTGATCGTGCCGATCGGCGCCTGGGTCATGCGCGAAGCGTGCGCGCAGGTGAAACGCTGGCATGCGGCGGGACTCGATACCTTGCGCCTGGCCGTGAACCTGTCGGCGCGCCAGTTCAACGAGCCTAACCTGGTGGCATCGATCGCCGAAGTGCTGCTGGAAACGGGCTTGCCGCCCGCCTGCCTGGAGCTGGAACTGACGGAAAGCCTGTTCATGCACGACGTGGCGCTGGCCGTCAGCCAGCTGCACGACATGAAGGCGCTGGGGGTGCAGCTGTCGATCGACGACTTCGGCACCGGCTATTCCAGCTTCGCCTACCTGCGCACCTTCCCCATCGACGTGCTGAAGATCGACCGCAGTTTCGTCGGCGACGTGGCGCGCGACGCGGACGACGCGGCCATCGTCGTCTCCATCATCGCGCTGGCGCACAACCTGAAACTGCGCGTGGTGGCCGAAGGCGTGGAAACGGCCGAGCAGCTCGATTACCTGCGCCGCCATGGCTGCGACGAGGCGCAAGGCTATTACTTCAGCCACCCGCTGCCCGCGCATGAAGTGGAAGCGCTGCTGCATACGGCGGTGCAGGACAGCGGCGTCCTGACTTGAACATACGGCGCGGGCCTTACAGCTTGTGCTGCAGGAATTCGAGGAAGCAGCTGATGCGCTGCGCCAGCTGCGTGTTGCGGTAGTAGACGGCATGAATCTGCTGGCGATAGCCCGTATAGAACGGCTGCAGCACTTTCACCAGGCGGCCGGCCGCGATGTCGTCCTTCGTCATGAAGTCGGACAGGCAGACGATGCCCTGGTCGTGCAGGGCCAGCTGGCGCAGGGTTTCGCCGCTGGAGGCGGCCAGCGCGGGCACGATCTGCAGGCTGTTCCCCGCTTCGTGGCGCAGCGGCCAGTTGTTGCCCAGGTCATACTGGGCAAAGCCCAGCAGCGCGTGGCCGGACAGCGCTTCCGGCGTAGCCGGTTCGCCATGGCGCGCCAGGTAGGCGGGCGTGGCCAGCACGTGCAGCGGGCTGGCCGTCAAGGCGCGCGCATGCAGGGTCGAATCGACCAGGGCGCCGATGCGGATGGCGATATCGGTGCGGTGTTCGAGCAGGTCGGCGATCTGGTCGTTGCTGGTCAGTTCCAGACGGATGTCCGGGTACATGGCGCGAAATTCGGCCACGTGCGGCACCACGCAATGGAGCATGAAGGGTGAAGCGGCATCGACGGACAGGCGCCCGGCCGGCTTCTGGCGGCGGATGCGGATCGACTCTTCCACGTCTTCCATCGAGGCGAGAATGGCGCGCGCCTTGTCCAGGAACAGCTGCCCTTCTTCCGTCAGCTCCATGCGCCGCGTCGTGCGCGTCAGCAAGGAGGTGGCCAGCTTGTCTTCCAGCCGCGACAGGGCGCGGCTGACGCCCGACGTGGTTTGCCCCAGGTGCACGGCGGCCGCGCTCAGGGTGCCGCTGTCGATGACGGTGACGAAGATTTTCAGGTCGTCCGAATTGATATCCATTGTTGCCTTATTATTGCCTGCGTTTCACATATCGCGCCATTATAATGGAACCATAGCAACAGTGAGGGCAGGCAACAACGTCAGGCAACGTAGAACAAAATGGCGACAAAATGGCAGCTACTGCCGGCCAGCACGAACAGATGCCAGATGCCGTGGCCATGGCGCAGCTTGTGGTCGGTGGCATAGAAAGCGATGCCGCCCGTGTAGCACAGGCCGCCAGCCACCAGCCACAGGAAGCCTTTCCACTCGAGCGCCGCCAGCAGCGGCTTGATGCCGATGACGATCAGCCAGCCCATGGCCACGTAAATGACCAGCGACAGGATGCGCGCGCCTTTCGCGTACACATATTCCTGCACGATGCCAAACAGGGCCAGGCCCCAGACGACGCCGAACAGCGACCAGCCCCACGGCCCGCGCAGGGTCACCAGCATGAACGGCGTGTAGGTGCCCGCGATGAGCAGGTAGATGGCGCAGTGGTCGAGCCGCTGCAGCACGGCCTTGGCCTTGCCCCGCACGCTGTGGTACAGGGTGGACGTCAGATACAAGGTCAGCAGCATGGCCGCATACACGCTGCAGCTGACGATTTTCCACGGGTCGCCCGTGCGGGCCGCCACGACGATCAGGATGACGCCGCCGATGGCCGCCAGCGCGGCGCCCACCGTATGGGAGATGCTGTTGAAGCGTTCGCCGTGGTACATGGCTTAATACCGCTTTGCCAAGACGCAGCAGACACCCGGGGTCAGACCCGCCGGGACTCGGCGTCCCCGTCTGACCCCAGCCTTCCGCTGGGAGCGGTCAATCAAGCTTCTTCCGCCTTCTTGCGGGCAGGACGGCGCGCTGGCGTCTTGCGCGGCGCCTTGGCTGGCTTGTCTTCCGCTACAGGCGCGATTTCCACCGGTGCCGCTTCGACGACGGGAGCCGATTCCACGGCGTCAGCCGCCTTCTTGGCCGGCTTCTTCGCCGCTGCCGCCTTGCGGGCCGGCGTGCGCGGCTTGGCCTTCGGCTTCGCTTCGGCGACGGCTTCCACGATCGCTTCAACTACCGGCTCAGGCATGGCTTCCACAGCAGCGACTTCGACAACTTCGGCGCGCGCTTCGCGGGCGCCATCGCCATTCTTGCGGCCGCCACGGCCATTGCGGCGCGAACCGCGCTTGGCGTTGCCTTCTTCGGCCATTACTTCCACAACCTCGGCTACCTCGTGCCGCACCTCCGGCTGCGGCGCCGGCGCATACTGCTCGACGACTGCTTCGGCGTCGGCCACCGGCACGAAGGCCTGTGGCGCGGACTCGCCGCGGCGTTGTTCGTTCTGCTTGCGGCCGCCACGTCCATTGCGGCGCGAATCGCGGCGGCTGCCGCCTTCGCGCTGATTGCCCTCTTCCGCCGCCAGGCCGGTCTCGCCGGTGACGATGGCTTCGCTGGCCACTTCGCCGTTCACGGGCGCGGCGACAGGCACCAGGCCGCTGCTGCGGTAGACATAGGCGCCCGATTTTTCATCGCGGCCAAATTCCAGCAAGCCGCGCGTCTGCGCTTCTTCCAGCAGATTGCCGAAGGTGCGGAAACCGTAGTACGACTCGCTGAAGTCCGGCTTGCGGCGCTTGATCGCTTCTTTCAGCATCGAGGCCCAGATCTTGCCGCTGTCGCCGCGCTCCGAGACCAGCGCGTCGAAGGTGGCAACGGCCATCTCGATCGCTTCCGTCTTGCGCGACTCGTATTTTTCCTTGCGGCGCACTTCTTCGTCGGGCGAACGCTTGGCGGCCGGGGTTTCGCGCGCATCACGCTTGGCGGCCGTGCGGCGGCTCTCGCGCACCAGGTCATCGTAGAAAATGAATTCGTCGCAGTTGGCCACCAGCAGGTCGGAGGTCGACTGCTTGACGCCTACGCCGATCACCTGCTTGGCGTTTTCGCGCAGTTTCGACACGAGCGGCGAAAAGTCGGAATCGCCGCTGATGATGACGAAGGTGTTGACGTGGGCCTTGGTGTAGCACAGGTCCAGCGCATCGACCACCAGGCGGATGTCAGCCGAATTCTTGCCGGACTGGCGCACGTGGGGAATTTCGATCAGCTCGAAGTTCGCCTCGTGCATGGTGCCCTTGAAACTTTTATAACGGTCCCAGTCGCAATATGCCTTCTTGACAACGATGCTGCCCTTGAGCAGCAAGCGTTCGAGGATGGGCTTGATATCGAATTTTTCGTAATTTGCATCTCGCACGCCGAGCGCGACGTTCTCGAAGTCGCAAAACACGGCCATGCTGAGGTTTTCTGGGGATGACGCCATAGGGGTGAATTCTCGCTGATGATAAGGGCGGACGGGAAGCGCAACGCCTCCCTTTTCCCCTAGTATATTCGCCCATCCCCCGTTTCGGCGACAACTATCGTGCGCGGCGGCCTATTGCGCGCCGCCGGCGGCGCTCGCGCTGGCGCCGCCGACGGGCCAGACGACGCTTTCATCGACCGAATACAGCTGGCACGGCAGGCTGCTGCGCCGCTGGCACGAAGCGAGGGCGCGCACGTCGGGGCTTTCGCCCTCCTCGGCCCAGGCCCAGGCACCGCTGGCCGACAGGGCAAAGGCGCGCGGCGCGGTTTTCTCGAGGAAGTCGCGGTAGCCCGCGCGGCCCTGCTCTTCCAGATACGGCACGGCGGCGATATCGTCCTGCGGCGCGAAATGCGTGGCGGGCG
The DNA here is from genome assembly GCF_001758715.1 of Janthinobacterium sp. HH104. Lineage (NCBI taxonomy): Bacteria > Pseudomonadati > Pseudomonadota > Betaproteobacteria > Burkholderiales > Oxalobacteraceae > Janthinobacterium > Janthinobacterium sp. HH104. The sequence continues at coordinate 190,978 of NZ_LRIB01000043.1, read as the reverse complement.
GCGACGGCGCATCGGCCACGCGGTAGACCTGGCGCACCGGCATGCCGATTTTCTGCAGGAAGCGCTCGGTCGCAGGCAGCCACACGGCCACCCCATCGCGGCTGCCCAGGGTCAGGTGGGCGTCGCGCTTGAACGGGCCATAGGCGACCAGTTGCGCCTGGCCGCCGGAACCCGTGAACGAGCGAAACAGCCGCTGCGCCAGAACCGGCCCGAAATAGGAATCGTTGGCGCCATACAGCCACAGGCTGGGAATGTGGTTGTAGGCGCCCAGGGTGGCGAAGGTCTTGGCCAGCGCCCCTTGCCAGTCGCAGCCGGGCATGTCGACGCGCAAGCCGCCGGAAAAATTGAGCACGCCGCGCACGCCGGGCACCACCCGGGTGGCCAGCGCCAGCGCCGCCATGCCGCCATACGACTGTCCCGCGACGACGATGCGCTGCGGGTCGACCCAGCTCTGGCGGCGCGCATACGCGAGCGCGGCCAGCATGTCGCGCGCCTGGCCCTGCGCGTTGCCCAGCATGTCGCAGCCGAAATCGCGGTAGGCGCCCGTGGAACGGGCAAAGCCGGCGCGCATGGGCAGCATCACCGCATAGCCGCGGCGCACGAATTCCGTGGCCATATAGATAAAGCGCTCGCGCTGCTGCAACCGGGCCGGGCCGGCCTGCTTGCCATGATTCATCAGCAGCAGGGGGAACGGGCCGGGGCCGGCGGGACGAAACACCGTCGTCTCCAGCACCTCGCGCAAACCGTCGCCGGCCGGCACCATAATGACTTGCTCGTTCAGGCGTGCGTCGAGCGGCAAAGGCGAGGGGACAAGCTGGGCTTTCAGTGGCAGACAAGGCAGGCTGAGCAGCAAACCCAGCAAAATGGGGCGAAACAGGTGAAAAATGGCGGACTCCGTGGATGACTTCCCTGCCAGTCTAGACAGTGAAATGCCACAGAACAATATAAAAAAATTACGTGACGCACATATTTTTTACGGCAACCACCTGGGGAAAAATTGTTGCCTTGCACCAACCACTTTTCCTGTTGACGGGAGTACACTGGGCGCATACTGAAGGAGTTGCCATGTCCATATCCGCCCTTACCACCGGTACCTCGGGGCTGACCGCCAACCAGCGCGCGCTGGATGTGGCCGCCAACAATATCGCCAATGCGAATACGCCGGGCTTCCAGCCGCAGCAAGCCCAGTTCCAGGAAGCCAGCCCGGCCGGCACGGGCGTCACCCTGTCCGTCGAAGGACGCAAGCTGGCCGCCAGCGAAAGCGTCAGCGGCGCCAATGCGAATGCGGCCAAGGCGGCCGAAAGCCGGCCGAACGGCGTGGGCCTCGCGTCCGAACTGACGGATAACCTCGTCTACAAGGCCGGTTTTAATTTATCGGCGAATGTCGTCAAGGCAGCCGACCAGGCCTTGGGCAGCCTGATCGACGTCAAGACTTGAACCTGAAGGCTATCGATTAGGTAGCCTGGTTTTTCATTTCCAGCACCAAAGGCGCCATCGCCGGCCGTATCAGCGCCAGCAGCCGCTCGGCGGGAATGCCGTCGCGCGCCTGCACCGACAAGCCATGCAGCAGCGCCGCATAATAGTCGCCCAGCGCCTGCACGTCCGCTTCCCCTTTCAATTCTCCCGCCAATTGCGCCGCGCGCAGGCGCTCGATGACGGCTTGCGTGCGCGCGCGGCGGTGCTGCGCCAGCCAGTCGGCGATGCCCGAGTTTTCCGCGCTCGTGTTGGTGGCGGCCGTGACCACCATGCAGCCTTGCGGCTGGCCGCTGCGCGTGTACAGCAGCACGGCTTCTTCCAGCATGCGCGCCACCGCGTCGCGCACATTCAGGCTGGCGGCCAGCGCGTGCACGGCGAACGCGCCTTCGCCCGTTTCATACAGTTCCACGGCTTCGCGGAACAGCTGCTCCTTCGAGCCGAAGGCCGCGTAGATGCGCGCCGAGGCGATGCCCAGCGCCGCCACCAGGTCGGCCATCGACACGCCCTCGTAGCCGCGCATCCAAAACGCGTCGCGCGCTTTTGCCAGCGCCAGCGCGCGGTCGAATTCCCTCGGTCTTCCTGCCATTTCTATCCTCTGCTTGCGAACTGGCGGCCAGTATAACGCCTGGCGCCGACGGTGCGTTCGCCAATTATTTTGCATGACCGCCTTGACCGCGCAAAAAATTTCGCCTATTCTTTGTCGATCGACAAACAATAGGAGCCGATATGAAAACCATTCAAGGACCGAGCCTGCACCTGGCCCAATTCGCCGCCGACACGGCGCCCTTCAACACCCTGCCCGCCATCGCCGAGTGGGCGGCCGGCATGGGCTTCAAGGCCCTGCAGATTCCTGCCTGGGATGCGCGCCTGTTCGACGTGGCGCAGGCCGCACACAGCCAGCAATACTGCGACGATCTGGTCGCCATGCTGGCCGGCCATGGCCTCGTCATCAGCGAACTGACGACGCACATCTTCGGCCAGCTGGTGGCCGTGCATCCGGCCTATGACGCGCTGTGCGACAGCTTCGCGCCGGCACACCTGCATGGCCAGCCAGAAGCGCGCACGGCGTGGGCCATCGAGCAAGTCAAGCTGGCGGCCATGGCGTCGAAACGCCTGGGCCTGACCGACATGGGCACGTTTTCCGGCTCCTTCGCCTGGCCCTACCTGTTCCCGTTCCCGCAGCGCCCGCCCGGCCTGATCGAAACGGCCTTCGACGAACTGGCGCGCCGCTGGCTGCCCATCCTCGACGTGTGCGAAGAACAGGGCGTCAACCTGTGCTATGAAATCCACCCGAGCGAAGACCTGCATGACGGCATCAGCTTCGAGATGTTCTACGAGCGCGTGGGCCGCCACCCGCGCTGCAAGATGCTGTTCGACCCCAGCCACTTCGTGCTGCAGCAGCTGAACTACCTGGAATTCATCGACATCTACAAGGACCACATCCGCATGTTCCATGTGAAGGATGCGGAGTTCAATCCGACGGGCCGGCAAGGCATCTACGGCGGCTACCAGTCGTGGGAAAACCGCGCCGGGCGTTTCCGCTCGCTGGGCGATGGCCAGGTCGACTTCAAGGCGATCTTCTCGAAGATGGCGCAAAACGACTACGCGGGCTGGGCCACGCTGGAATGGGAGTGCTGCCTGAAGGACCAGGAGGTGGGCGCGCGCGAAGGCGTGGCCTTCATCAACGCCCACATCATTCCTGTGACCGACAAGATCTTCGACGACTTCGCCGGCGCCCCCGTCAGCGCGCAACAGATCCATCAATTGCTGGGCATCCGGCACAACTAATCAAGGAAACCCTATGAACGACTTCATTCACGACTACGTCCGCATCGACGGCCAGCGCCTCCATTGCGTCATCGCGGGTACCGGCAACGGCAAACCCGTGCTGCTGATCCCCGGCTGGCCGCAGACCTGGTATGCGTGGCGCCACGTGATGGCGGCGCTGGCCGCCAGCGGCTACCGGGCCATCGCCATCGATCCGCCGGGGAGCGGTCATTCGGACCGCCCGGCCGGCGGCTATGACACGGGCGCCGTGGCGACCACCCTGCACCGCGCCATGCTGGCCCTGGGCCATGCGCAGTACGACGTGGTCGGCCACGACATCGGCATGTGGGTCGGCTATGCGCTGGCCAGCGACTTCCCGCAAGCCGTGACGAAACTGGCGCTGACGGAAGCCGTCATTCCCGGCCTGGCGCCCGCGCCGCCGATTTTTGTTGCGCCGTCCGACAATATCTTCCTGTGGCACTTCATGTTCAACCAGGTGCTCGATTTGCCGGAGATGCTCACGGCGGGCAAGGAGCGCGAGTACATTCGCTTCATTTTCGACCGCTGGTCGTACCGCCGCGACAAGGTGGCCGTCGACGTGTATGCGGATGCCTACGCCACGCCGGGCGCCCTGCGCGCCGGTTTCGCCTACTACCGCGCCATTCCCGAAACCATCAAGCAAAACCTCGAGCGGGCCAAGCGCAGCCTGGCCATGCCCGTACTGGCCATCGGCGCCGACCATGCGACCAACGACGCGCCCCTGCTGACCATGCAGGGCAAGGCGGACAATCTGCAAGGCGCCATCGTCGCCGAATGCGGCCACTTCATCATGGAAGAACAGCCGGAAGCATTCATCGCCCACCTGCTGCCCTTCCTGGCCGGAGAGCTGGCGTGAGCCTCGATCCGCTGATCGCCGCCTGGCTGGAGGAAACAAAGGATACGCCGCCGCCCGCCTCGCTGGCAGCGCTGCGGGCGGCCACGGAAACGGGACTGCGCCAGCTGCACGGGCCATTGGAAGACGTCGCGGCCATCAAGGATTACGTGCTGCCCGGCGACAATGCACTCACCGTGCGCGCCTATGTGCCGGCTGGCGCGGATACGGCCACGAAGTCACCGGCCATCGTCTTTGCGCATGGGGGAGGATGGTGTCTGTGCTCGCTGGACCTGTACGACAATCCGTGCCGCGCGCTGGCCAACGCCACCGGCTGCGTGATCTTTTCCGTCGACTACCGGCTGGCGCCCGAGCACAAGTTCCCCGTGCCGCTCGACGATTTTTACCGGGCAGTGTGCTGGGTCGCCGAACATGCGGCGGCGCTGGGCATCGATGTGCGGCGGCTGGCCGTGGGCGGCGACAGCGCGGGCGGCAACCTGGCGGCGGCAGCGGCCTTGATGGCACGCGACCAGGCCGGGCCCGCGCTGGCGCACCAGTTGCTGCTGTACCCGGCCCTCGATTTCGCCTTCGACACAGCTTCGTATCAGCGCCATGCGGAAGGCTTTTCGCTGACACGGGAAGCCATGCGTTTTTGCTGGTCCGCCTACCTGAACGAACCGGCCGATGGCATGCATCCGTACGCAGCGCCGCTGCGGGCCGCTTCGCTCAAGGACTTGCCGACGGCGACGGTGCTCGTATGCGAATACGACCCGCTGCATGACGAAGGCGTCGCGTATGCGCGGCGGCTGCGCGACGATGGCGTAGAGGCCGAATGCGTGCAGCTCGACGGCATGATCCATGCGGCTATGCACATGCCGGGCTTGACGCCAGCAGCGCGGGGATTGTTCGACGTGGCAGGCCAGGCGATGCGAACAGCGCTGGGAGTGTAATAAAAATCCGCCGCCGGGGATGGCTCCACGGCGGCGGCCTGCTGCGCCGGCATCACGGCGGCGCCACTAGCCAGGGTGTTCCCTTCCGACGTATATCGTCTAGTTTGGCGCTACTCAGGCGACAAGCGCCAAAACGTTTGCGTACGTCAATTTTTCAGACATTTCTCCTGCACCATTTCATGCACCGCACCATTTCGCTGTGCGAACGAATGTTTCACAAAACGGTTGACACGCACAATTTGGCTAGGCAAACTGGTTTCCAGGGAGCCTGAAAATGAATGCAAATATGACAAATATTCAGACCGCGGCAGATCCGGAACTCATCGTCTTCGGCGATGACGAGGAAGGCAAGGACCGCCAGTTCGTCAACGCGCTGGCGCGCGGGCTGGAAGTGCTCCGTTGCTTTCGCCCCGGCGAAGTCTATCTGTCGAACGCGGACATGGCCAAGCGCACGGGCATCCCGAAACCGACGATCTCGCGCCTGACCTACACGCTCACCAAACTCGGTTACCTGAACTACTCGGACAGCCTGGGCAAGTACCAGCTGGGCGCCGGCGTGCTGGCCCTCGGCTACCGCATGCTGTCGAACCTGGACGTGCGCAAGATGGCGCGCCCGCTGATGGAGGAACTGGCCGAACATGCGCAAGCCTCCGTGTCGCTGGGCACGCGCGACCGCCTCAGCATGGTCTACGTGGAAACGTGCCGCAGCAGCGCCAACGTCACCTTGCGCCTCGATGTCGGTTCGCGCATTCCGCTGATGACGACGGCCATGGGCAAGGCCCTGCTGTGCATCCTGCCGCAGGCCGAACGCGACTACCTGATGGACCACGCCAGGGTGCACGAGACGGAACGCTGGCCCCGCATCAAGGCAGGCATCGAACAAGGCTTCAAGGATTACCAGGACCGGGGTTTTTGCATCTCGGCCGGCGAGTGGCAGAACGACGTGCATGCCGTGGGCGTGCCCATGCTGGGCGCCGATGGCGAACAGGTGATGGCCTTCAATTGCGGCGGCCCCGCCTTTTTGCTGTCGCGCGAAAAGCTCGAATCGGACCTGGGACCGCGCCTGGTGGCCCTCGTCAAGACAGTGGAAAAAAACCTGGGCCGCGGTTAGACTGCGCGCCCCCTTTCAACGACAGCTCAAATCAAAGCGCCGAGGAAACCGATGATACGCGACGAAGAAACCCTGAACATCCTGCTCGACAGCATCGCCCGTTTCGTGCGCGAAGTGCTGGTGCCGAACGAGGCGCTGGTGGCTGAAACAGATACGATACCGCCTGCCATCGTGGCGCAGATGCGCGAACTGGGCCTGTTCGGCCTGTCGATTCCGGAAGCGTACGGCGGCCTGGAACTGAGCATGGAAGAAGAAGTGCGCGTCGCTTTCAAGATCGCCCGTACCTCGCCCGCCTTCCGTTCGCTGATCGGCACCAACAACGGCATCGGCTCGCAAGGCATCGTCATCGACGGCACGGAAGCGCAAAAACAATACTACCTGCCCAAGCTGGCGGCGGGCGAGATCATCGGCTCGTTCGCCCTGACGGAAGCGGGTTCCGGTTCCGATGCGGCCTCGCTGCGCACGACGGCCGTGCGCGATGGCGACTTTTATATCCTCAACGGCAGCAAGCGCTATATCACCAACGCACCCGAAGCGAGCATCTTCACGGTGATGGCGCGCACGGACCCCGTCAAGCGCGGTGCCTCGGCCATTTCCGCCTTCATCGTGGAAAAGGATACGCCGGGCCTTTCCTTGGGCAAGATCGACAAGAAGATGGGCCAGCAAGGCGCGCATACCTGCGACGTGATCTTTGAAAACTGCCGTGTCCCGGCCGCGAATATCATCGGCGGCAAGGAAGGCGTGGGCTTTAAAACAGCCATGAAAGTGCTCGACAAGGGACGCCTGCACATCGCCGCCGTCTGCGTGGGCGCGGCCGAACGCATGCTGGCCGACGCCCTTGCCTACGCCATGGAGCGCCAGCAGTTCGGTCAGCCCATCGCGGAATTCCAGCTGATCCAGGCCATGCTGGCCGACAGCAAGGCCGAGATTTATGCGGCGCGCAGCATGGTGCTCGACGCGGCGCGCCGGCGCGACAACAAGGAAGACATCTCGACGGAAGCGTCGTGCTGCAAGCTGTTCGCCTCCGAAATGTGCGGCCGCGTGGCCGACCGCTCCGTGCAGATCCACGGCGGCGCCGGCTACATCAGCGAATATGCGGCCGAACGCTTCTACCGCGACGTGCGCCTGTTCCGCATTTATGAAGGCACGACGCAGATCCAGCAAATCGTCATCGCCCGCAACATGATCAAGGCAGCGCAAAAGTGAAGGAGGCCGCGATGGACATTCCTTCCCTGCTGGCCGGCCTGCCGGCGCGCCTGTCGGCCATCCCGGCCTACTGGGCCGCGCGCGCGCCCGATGCGCCAGCGCTGCATGAAGGTGGCCGCCACTGGACCTATGCGCAGCTGCAGCACTGTGTCGAACATGCGGCGCTGCTGCTGCGCCAGCTGGACGTGCGCGCCGGCGACCGCTTGATGGTGGTGGGCGAAAATGGCGCGCTGCAGGTGGCGCTGATCTTCGCGGCCGCCAGCATCGATGCATGGATCGTCAACGTCAATGCGCGGCTGTCGGCACGCGAGATCGACACCATCGCTACGCACAGTTCCGCACGGCGCGTGCTGTTCCTGGCCGGCGCCTCGCCGGAAGCGGCCGCCCATGCGGCGCGGCGCGGGGCCAGCCCCGTCACCGTCGATGGCATGGGCGAGCTGCTGGCGGGCGGTTTGAACGAGACGGCCATCGCGGAAGACACGGTTCCCGGCAACGAACAGGTGGCCGCGCTGATCTACACGACGGGCACGACGGGACAGTCGAAAGGCGTGATGCTCACGCACCGCAACCTGCTGTTCATCGCCGCCGTCTCCAGCATCTTGCGGGGCTTGACCCGCAGCGACCGCGCCTACGGCGTGCTGCCGATTTCGCACGTGTACGGCCTGGCCTCGGTAGCCCTGGGCACGCTGTATGCGGGCGCCGCCCTATATCTGGTGCCGCGCTTTTCCGTCGATGGTTTGCTGGCCGCGCTGAAAGACGATGAATTGACCATCGTGCAGGGCGTGCCCGCCATGTACGCCAAACTGCTGCAAACCCTGGGCGGTGCCGATACGCCGCTGCCGACGCGGCTGCGCTTTGCGTATGCGGGCGGCTCGCCGCTGGCGCCATCGCTCAAGCACGAGGTAGAAAAGCTGCTGGGCACCGCGCTGCACAATGGCTACGGCATGACGGAAAGCGCGCCCACCATCAGCCAGACGCGCCTGGAAACGCCACGCCGCGACGATTCCGTCGGCATGCCGATCCCCGGCGTGGAAGTGCGCGTGGTGGACGTGGCCGGCCTGGACGTGGCGCTGGGCGAGCCGGGAGAGCTGTGGATACGCGGGCCGAACATCATGGCCGGCTATTACCGCGAACCGGCCATGACGGCGGCCGCCATGCGCGACGGCGGCTGGCTGAACACGGGCGACATGGCACGCCAGGATCCCGACGGCGCGCTGTTCATCGTGGGACGCACCAAGGAACTGATCATCCGCTCCGGCTTCAATGTGTATCCGCTGGAAGTGGAAACGGCCCTGAACGCCCACCCGTCCGTGGTGCAGTCGGCCGTGGTGGGACGCACCCTCGCCGATGGCAACGAGGACGTCATCGCCTACGTGGAACTCGACCCGCGCCAGCCCGCCAGCGTGGCACAATTGCAGGCCTGGCTGGCGCAGACCCTGTCGCCGTACAAGTGCCCGTCCGTCATCATCGTCATGGAAGCGCTGCCGGCCGCCGCCACGGGCAAGATTTTAAAGGGGCAGCTGCGGCAAATGGCGCAGAATACCCTGTGAATTAACCCTGCTGTACCAGACCCGACAATAAAACCAAGCCACATCACCGGAGGAGACACGATGAAACGCACTTACACACGCATCGCCATGGCAGCGCTGGTTGCCAGCGCCTGGATGGCAAACGCCAGCGCCGACGAATTCCTGGTCGGCGCGGAAATCCCGCTGACGGGCAACCTGGCGCGCGTCGGCGCCGGCATGCAGGAAGGGATCATGGTCGCGGCCGAGGTATTCAACAAGACCAACGGCAAGCACACGATCAAGATCATCACCGTCGACGACGAATCGGCCCCCGCCAAGGCCATCGCCGCCGTGGAAAAGCTGGCCAGCCAGGGCGTGGTGGCCATCACGGGCGGCTACGGCTCGAACAATATCTCGCCCGCCTCGGACACGGCGAATAAACTGGGCCTCGTCTACATCACTTCGGGCGGCGTGGACGACAGCCTGGTGACCAGCGGGCGCAAGAATTTTTTCCGCATCAATAACACGGCAGGCTACGAAAAAGCCATGCTGGGATTGCTGCAGGACGTGGGCGCCAAGTCCGTCTCCATCGTGTATTCGACCAAGGACGCCACCACGGGCCTGGCGAAAGACGTGGAAAAAGCCCTGGCCGCCAAGGGCGTGAAAGTGACGACGCACTCGTTCGACCCGGCCATTACCGACTTCAAGCCCATCATCAACAAGATCAAGCTGCAGGACAAATCGGAAGTCGTGGCCATGGTCGGCTACGAAAACGATTACGTGGGCATCATCCGCGCCGCGCGCGTGCTGAAACCGAAGATCAAGGCCATGGTGGGCGTGTGGTCGCTGGCCACGCCGAAAATGGCGGCCGACTTTCCCGACCTGATGCCGAACGTGTTCGGCACGGCACTGCTGCCCTTCCCCACGGAATTCAAGACGGCCGACGGCAAGGCCTTCAGCGACGCCTACAAGCAGCTGTACAAGAAGGAGCCGGACTACCTGGGCCAGTTCGGCTATGTGCAATCGATGCTGCTGTTCGAAGCGATCGCGCGCGCGGCCGACAAGGGCACCATCAAGAAAGGCGGCGTGGCCGACGAGATGCGCAAGACGGACCGCGAAACGCTGATCGGCCGCGTGCAGTTTGCCGCCAATGGCGACAACCAGAACTTCGTGCACCGCATGGCGCAGCACCAGGACAAGAAAGTGGTCATCGTCTGGCCTAAGGAACACGCGACGGGCAAGCTGGCCTATCCAGCCCTACCCTGGTAAACGGCAGCCTCCCGCTGCACACGCGCGCGCCCGCACGGACGCGCACCGATGAACGGCCACCCTGGCGCATGCTTCGCGATGCGCCAGGGTGGCCTGACGGGATGACGACATGACAGAATTAATCTTGCAAGCCCTGTATTCTGGCTTGCTGCAGGGCGGCTCCTACGCCCTGATCGCACTGGGACTGGCGCTGGTCTTCGGCACCATGAAAGTGATCAATCTGGCGCACGGCGAACTGGTGCTGCTGGCCGCCTACATCGCCTACAGCGTGGAATCCGGGCTTGGGCTCGGCCCCATGTTCGCCATTCCCATCGCGCTGGTGATCGTCAGCCTGACGTCCGTCGGCGTGTACCTGATCGTCAGCCGCATCAAGAAAGACCGCGAAATCAATTCGCTGATCCTCACCTACGGCATCGGCGTGATCCTCACCAATTTCATCCTGCTCGTATGGAAGGCGGACATCCGTTCGACGTCGTCGAGCTGGCTGCAGGAAGGTTTTGAAATCGGCCCGTTTTTCAGCATGCGCAGCGAAGTGATTTTCTTTGGCGTCAGCCTGGTGCTGATGGCGGCCCTGTGGCGCTGGCTGTCGACCAGCTGGTATGGCCGCGCCGTGCGCGCCGTCTCCAGCAACCGCGACGCGGCCAAGCTGATGGGCATCGACCCGGGCCGCACGGAACTCGTGTCCTTTCTGGTCGCCGGCATCCTGGCCGCCTTCGCCGGCGTCGCCCTGTTCAGCTATGGCGTGATCCAGCCTGCCTACGGCGGCGCGCTGACGGTGAAAGCCTTCATCATCACGGTATTGGCCGGCATCGGCTCGATTCCCGGCGTGCTGCTGGCCGCCGTGCTGCTGGGCGTGGCCGAAGCGCTGACCGTCACCCTGGCCAGCTCCGCGCTGCAGGAATTGTCGGGCATGGTGCTGTTCCTGCTGGTGCTGTTCATCATGCCGAACGGCTTGTTCGGCGCACAACGGAGGCGCGGATGAAGCGCTCGACTTTGATTTCCACGGCGGGCCTGCTGCTGGCCGCCTATATTGCCGTGCCGCTGGCCCTGGGCACCAACCAGTACGTGATGAGCATGGTGGTGGCGGCCCTGATCATCGGCGGCGTGGCCATGTCCTGGGCCCTGCTCGGTAACTTGGGCGGCATGGTCAGCTTCGGCCATGCGGCGTTTTTCGGCGTGGGCGCGTATGTCTCCGCGCTGGCCACCGTGAAACTGGGCTTGCCCGTGTTTGCCGCCATGCTGCTGGGCGGCGCGGGGGCGGCCATCGCCGCCGTCATCATGCTGCCCGTGCTGCGCTTGCGCGGGCCGTATTTTGCGCTGGCCATCCTCGCCTACGCCCACATCTTCCGCATCCTGGCCACGGAATGGAGTTCGGTGACGGGCGGCGCCGGCGGCATCAACAATATTCCCACCTTGCCCACCGTCTTGGGCTTCGATCTGGCCAGCAAGACGGGCGCCTACCTGGTCGTACTGACCTTGGTGGTGGCATGCGCATTTGCCTACAGCCGCATCCGCGCCAGCCATTACGGCATCGCCCTGCGCGCCATGCACGACAGCGAAGACGCCACGCGCGTCGTCGGCGTCAACAGCACCTTGCTGAAAGGCGCGATGCTGCTCGTGTCGGCGTTCATGGCGGGCCTGTTCGGCGCCTTCAACGCCCACTACATCAACTTCCTGGAACCGGACTACGCCTTCAACAGCCTGTGGGTGACCTTGCCCATCGTGGCGGCCATCTTCGGCGGCTACCGCACGATACTCGGCCCCGTGCTGGGTGCCGTGGTGGTCTACCTGGTCGACCAGCTCATTTTCAAGTCGCTGATCCCCACGGGCCACCAGCTGGTGCTGGGCGTGCTGCTAGTGGCGATGATCGTCTTCAGCCCGAACGGCTTGCTGCCGCTACTACGCAAAATGTTCAAAGCAAAGGAGAAAGCACATGCTTGAACTCGATAATGTGTCCGTGCGCTTTGGCGGCCTGACGGCCGTCGATTCCGTCACGTTGAAAGTGGCCAGCCATGACGTGATCGGCCTCGTGGGCGCGAATGGCGCCGGCAAGACCACCCTGTTCAATGCGATCTCGGGCCTCGTGCGCCCCACCAGCGGCAGCATCCGCTTCGAAGGACGCGACATCATGGCCACGCCCATGTACCAGCGCGCGCGCCTGGGACTGGGGCGTACCTTTCAGATCCCGCAACCGATGCATGAATTGACGGTGCGCGAAAACCTCGTCGTGGCGCAGCGCTTCGGCACGGGCAAGGTCGACATGCGCAAGATCGATGAAATCCTCGATTTCACGAGCCTGCTTGACAAGGCCGGGCGCGACGCGGCCAGCGAACTGGCGCTGACGGAATTGAAAGCGCTGGAAGTGGCCAAGGCGCTGGCGACGAACCCGAAACTGCTGCTGCTCGATGAAGTGCTGGCGGGTCTGGAAACGAACGGCAAGCGCCGCTTCATGGGCATGCTGAAGGACTTGCACGCGGCCTTTGGCGTGGGCATCGTCATGATCGAGCACGATATCGAGACCATCAGCAATCTGTGCCAGCGCGTGGCCGTGCTCAATTTTGGCCAGCTGATCGCCGACGGCACGCCCGATGCCGTCTTCCGCGATCCGGCCGTCATCGAAAGCTATACGGGGGCAGCCCATGCTTAAAGTTGAAAACCTGCGCGCCGGCTATGGCGCCATCAATGTGCTGTGGGATGTGTCGCTGGCTATCCAGAAGGGCAAGCTGACTACCATCATCGGCCCGAACGGGGCCGGCAAGACGACCCTGCTGCGCGCCATCATGGGCTTGCTGCCGGTCGGCGCGGGCAGCATCGCGCTCGACGGCCAGTCCATCAACGGCACGCCGACATGGAAGATGAGCGACGCGAGAGTGACGATGATACCCGAAGGGCGCATGACGTTCCGCGACATGAGCGTGGAAGAAAACCTGATCATGGGCGCATTTCCGAAGGAGCACCGCAGCCACATGCCGGCGCGCCTGGCCGAAGCCTACGCCATGTTCCCGCGCCTGCACGAACGGCGCAAGCAGCTGGCCGGATCGCTCTCCGGCGGCGAGGCGCAAATGCTGGCGATGGCGCGGGGATTGATGTCGGACCCGTCGCTCCTGATCATCGACGAACCTTCGCTGGGCCTGGCGCCGCTGGTGGTCAACGAGCTGTTCGAGATTCTCGCGCGCCTGAACGACGGCAAGCGCACCATCATCCTCGTGGAACAGAACACGGCACGCGCCGTCGGCGTGGCCGATCACGTCTACCTGATGCAAAGCGGTAAAGTGGCGCTGTCGCAGGCGGCGCTTGACGTCGACCTCGAGCACCTGCACGAACTGTATTTTGCGCGCTGAGTGATATCAGCTGCACGCGGTTGCCATCAGTCCTCGTCGTCGGCCAGTTTGCCAAACGCCAGCAGGGCGTTCTTGTCGAGTCCGCTCGTCACGAAAGGATCGTCGGCGGGGAAGCGGCCCGTATCGGCCAGCATGCGCAGCTTGCTCAAGCGCTCACCCAGCGCCAGCGCTTGCGCCTGCGGATCGGCATCGGCTTGCCCCACCTGCCCGATCGCGCGGGTCACGGACTGGGGAAACTCCCACAATTCGGCGATCCGCACCGACAGGATGCGCGCTTGCGCAAACACCTGGGCAATGAAGGCGTCCGATTGCGGGAAGACATCGGGCGCATGCATCTGGTCGATCAGCCGGAACGCCACCACCAGGCCGACGTTGGCCATCAGTCCCGCGAGATAGGCGTCGAAGGCGTTGGCATGCATGGCCGGCGCGACGAGGCTGGCCGCCAGCGCACATTTCTCGGACTGACGCCAGATCAGCGGTGCCGTGCGCACAGTCAGCCCGCCGCTTTGCATGCTGACGATGGGGCGGAAGGCAACACGGGCGAGCAGCATGCGCATGCCGTTTTGCCCGAGCAGCATGATGGCGCCGTCCATATTGTTGATCGAAGGGCTGGCGTTATAGCGTGACTGATAGCAGGGCCGGTTCGCTTCGCGGTAGACCTCGGCGACCAGCAGCACGTCCTGGGCCAGCTGGGCCGACAGCTTGGCCGCGCTCATGTTTTCATCTTGCAAGGTACGCATCAACTGCGGAATGATGGCTGGAATGCGCGGTACCAGCGCAGCGCCAGCGATCGGTTCACGGACCAGGCGCGCCAGCTCGTCCAGAATCTGCTGTTCAGTCTGCTCCGGAGCCTGCGCCGCACTCGCGGCCGCCAGCCAGCGGTAGTACATGGCATCGATTTCAGTGATGGTGGCTGGCTGCCGTGCCGCTTCGGCAGCCGCCGCTGCCGCTGCCGAGACTGCCGCAGGCTTGTTTTTTTCGTCGCCGCCGTTCAGTAATTTTCCTATCCAGCCCATTTTGCTATCCAAGCCCTATCTGCATCACTATCGCGCAATCCGCCCCACGATTTTACTTGATGATGGCAGCGCTGGTGCGGCTGGCGTGAGCGCTTTGTCCATCTGCCGCAACATGCTAAAGTGGCATGGCAAAACCCTGCCCTGCCCGACAAGCGATCCATCATGAACAATCCACTTGCGCACTACCTCACCAGCCAGGCGTACAACAACGCCTGGGCCAACCACCGCCTGCTGAAGGCGTGCGGCCAGCTGACCCAGGCCGAATTCCAGGCCACGCGCGTCAGCTTTTTTCCCACCATCCAGTTCACCCTGAACCACATCCTCACATGTGACTGGTTTTATCTCGACGCGCTCGAACGCGAGCTGCGCGGCGAAGCGCCGCATGCCGACTGCTACGTCTTCTTTGAACAGGATGAACCGTTCAGCGATTGCGCGGCCCTGCATGCGGCGCAGCGCGCATCGGACCTGCGCCTGATCGCCCATTGCCGCAGCCTGTGCGATGCGGACCTGGCGCGGCCCGTGACGATATTGCGCGATACACCGCAAGTCGACACACGCCAGCGCCTGCTGGCACACCTGTTCCAGCACCAGATCCACCACCGGGGGCAAGTGCACGCCATGCTGGCCGGCACGCGCATCGCGCCGCCCCAGCTCGACGAATTCTATTGCGCCGGCGAAGCGGATGAGCGGGCGCAGGATTTCCTGGAACTGGGCTGGACGGAAGACGATATCTGGGGCCAGCGCTGAATCATTCTTCGGCGTGGCAGCAGACGCACAGCTTGTTGCCGTCGAGGTCGCGGAAGTAGGCGCCATAGTAATGGGCGTGGTAATGCGGGCGCAAACCGGGTGGCCCTTCGCACACGGCGCCCAGCGCCAGCACGGCCTGGTGGCAGCGGTCCACCTGCGCGCGGCTGGTCGCCAGCAAGGCCGTCATCTGGCCATTGCCTGGCGCGGCCGGCAAGCCGTCATGCGGTGCCGTCAGCACGAACAGGGGCCGCGGCGCCTGCTGCGCCATCCAGCCCGCCCAGGGCTTGGCCGTATCATGAAATTTTTCGATCAGATCGAGTTCTCCCAGCAGGGCCGTATAGAAAGCGTAGGCGCGGGGAAAGTCGTTGGTGCCGAGGCAGATATGGGACAGCATGCTGCTCCTTCTTGAGTTCAAACGGGTGTGCGGCGCAATGCGCGAGCTGATTATAATGGCGCATCGCTTTCCGACACGCTCCCATGCCAGACCTCGACCGCCTTCAGCTGCACCCGCCCTCCAGCGCCGACCTTCCCGCTTTGCTGGCCTTCGAACTGGAAAACCGCGCGTATTTTGAACACTGGGTCACGGCCCGCGCGCCGTCCTACTATCACCAGGAAGCCATCGCCGCCGCCATCGAGCAGGCGCAGCGCGAACGCGAACAGGACCGCGCCTACCAGTACCTGGCCAAGCTGGACGGGCAAATCATCGGCAGGGTCAACCTGACGGGCGTCACGCGCCCCTATTTCAACAAGGCAGCGCTCGGTTACCGCATCGGCGAACGGTTCGGCGGACGCGGCTACGCCACGCGCGTGGTAGCCCTGCTGCTGGACGAAGCGTTTGGCGCGCTGGACCTGTGGCGCCTGGAAGCGACGGCGCGGCCGCAAAACCTGGGCTCGGTCGCCGTCATGCAGCGCAACGGCTTTCATCAATATGGCAAGTCGGAACAAGCCATGTTTTTCCAGAATGCCTGGTCGGACTTACTGTATTTTGAGCGGCGCAACACGCAAGCCATGGCCTGAGATGCCGCATTTTTCCGGCAGCAACGCCACTTTTATCCTATCAGGGGCGACTTTGTCACAGCGCAAAGCCGCACCATGATGGACTGATAACGTCAAGGTTCGGGAATCTTCCCAACCTTGCCAAGTCCTACATGAAACTGCGGCTACGCCTGTTCGAACATGTGCTGCTGGCGCTGGCCTTGGCCGTCGTCATCTTTGCCGCCGCCATCGTGCTGGCGCGCATGACACAGTGGGCGGAAGCGCAGGAGCTGCCCGCCTATCTCGTGCAGGGCATGCACCTGGTGGGCAAGGTGCTGTTTTTCCTGGACGGCTGCATCGTCATCGCCGTCAGCAGCATCCTGGCCGCCCGGCTGTTCCGCATGCTCACCAAGGAGGATTTATGAACGATCTTCACTACCTGCTGACGCTCCGGCATCCGCGCCGCTTCTGGTGCAGCGCCATCGTCATCGCCGTGGCCTCGGCCATCGTGCTGGGCCCTTGGCTCGACAGCATTCCATGGCTGGTGGCCATCCCCTTCGTGGGCGGCGGCTTGCTGGTGGCGCTCGGTGAGCTGTGGGATGACATGCATGGCAAGCGCCTGCACAATGGCGACGATACGCAGTCACCATGCCGCCATCCTTGAAACCGGCATGGTGATGCGTGCACGCAACAGCAATCACGCCATGCCTGCCATTTGCCTGCGCAGTGCGCCTATTTAAGACTGGCTTCAGCCTCGCCGTGCATCGTGAACAGGTCGCCAGCAGCCATGGCGTTTCCCTTCACCATCACGGGCACAGCCCAGCGAAAGAGCCGACATGAGCACATGGATGCGCGCCAACAAAGGTTTTTTGATGTTTCTCCTGCTGTTCGGCGTGTTCCGCACGGCCGTGGCGGACTGGAATCCTATCCCGTCGGCATCCATGCGCCCCAACCTGCTCGAGGGCGACGTGGTCTTCGTCAACCGCCTCGCCTTCAACCTGAAAGTGCCGCTCACCGATATCGTGCTGCAGCGTCTGGGGGAACCGCAACGGGGCGACATCGTCACCTTTTCCTCCCCGAAAGACGGCACACGCCTGATCAAGCGCATCATCGCCCTGCCCGGCGACACGGTGGAAATGCGCAATGAACAGCTGGTCATCAATGGCCAGCCCGCCCAGTACACGGCGCTCGACACGGCGCCTGAAACCATCGCCCACGTGGGCCAGCTGACGGCGCAGCGCATCAGCGAACGCAACCAGACGGAACAGCACCGCATCCAAGTCTTGCCGCAAATCGCAGGCGCGGCCCGCAGCTTTGCCCCCGTGACGGTGCCGGCCGACCATTTCCTCATGCTGGGCGATAACCGCGACAACAGCGCCGATTCGCGCTACTTCGGTTTCGTGCCCCGCGCATTGCTGATCGGCAAGGCCGAGCGCATCCTTGTCTCGGCCAATATCCAGGAGCATTGGCAGCCGCGGCTGCAGCGTTTTGGCATGAAACTGGAGTAATCGCCGTCCCGTGCAACGGCGCCATGCTTTTCGGTTAGCATGGCGCATCATGCAAAACTTTTCCTCAGCCAGCCTGCAGCCAGCCAGTCAGCACTACGCTCTCGATCAACTGGCCCAGTTCCTGCAGCGCCATCCCGACGTGTTGCTGCTGACGGGCGCCGGCATCAGCACGGCGTCCGGCATACCGGCATACCGCGACACGGAAGGCGTACGGCGCGGCAATACGCCCGTGCAAGGGCCCGATTTTCGCCGCCAGGAAGCCGTGCGCCGCCGCTACTGGGCGCGCAGCATGGTGGGCTGGCCGACCCTGGCGCGCGCCACGCCGAATCCCGGCCACCTGGCCATCGCGCAACTGGCCCAGCGCCAGAGAATAGGCGGCCTGATCACGCAAAACGTCGATGGTCTGCATCAGCAAGCCGGCAGCGCCGCCGTCACGGAGTTGCACGGCAGCATACATGGCGTCGTCTGCCTCGATTGCCGGGCCCGCCACACGCGCCGCCTGATCCAGGAGCAACTCGAACGCGACAATCCCCAACTGCTGGGCGCCACGGCCACGCCGGCGCCCGATGGCGACGCCTTGCTCGAGCCGTCCCAGCTGGCCATTTTCCACGTGCCGGTCTGTCCCCGCTGCGGTGGCACCTTGCAGCCCGACGTGGTGTTTTTCGGCGATGGCGTGCCCGCCGCCTGTGCGGCCGAGGCCGAAAGCAAGATGCACACGGCCAGCGCCCTGCTGGTGGTGGGCTCGTCCGTGATGGTGTATTCGAGCTTTCGCCTGTGCCGCATGGCGGCCGAAACGGGCAAGCCCGCGGCCGCCATCAACATGGGCAAGACGCGCGCCGACCATTTGCTGGCATTCAAGACCGATGCCCCGGCACAAGACATCTTGCCTGCATTAGCGGCCATGCTGGGCTGATCCCGTGCCGGCCCTGCGCCGCTCTGGCTATACTGTGGCATTAACGAGGAGAATTCATGCTGGAACTGTTGAGTGAACACGCCTGTTTTGGCGGCGTACAACGCTTTTATCGCCACGACGCGCAAGCCATCGGCTTGCCCATGCGTTTCTCGGCCTTCATTCCCGACACGGCGCCGGGCGCCACGGTCACTACCAAGCGCCCCGCCCTGTTTTACCTGGCGGGCCTGACCTGCACGGAAGAAACGTTCATGATCAAGGGCGGCGCGCAGCGCGTGGCGGCCGAGGAAGGCTTGATCCTGATCGCCCCCGACACCAGCCCCCGTGGCGCGGACATCGCGGGCGAAAGCGACTCCTGGGATTTCGGCGCGGGCGCCGGCTTTTACGTGGACGCCACCGAGGCGCCATGGAGCAGCCACTACCGCATGTACAGCTACCTGCTGGAACTGCGCGCCCTGCTGGAGCAGGAACTGGCGATCGATGCGCAACGCACGGGCATTTTCGGCCACTCGATGGGCGGCCATGGCGCGCTGGTGCTGGCCTTGCGCAACCCGGCCCTGTTCCGCTCCGTGTCCGCCTTCGCCCCCATCGCCGCACCGAGCCAATGTCCATGGGGCAAGAAAGCATTCACGGGCTACCTTGGCGGCGATGCCGCCAGCTGGCAGCAGTACGACGCCAGCGCGCTGATGCGCGGCCTGCAGGGCCAGCCGCCGCTATTCCACGAAGGCATCTTGATCGACCAGGGCCTGGCCGACAAATTCCTGCCCGAACAACTGCACCCCGATGTCTTCGAAGCGGCGTGCCGCGACGCCGGCCAGCCATTACGGCTGCGCCGCCATGCTGGCTATGACCACGGCTATTACTTCATCGCCAGCTTCATGGAAGAGCATGTGCGCTTCCATGCGAGGAATCTGCGCGCCGCCTGATCCGCCGCGCTACTGCGCCGTACTGGTATGCCCGTTGAAATGGCGCGTGTACCAGTCCGTGGCCAGCAGCGCCGCCTGGTGGCGCGTGTCGGGGCCGCTGGGCGCGGCGATCTGTTCCAATTGCTTGTCGCAGCGCAAGGTGGCAAATGCCATGCGGTTCAGGCCGGCCACGTCGGGGTCGCGTCCGCCCACGATCAGCAGAGACGGCACGCGCACGTTTTCAAGCGCCGCCTTGCCCGCCATTTCCACCTGCCCATCGCAAACGGCCAGCGCGGCGATTTCCGCGCTGCGCCAGGCCGCCAGTTGCATCACGACGGCCGCGCTGGTGCCATAGCCATACAGGCCGCAGGGCAAGCGCCGCGTGGACGGGTCCACTTGCAGCCAGCCCAGGGCTTTTTCCAGCTGGCGCGCGAGCAGCACGATATCGCTGCGCACGAAATACGCGTGGCCATTGCTGCCGCCGCCAGGCTCGATACCGCCCTGGTCGAAGCGCAGGGTAGCGATGCCCGCTCGCAAAAAATCCTGGGAGGTGGCGTGGCTGGAAGCGCCAAGGTAGTCCCTATCGGCGCCCGCGCCGTGGGCAAACAGGACGATGCCCACGGGCCGCTCGGGCATTTCAAGCACGCCGTCCATTTGAAGTTCATCGGCCGTGATGCTGACAAATTGTTCTTGCATGGCTGCCTCCGCTATCGAGCTGGAATGACGCTGACATCAAGCTGAAATCACGCTGCTAGTACGCTGATCGGCAAGCATCAGTGTACCAGCCTGCGCCCGTCCACGCGCGGCGCACGTCAAATTCGCCACGCGCGCCCATCAGACGGCGCCGTGCCGGTCCAGCCCCTTGAGCACGGCTTCCGGGCGGATCGGCAAATGCCGCACGCGCGAGGCCACGGCGGCAAAGATGGCGTTGCCGATCGCCGGCGCCACGGCCGTCGTGGGCGGCTCGCCCATGCCCGTCGACGTTGCCGTGCTGGCCACGAATTCGATGTCGAGCTCGGGCACGTCGGCCATGCGCAGCGGCGTGTAGGTATTCAGGTTGATATCCTTCACCTGGCCGTTGAGGAAAGCCGTGCCTTCATGCAAGGCCATGCTCACGCCCCACAGGGCGCCCCCTTCCGCCTGCGCCAGCGCGCCATCGGGGTCGACGATGCTGCCCGCGTCGATCACCATGAACAGCTTTTCGACTTTCACCATGCAAGTGCTGCGGTCCACTTTCACTCTGGCAACGCACGCCGTCCACGTGGGCATATCGCGTTCCTGGCCAAACGTGGCGGCAATGCCCAGGCCCGTGTCGGGCGGCATGGCCGTACCCCAGCCCGCCTTGTCCGCCACCCGGCGCAATACATGAGCCAGGCGCGCGGCGCCGCCGACGGCGTTCGGCGCGCTGCCCGCATTGCGCCCCGTCGCCTGCAACAGCGACAAACGGAACGCCAGCGGATCGACCTTGGCCGCCTGCGCCGCCTCGTCCATGAAACTTTCCACAGCCCAATTCGTCCAGCCGGGCCCCACGGAACGCAGCCAGCCGGGGCGAAAACTGCTGTTGGCCAGGTCGTTCGACACGGCCCGCACGCGCTGCGCACCCACCGAATACCAGTGGTCGGCGCCGGCGATGGCGAACGGGTCATACGGATGGCCCTGCTTATCCTTGGCCAGGAAGGCGGGGATCATCGCTTGCGTGGGCCAGCCCGCGCTCGCTTCGTGCACCATCGCCGACACCTTGCCCGTGTCGTCGAACGCCATGCGCACGTGCTGCACGGACGGCGAACGGGGCGAATCGAAACGGGCGTCGTCGGCCCGCGTGCATATCATCTTGACGGGGCGCCCCACGGCTTGCGCGGCCAGCGCGGCCGGCACGCAATAATCGCCATTCAGGCGACGGCCGAAGCCGCCACCGAGCAGATAAGTGTGCAGCATGACATGGCTCTCGGGCACCTTCAACGCCTGCGCCAGCACGGGCAGTATCAACGATTGCCACTGGTTGCCCGCATGAATGTGCCAGACGCCGTCGATTTCCTGCGCCAGGGCATTCACGGGTTCCAGCTGGAAATGCAACACGGTACTGGTCGTGTAGTGGCGTTCCAGCTGCAGGCTGGCCTCCTTGAACGCTTGCTCCACGCCATCGTCATCGACGACGCGGGCGCCCAGGCTCGCGTCGGCCAGCTGTTTGGTCGCGTAGTTGACAATATCCTGCTCCGCCACGTGGGCGGCCGCGCCGGCCCGCCATTTCACTTGCACGAGCTCGGCCGCGCGCATGGCGGCCGCATACGTTTCGGCCACCACCATGACCCAGCCGGGCACCGTGCCGCTGGGGTCTTGCAGGGCTACACTGCGCAGGTAGCCCGGCACCTTCCTGGCCGCCGTATCATCGATGGACACCACTTTCGAACCGTAGCGCGTGGGCGGGATCTTCGGGCGCGCAAACAGCATGCCCTCGACTTCCGCATCGATGCCGTACATGGCCGTGCCATTGATTTTCGCGGGGATGTCGAGCGCCTGCACGTGCTGGCCGATCAGGCTGCGCTGCTGCGGCGTCTTCAGCACGATGGCTTTCAATTGCTCGGGCGAGTACTGGCGCGCCAGCTTGCCACGGCGCACGATGTCGCCATAGCTGATCGACCGCCCCCGGCCATGCACGACGCCCAGCCTGGCGTGGCAGGCGGACACGGGCACGCGCAGCAGGCGCGCGCCCTCCTCGACCAGCGCGAGGCGCCCGGCCGCGCCGGCGCGGCTGAGCGGGTCGAAATTCTGCCAGACGGACCAGCTGCCGCCCGTCACCATCAAGCCCCATTTCGGGTCCGTGTCCACGTAATGCAAGCGTACTTTGCTCCAGTCCGCTTCAAGCTCCTCGGCCACGATGCGCGCCAGGGCCGTGCCGATATGCTGGCCCATTTCCGCCTTGGCGATGTTGACGGTAACGATGCCGTCGCGGCCGATCTCAAACCAGATGCTGGGATCGAACACGGGCGCGGCGCTTTGCTTAGACTGCACGGGCGCCGCCTTGCCTGCGGCCAGGGAGCTGTCGGCGCGCAGGAAGGCCAAGGTAAACCCCGTGCCGGCGGCGGCGATCAGGAAACCGCGCCGGCCCAGCACACTGGGGCGGGCAGCTGAATTTTCTTTCGGCAACTTAAACACCGGGCGCCTCCTGCATGCCGGCCGCCAGTTTGATGGCCTTGCGGATGCGCACATACGCCATGCAGCGGCACAGGTTGCCGCTCATGACGGCGTCGATATTCGCATCGGTCGGCTGCGGATAGTCTTTCAGCAGGGTGGCCGCCTGCATGATCTGGCCCGACTGGCAATAGCCGCACTGGGGCGCCTGCGTGGCGAGCCACGCCCGCTGCAAGGGGTGCGTGCCATCGGGCGACAGGCCTTCGATGGTGGTGATGGCGCAGCCGGCCACGGCGGCAATCGGCGTGATGCACGAGCGCATGGCGCGGCCATCCACGTGCACGGTGCAAGCGCCGCACATGCCGATGCCGCAGCCAAACTTCGTGCCTTTTAATTTCACTTCGTCGCGCAGCACCCACAGCAGGGGCGTCTCGGCGTCAACCTCGGTGCCGAAGGGCTGGCCATTCACGGTCATGTTGTACATAGAGTCTTTCAGTAATTACTTGCCAGCGCGGGCGCGTGCCACGGCCGCTTCCAGGTTCGTCCAGGCCGGATGGTGGCTGCGGCTGCGGCGCAGATAGGCGGCCAGCTGGGCCACGTCGTTGTCCGTCAGCGAGGCGGCAAAGCCGGGCATCAGCACGCCGGGCATGGCTTCGTCCTTGCTCAAGCCGTGCAATATCACCTGGATCAGGTTGGCGGGATCGGGCGCGCTGACGGCGCTGTTCAGGCTCAGTTCCGGCCGCAGCGCCGCGGGCTTGCCATCGCTGTTCGAGTGGCACGACGCGCAGGCGGCCACGTACAGGCTGGCGCCACGGTCGTTGTCGACCAGGCTGACGCGCTGCGAGCGGGCGATGCCGGCTTTTACCACGGTATCGGTATCGACCTGGCGTTGCTCTGCCCCGGCCAGGCCGGCAAAATACACGGACAGCGCGCGGATATCGCTATCGGGCGAGGCGCCCATGCCTTCGTGCACGACGGCCGACATGGGCCCGGCCGCCACGCCGTGCAGGGACGTCGCCCCCGTGCGCAAAAAGGCGTACAGCTCGTCCTGCGTCCACGGCAGCGGGGCCGTGTTGGCGCTGGTCAAGGCCGGCGCATACCAGTGGTCGATGGGCGCGCCCAGGTAGGATGAGCCGGCAAGTTCGGCGCCCAGCGCATTGCGCGGCGTGTGGCAGGCGGCGCAATGGGCCAGGCCCTCGGCCAGGTAGCGGCCCCGGTTCCAGTCCAGGCCTTGCGCGGGGTTCAGCTGAAAGCTGGCCGGCTTGAAGAACAGCAGCTTCCAGCCCGCCTGCAAGGGCCGCAAGTTCAGGGGGAAAGGCACGCTGTTGGCGGGCGCCACCGCATACACGGGCGGGCGCGTCATGAAATACGCGTACAAGGCCGCCAGGTCGTCATCCGAGACGAGGTTGAAATGGGTGTACGGAAAGACGGGATACAAATGGGCACCGTCGCGGCCCACGCCTTCGCGCATGGCCCGCTGGAAGGCGGCCTGCGACCAGCGGCCGATGCCCGTTTGCCGGTCGGGCGTGATATTCGTCGCATAGATGGTGCCGAACGGCGTGGCCAGGCCGTGGCCGCCCGCATACTCGGCGCCGCCCTTGGCCGTATGGCAGGCGGCGCAATTGCCCATGCCGGCCAGGATGCGGCCCCGCTCCACCACTTGCGGGGAAAATGCCGTGACGGCAGGGGGATCGATGGGCGCCAGCGCGGGGCGCCAGTAATACAGATACGCGGCCAGGGCCGCCACGATGAGCAATGCCAGCGACAGCAGCAGGCCGGTGAAGATTTTCTTGAGCAAAACAGGAGTCCGGTAAAAGGCCAGGCACACGCCCGCCGCGCACGTACGGCGGCAGCAGGGCAGATTGTGACAATGAATGGGAGAATCTTACCGCGATTGTGACTTGTTGTATGTACGCAATGACACGCAGGTGCCGCCTGCAGGCGGGCTGCGCCTTATAATCAGCGTTTCAGCACGCCGCCGCTCCTTCATGCATACCGTTACCATCATCCTCATCCTCGTGTTGACCGTCGTCCTGTGCGGCTTTCTCGCCCGCTCGCGCTGGGTCAGGCTGCCGCTGCCCCTGATCCAGATCGCCGGTGGCACGGGATTGGCCGTGTTTGGCGTGCAAGTGCCGCTCGATCCCGATATTTTCTTCCTGCTCTTCATCCCGCCGCTGCTGTTTCTCGACGGCTGGCGCATTCCCAAGGGCGCCTTCTTTTCCGATGCGCGCTCGATCCTGATGCTGGCCATCGGCCTCGTGCTGTTTACCGTGCTGGGCATGGGCTTTTTCATCGACTGGCTGATTCCCAGCGTGCCGCTGGCCGTCGCCTTCGCGCTGGGCGCCATCCTCTCGCCGACGGACCCCGTGGCCGTCTCCGCGATCGCCGCAGGCAATCCGATCCCGCCGCGCCTGATGCACATCCTCGAAGGCGAATCCCTGCTCAACGACGCGTCGGGCCTCGTCTGCTTCACGTTTGCCGTGGGCGCCATGATGACGGGCGGCTTTTCCATCGGCGCCGCCTCGCTGAGTTTCCTGCAGGAAGCGGGCGGCGGCATCATCATCGGTCTGGCCATCTCCTGGGGCGTGGGCCTGGCGAATAAGTGGCTGGTGAGCAAGGTGGGCGAAGAGCCGGGCCTGCAAATCCTCATCAGCATCCTGATCCCGTTTGCCGCCTACCTGGGCGCCGAGCAAATCCACGGCTCCGGCATCCTGGCCGCCGCCACGGCGGGCGTGTCCATGCATTATGCCGACCTGATCGGCCGCCCGCTGGCCGCCACGCGCACCCAGCGCAAGGCCGTGTGGGATACCGTGCAACTGGTCTTGAATGGCGTGATCTTCGTCATGCTGGGCGCGCAGCTGCCCACCACCGTTGCCGGCTTGCCGGCCGCCTCGGCCGAAATCGGCGCTGGCAGCGCCTGGAAACTGCCACTGTTCGTCATCGCCATCACGGTGGGACTGACCTTCATGCGCTTCCTCTGGGTCTTCATTTCCATGAAGCTGACCCTGTTCAAGCACCACAAGAAGGTGGCGGGCGAACCGAAGGACGCGGCGCTGCTGGCCCGCCCCAGCCTGCGATTGCTGCTGGTGGCGTCGTTCGCGGGCGTGCGCGGCGCGCTGACCCTGGCCGGCATTTTGACCCTGCCCTTGTTCTTGCCTGACGGCACGCGCTTTCCCGCGCGCGACCTCGTCATCTTCCTGGCCATGGGCGTGATTTTGCTGTCGCTGCTGCTGGCCAGCGTCACCCTGCCCCTGCTGACCAAGGGCCTCGTATTCGCACCGCCCGCGCGCCGCTCGACGGAAGAGCGCAACGCCCGCGCCGCTGCCGCCGAAGCGGCCATCGCGCGGCTGGAAAAAGTGTGCGAAGGCATCGACAAGAATGACAAGCAGCAAGTCGTCACGGAAGCGGCCAACCGCCTGATTGAAGCCTACCGGCGCCGCCTCGCGTATGGCGAAAGCAGCAACGACGAGGCGATGCGCTTGCAGGAACTGGCCAGGGCCGAACGCTCGCTGCGCCTGGAAGCGCTCAATGCGGAGCGCGATGAACTGTTCCGCCGCCGCATCTCGGGCGAGCTGGACGATACCATTCACTTGCGCCTGCTGCGCGAAATCGACTTGCTGGAAGCGACACTGGAAGAATAGCAACACTCTGGCCCGCCTAGGCAGTGTTGATAAGTAATTCTCATGGTAAAGAATGCAAGTTTTCACATTCGTGTTTATAATGCAAGGTTTATGGCGTCATGCCGTGATTTACTTTCAACATGGACTTCCGTAGAGTCTGTGTCGCGAAGTAACTATTTGAATAGCCACCGACCTGCATAAAGACACCGACGCCGTGCCCTTCTCCCCTCGCCACCGGCAGCGCCCCGCGCCGCCCGTCCTGATCGCTGTCGTGCTGCTGGCCTCGCTGCTCGCCTGCGGTGCGCTGGCGCCGTGCGCGGTGTGGGCGCAAACGGGTGCGGCTGCCGACGCCAGGCGTCCCGCCGAAGTGGCGCAGGTCCTGTTCGGCATCATCAGTTATGTGCGCTGGCCTGTGGCGCGCCAGGAAGTGCGCGTCTGCATGCTCGGTGCGCCACGCTACGGCGCGTCCATCGTCGACACGCCCGCTTCCAGCCTGGGCCAGCGCATCCGCGTGAAACTCCCGGCGATGGCCAGCGCGGCCAGCGAATGCGACGTCGTCTACATGGGCAGCCTGCCCGAGGGCGAACGCGAGCATCTGCTGGCGCAGATCATCGGCAAACCGATTCTATCGGTCGCCGAACCGGGTACTTCCTGCGCCGTGGGCACGATGTTCTGCCTGCGCCTGACCGAGGCGCAGATCGGTTTTGACGTCAACCTCGACGCCATCGCCCGCAGCGGCCTGCGCGTGCATCCGAATGCCTTGCAAATTGCACGTCGCAAGGGACCGCCGCCATGAGCGCCCGCATGAGCAACAAGCACGCCCGCCAGCCCCGCCGCACGCTCGACAGCGTGCTGCGGCGCGCCCACCTGAGCGTGTCGCTGATCGCCGTGCTGGCGGCCGGCCTGACGCTGACTGCCGTGGCGCTGCTGGCCCTGCGCGTGTATTCGGACCAGAACCTGCGCCTGGTGGCCCGGTCGATGAGCTACACGGTGGAAGGGGCCGTCGTCTTTGGCGACTCCATGGCCGCCAGGGAAGCGCTGGCCCTGATCGGCGTCAATGAAGATATCGACCAGGCCCAGGTAAGCGACCAGGCCGGCAAGGTGCTGGCCCGCTGGGAACGGGGCGAACACGGCACGCGCTATTACATCGAACGCGCGCTGACGGGCTGGATGCTGCCCGATTCGCTGACCTTCCCCATCATGCGCAATGAACAGGCCATCGGCAGCATCAAGCTGGTGCCGCACAGCCGCAGCCTGCTGCCCTTCCTGCTCAGCGGCCTTTCCTGCCTGCTCGCCTGTCTGGTGCTGAGCCTGGTCGTCGCCGTGCGCCTGTCGCGCAGCATGGAAACGGAAATCACGTCGCCGCTGCGCCACCTGGCTGAAACGGCGCACCGGGTGCGGCGCGACCGCTCGTTCGAGCTGCGCGTACCGCCCGCCAATATCGCCGAGCTGAACCAGATCAATGACGACTTCAACGCCCTGCTCGACGAACTTGAAGCGTGGCAAAGCCATCTGCAGAAGGAACACGCCTCGCTGTCGCACCGCGCCAACCATGACAGCCTGACAGGCCTGTCGAACCGCGCCTTCATGGAAGCGGAACTGGAACGCGCCATCCTCGACGCGCGGGTCGGCAATGGCAAGGTGGCCGTGCTGTTCCTCGACAGCGACCGCTTCAAGTACATCAACGACACCTTCGGCCATGCCTCGGGTGACCGCGTGCTGGTGACGATCGCCGCGCGCATCAAGCAGCAATTGCGCGAAGGCGACCTGGTGGCGCGCCTGGGCGGCGACGAATTCGCCATCGTGCTCAAGCCGCTGCGCAACAGCAGCGACGCCATGCACATCGCCGACAACATCATCGCCGCCATGGCGCAAGCCATTGAACTGCCCACCGGCAACAGCATCGTCAGCTCGCTGACCATCGGCGTGGCCGTCTTTCCCGATCACGCCATCGACGCCATCTCGCTGGTCGGCGCGGCGGACGAAGCCATGTACCGCGCCAAGCAGGCGCAGCGCGGCACGCGCCAGGTGGCGCGCCTGCCGCAACCCCATACTCACCCCTGAACCAAGGAGCAACACCATGCAATTCATCTACACGCAATTACGCCGCGGCTTACTCGGCTTGTTCATGCTGGGCCTGCTGGCCGCCTGCCAGAGCACGCCAGAAATCAAACCGCTGTTCAATGCCGAGCAAGTCGCCACCTTGAAGGAGCAAGGCTTCAACCAGACGGACGAAGGCTGGGAACTGAGCTTTACCGACAAGCTGCTGTTCGAATTCGACGCCGCCAAGCTGATCGCGCCCAGCCGGGGCGCCATCCAGAAAATCAGCGCCGCCCTGCTGAAAGTGGGCATCACGCACATGCGCGTGGAAGGCCATACGGATAACGAAGGCACGGAAGCGTACAACAACAAGCTGTCGCTGGCGCGCGCCAACGTGGTGGCCGACGCCATGAGCGCATCGGGCATTCCGCGCGAGAACATCACCGTCAAGGGCCTGGGCATGAGCAAGCCCGTGGCCTCGAACGCCAGCAAGACGGGCAAGGCGGAAAACCGCCGCGTCACCGTCATCGTTTCGGCGCCTTGACCGTGGGCGTGCCCGCCGTGCGCTGGGTCGTGATGGGCGTATCGGGCTGCGGCAAGAGCGCCGTCGGCAGCCTGCTGGCCGGCGCCTTGCACGTGCCTTACGTGGAAGGCGACGAGGTGCACTCCCCGGAAAACGTGGCCAAGATGGCGGCCGGCATACCCCTCGACGATGCCGACCGGGCCGGCTGGCTGGCCGCCCTGCGCGAG
This sequence comes from Janthinobacterium sp. HH104, assembly GCF_001758715.1. NCBI lineage: Bacteria > Pseudomonadati > Pseudomonadota > Betaproteobacteria > Burkholderiales > Oxalobacteraceae > Janthinobacterium > Janthinobacterium sp. HH104. The sequence continues at coordinate 161,879 of NZ_LRIB01000043.1, read as the reverse complement.
CGCATCGCCATGGCCCGCGCGCAAGGCAGCGGCCTCGTCGTCTCGTGCTCGGCCCTGAAGCGCGCCTACCGCGACGTGCTGCGCGAGGGCGACCCGGCCCTGCGCTTTATCCACCTCGATGGCCCGCGCGACGTGCTGGAAAGCCGCTTGCAGCGCCCCGGCCATTTCATGCCGGCCAGCCTGCTCGACAGCCAGCTGGCCACCCTGCAGCCCCTGCAGGCGGACGAGGCCGGCATGGTGCTCGACATCCGCCAGCCGCTGCCCGTTTTACTGGAACAAATCCTGCAGGCGCCCTGACTGGCGGCCGCGCGGCTGGACAGCCCGCGGCCCCCTGTGTAGACTGGCGCGCACTTTCATGAGGGATTTCTATGAGCACACCAACGACAAAACCAGCACCGGGCCCGGAATTCTGGGAACGCGCCGACCAGGTCATCGCCCTGGCCAATGAGCAATGCATGCACAGCGGCGGCAATGAAGTGGCCACCTCGCTGCTGTACGCGGCCGCTCGCTTCAACGCCTTCCTCGTCGCCAGCAAGAGCAACGACGTGGCCAAGATGCAGGAAGAAAAGGAAGGCGCCGTGGCCTTCTTCACGGAACAGTACAAGCGCATGCTGACCGACAACTTCAACGACTACATCACCAACTTCGACAAATACACGCAACCATCGTCGGCCCCCAAGGCCTGATGACGGCGGCCAGCCTGGATGGCCACCGCGCCCGCGCCACCCACGCCGATAGCGTGCTGCACGGCACGGTGCGCTTTGCGCCTTTACCATCGGTATGGCTGACGGCCATGCTGGCCGGCGCCGTGACGGGCGCCCTGTACTTCTTCAGCTGGACCGGCCTGCTGCTGTTCGTGGCCGGCACGGCCATCGTCCTGCTGTTCGGCCACTCGCTGGGCAGCCACCGCAAGCTGATCCACGACAGCTTTGAATGCCCGCAATGGCTGGAATACCTGCTGGTGTACCTGGGCGTGCTGGTGGGCCTCAGCGGTCCGCTGGGCCTGCTGCGCCAGCACGAACTGCGCGACTATGCGCAGCGCCTGCCCGATTGCCACCCCTATTTGCGCCACGGCGCCGGTTTCTGGCGCGATGCCTGGTGGCAATTGTTCTGCCGCCTCGACCTCGACCACCCGCCGCACATCGCCATCGAGCCGCGCATCGCGCACGACCGCTTTTACTGTTTTCTGGAAAGAAGCTGGATGCTGCAGCAACTGCCATGGGCCCTGCTGTTCTTTGTCTGGGGCGGCTGGGGCCTGGTCTGCTGGGGCGTCTGCGCGCGGGTCAGCGCCGGCGTGCTCGGCCATTGGCTGATCGGCTACTTCGCCCACAACCATGGCCAGATGCACTTCCACGTCGACGGCGCCGCCGTGCAGGGCCGCAATATCCGCCTGACGTCGCTGCTGACCATGGGCGAATGCTGGCACAACAACCATCACGCGTATCCGGGCTCGGCCAGGCTGGGCCTGCTGCCGGGCGAATGGGACCCGGGCTGGTGGATGCTGCTGCTGTTGCGGCGCCTAGGGCTCGTCTCCGGCCTGCGCCTGCCGCAAGACCTGGCGCCGCGGCCGGAACTGCGCGAAACGGCTGGCCGCAGATAGTTATTGACCAATCGTTCACCAATGCATATAGTGGTGCCAGAAACAGGGCATCCCGCCCCGTCGTACCCATCGCCTACCTACCATGGCCAGACCACGCAACTTTGACGAAGCGACCGTCACCAGCCAGGCTGCCGCCGTCTTTGGCAGCCTGGGCTACAACGCCGCGTCGGTCGATGACCTGGTCAAGGCGACGGGTTTGCTGCGCGGCAGCCTGTACAAGGCTTTCGGCTCCAAACGCCATCTGTTTGAGCGCGTGCTGACACAAGCACTGCAGCCTGGCTGGCCGACGCGGGAAGAAGCGGTCGATTTGCTGATCATCGCCTTGAAGGAACTGGCGCCCTCTGACGCCGCCATCACGGCGCTGTGCCGTGCCGCCGTACTGGACACGGGTGCCGATACGTCCCGCCTGCTGGGCGAACGCCTGTTAAGCCATCTGGATCAACCAACGAAGGAGACACCATGCCTAGCCTCGAATTGAACGACGATGCACTGACCATCCGCCTGGCCCTGTGGGAAAAACTGGCGTCCTTTCAGGGCAACCTGTGCATTCCCCTGCAGCATGTGCGTGGAGCCACCGACGATGACGGTTTCCGCGGCGCGGCCCTTGGCTTGCGCGCACCGGGCACCAACCTGCCGGGAGTCATTTCGGCAGGCACGTATCACAAGGGCGGCGACCGCCAGTTCGTCTTCATGACGCGTGGCATGCAGCCACTGGTCATCGAATTGCAAGGCGAAAAATGGGCGCGCCTGGTGCTGGGCGTGCCTGATGCACGCGCCATGGCGGCGCGCATCAATGCACTGGCCATGGCGCCAGGCTGAAGCATCAGCCCGGTTCGCCAAGCAGGTAGTTGTTCTTCACGCGCACATAGTGCTCGGCCGAATAGCGCAGGTAGGCGATTTCCGCTTCCGTCAGCGCGCGTACCTTGGCGGCGGGGCGGCCCACGTACAGGTGGCCGCTTTCCAGCACCTTGCCCGGCGACACCAGGCTGCCCGCGCCCAGCATCACGTGCTTTTCCACCACCACGTCATCCATGACGATGCTGCCCATGCCGATCAGGCACTCGTCGCCGATCGTGCAGCCGTGCAAGATGACGGAGTGGCCGATGGTCACGTACTTGCCGATGGTCAACGGTGAACCGTCAGGCTTGGCCGCATTCCTGTGCGACACGTGACCCATGGAAAAGTCCTGGATATTGCTGCCTTCACCGATGACGATGCGGTTGACGTCGCCGCGCAGCACGCTGTTGCACCAGATCGAGCAGTCGTCGCCGATCTGCACATCGCCAATCACTTGCGCCGTGTCATGCAGGTAGACGCGCTCGCCCACGACGGGGCGGGTATTCAGGTAGGAACTGACAGGCATCGCTTTCTCACTCTTCATTAAATTGAAACAACAGGATTCACACCCAGCCGGCGGCCAGCGCAAAAATCGCCAGGCCATGGGCCAGGGATGCGCCCAACAAGCCGGCACGGCAATATACCAGCCCCGCCACCACGCCTTCGATCACGGTAAACACGACGATGGGCGCACCCACCTGCGTGACGGTGGTGGCAAGGAAGGCGTGGCACAAGCCAAACAGCAGGCCCGACACCAGCGCCGCGCGCCAGGCCGGCAGCCAGGCGCGCAATTGCTGCTGCAGCAAGCCGCGAAACAGCAATTCCTCATAACAGTTGGCCGCCAGCGCAAAGCCCAGCAGCAAGGGTAGCAGCGATGGCGCGACGGGCGGCAGGGACGGCAAGCCGAACAGCGCTTTCAAGCCCGCCGCCAGCGCGATGATCACGCAAGCGCCCGCCACGCCCAGCAGCACGGACAGGACCGGGCGCATGCCGAACCAGCGGATCTGGCGGCGCGCCTCGTTTTCCAGCCAGCACGTGCTGGCCACCAGCCCCAGCGACATGGCGCCCAGCACCAGCAAGACCAGCGGCGGCGCAGTGAAGCGCAAACCGCCCGCCGCCACTTGCCAGTAGCCGTGCGCCGTCATCGCGTCGCGCGCCAGCACGAAAAACACGATGTGCACGAGCACGCGCAGCAGCGGCACGGTCCGGGGAACGGCCAGCAGCAAGGCGGCGCAGACGAGGAAGGCGGGCGTGATCGCCAGCAGATACTGCGCCAGGAAAGTCAGGTCGGCCATCGTTCACATCGGAAAAGACGGTGCCAACGGGCACGGGCGCAGCAATTGTATGCGGCGGCTGGCAAAATGGGCAAATATCCAGGCTATGCCGCCTTGCGCCCCCAATGCATCAGCCCATGCGCCGCCAGTCCCGCCGCCAGCCCCCACAGGGCGCCGCCCACGCCCAGCAGGGTCACGTTCGCAGCCGTCGCCAGGAAAGTAATCAAGGCCGTTTCGCGCATGCGCACGTCCGCCATCGCCTGCGCCAGGCTGTTGCCGATGGCGCCCAGCAAGGCCAGGCCCGCCAGCGCCGTGATGAAGGGGCGCGGCAAGACCATGAACAGGCTGGCCAGGGTGACGCCGAAGATACCCACGAGGATATACAGCACGCCGCACGCCAGCCCCGCGACATAGCGCTTCGACGGGTCCGCATGCGCATCCTTGCCCGTGCAGATGGCGGCCGTGATGGCGGCCACGTTGAAGGCGTGCGCGCCGAACGGCGCCATGAGCAGCGAACCGAGCCCCGTCACCGTCAGAATGGGATTGGCGCTGACATTGTAGCCGTCGTTGCGCAGCACCAGCATGCCGGGCATGTATTGCCCCGTCAGGGTGATCAGGAACAGGGGCAGCGCCACGCCCAGCAGGGACGCCACGGAAAAACGCGGCATCTCGAACACGGGCGCGGCCAGGGCCAGTTCGATGCCTTGCGCATCGATGCGCCCCTGCGCCAGCAGCAGGGCCAGGCCGATCAGCATGATGCCGACCACGGCAAAGCGTGCCGTAAAGCGGCGCAGCACGGCGTACGACAGCAGCAAGACCACCACCAGCACGGGATCGGCGCTGGCGCCGCCAAACGCGTTCACGCCGAACTGCAGCAGGATGCCGGCCAGCAGACCGGCCGCGATGCCGCCGGGGATCAGCCGCACCAGGCGTTCGAAGGCGCCGGACATGCCCAGCAGAATGAAGGCGATGGCGGAAATCATATAGGCGCCGATCACCTCGGCATACGGCGTGTGCGGCATCACGGTGGCAAGGAAGGCCACACCGGGCGTAGACCAGGCCGTGATGATGGGCGCGCGGTAGCGGTAGCTGAGCCAGATGCCCGTCACGCCCACACCGATGCTCAGCGACCAGACCCAGGACGCCGTCTGCGCGGCACTCAGCTGGGCCAGCTGGGCCGCCTGGAACACCAGCACGAAGGTGCCGCCATAGTTGACGAGGACGGAAATGAAAGCGGCCATGGCGGGGGATGCCAGGTCGCGCCAGCGCGCCCGGCCGGCCATGGCGGCGGTTGTTGTGGTTGTTGTCATGTATATGCCTCTGCCATTAAAAGCCAGCATATTAATGCTCACATGGACTGCTCAGGCAGGCCAATTCAAGAACATACAGCAGACCACTTTGACAACATTAACCGAGCGCGCGGGCCAGGCGGACAATGCCGCTGTCAATCTCGTGCGGCGTGAGCGCCGCAAAACCCAGCAGCCAGCCACCGCGGGCCGGCGGCGTCGCGTACAAGCGGCTCAGGCCTGGCAGCACGATGCCCGCCTGCGCCGCCAGGCGTATCGTGTCCAGCTCCACCCTGCCCTCGTGCAGCAGACAGGGCATCTGCAAGCCGCCCGGCGGCAGCTGCGCCGTGACCACGTGCGGCAAGTGCCGCTGCACGGCCTGCGCCATCGCATCGCGGCGCACGGCGTAGACCTTGCGCATGGCGCGCACATGGGCCGCGAAATGGCCATCGGCGATGAAACGGGCCAGTGTCAGCTGGTCCAGTTGCGGCGTGTGGCCATCGAGGATGCTGCGCGCATGGGTCATCGCTTGCACCAGCGCGGGCGGCAGCACCATGTAGCCGATGCGCAGCCCCGGATACAGCGACTTGGCGAAGGTGCCCAGGTAAATCGTGCGCTGCTGCGTGTCGAGCCCCTGCACGCACGCCGTCGGCAAGCCCGCGTAGTGGAACTGGCTGTCGTAATCATCCTCGATGATCCAGCCCTGGCGCTCGGCCGCCCAGGCAGTCAGGGCCAGGCGGCGCTCGAGCGCCAGGGTGGCGCCCGTCGGATATTGATGCGACGGCGTGACGTACGCCGTGTTGGCGCCGCTGCGGTCCGCCCGCAGATGTTTGATGGACAAGCCATGCGCATCGACGGGCACGGGCACGACGCGCAGCTGCGCCATCTCGAACGCCTTGCGCGCGCCGAAATAGCCGGGGTCTTCCATCAGGATGGGGCCATGCGCATCGGCCAGCACCTGCGCGCACAGGTACAGCGCCTGGCGCGTGCTGCTCAGCACCAGCACCTGGCTGGCCGTGGCCCGCGCGCCCCGCTCCAGGTTCACATAGTCGGCGATGGCCTGGCGCAAAGGCTCGGCACCTTGCGGGTCGCCGTGCAGCAGCACATGGTGTTCGCTGGCCGCCTGGCGCCGCAAGCGCTCCCACACGTCAAGCGGAAAAGCCCGCGTTTCCGGCAAGCCCGTGGCAAACGCCTTCACGCTTTGCTGGTCAAGCACGCCGCCGCTGGCGAGAATCTGCGCACCGCGTGTGCTGAGCGCCACCGGCTGCGCCGGCATGGACAGCGGCGCCACCGCCGGCTTGCCCAGCAAGTTCGCCCCTATCGTCGGCGAGACAAAACTGCCCGATCCCGCCTGGCGCTGGATATAACCGTCCAGGCGCAGCTGCGCGTACGCCATTTCCACCGTATCGCGCGACACGCCCAGCGACTGCGCCAGCGCGCGCGTGGCCGGCAGGCGCAGGCCGGGCGCCAGCACGCCATCGAGTATCAGCTGGCGCAGCGCGCGCTGCACGCGCACGCGCAAATCGAGCGCCGCCAGTTCGGGAGCGGCGATGCGGATTTTCAGGGTGTCAAGTTCGAACTGCGGCGTCATATGGCCTTGGCGCGGGCAGCATCCACGGCAGCCATGCTGCTGTCCAGCGAAAAACCGTGCTGCTGCAGCACGGCCACCAGCTGTTCGCGGGCGCAGCCCAAGCGCAGGTTTTCCGCCACCCAGTCCTGCCAGGCGGCGCCGATCTCCGGCATCGCTTCCTCTTCCAGCGTAAGACCGAGTATGCACTTGGCCAGCAAGCCGTTGATGCGCTTCGTGTCGATCAGGTGCTGCACCACGGCGTGGCCCGAGTGCGGAAACGGGTGCAGGGTGCATTGACCATAGGCGGCCAGGCGCTGCGCGTGCATGGCGTCGAGGTTGACCGATTCGCTGGCGCCAGGGTTAGCTACATCCGGTCGGGCCGCGTCAGGCCGCGTGCCGAACACCAGGTGCAGCTGCGTGGCGTCCGTCGCCCTGGCGCGGCACAGGGCCGCCAGATCGTAATAGCCGGAGGCTGGCGGGTCTTGCGCCAGCGATTCCATCACGGGCAGCCAGCGCAGCTCATGGTACAAGCGCGCCTGCTGCACGTCGAGGAAGGACAGCGGCCCGAAGGCGACGATCTGCTGCGCGTCCAGCAGCAAGCCATACATGACGGCCGCGTACGCACCCATGGACTGGCCGACGGTCGTGACCTGGCTGGGCGCGATGCGGCGCACGAGTTCGCGCAAGGCTTGCGCCGTCTCGTCGACATGGTTGCCCAGGCCTGCGATGCGGCGGTGGTACCAGGCATTGCCCGAATCGCGCACGAGGATTTTGTTCAGCGGCTGCCCGCTGGCCTGCTCCAGCTTTCTCAGGCGCCCGTAAAAATCGAAGGCGGGACGCGTGGTCCACGAAACAAAGCCGAAGGCGACGACCAGCGGCGCGCCGGGCACGATGCGGTCGACCAGCACGTCGTCGTCAGTGGTGGCCACCAGTCGATTATCCAGCGCTTGCGCTTGCAGCATCGGCCCGGCTCCCCGATCAACGTTAAAGAAAGCATGAGTTTAATGCCAGGACTGGCAAAATGGAAACGATCACCGCTGCCGTGCGCTGAGCGGCGCAAAAAACCTGCTAGTCTGCAGGCATTCCCCCTCACAGGAGCATCCCATGCCGCATCGCCTGAAATACATCCCCCTCGCCGCCGCCATCGCCATGGCCGGTGGCTGTGCCGCCACCAGCGACAGCGCCAAGCCGAACGCCAGCCTGGCGCCGCAGGCCAGCCTGACGAATACCTACTGGAAGCTGACGCAGCTCGATGGGACTCCCGTGGCGATGGCGCCGCAGCAGGAACGCGAAGTGCGCATCACCCTTACCGCCGATGGCAAGGTCACCGGTTTCACAGGCTGCAACCGCGTCATGGGCGGCTATACGCTGGCCGGCACGGCCCTGCGCTTCACGCAACTGGCCGGCACGCGCATGGCCTGCCCGCCCCCTTTGATGCAGCTGGAAAGCGCCGTACTGGCCAATTTGAACAGCGTGACGGGCTACCAGATCGAAGGCGAGAAGCTGATCCTGCTCAAGGATGGCGCGCCCGTGGCCAGGTTTGAATCGGTGTACCTGTGAAATAAAAATCGACTGCCGTTACAATGGCTTCCAGCCCATCATCTGGAAGGAAGCCATGTCCGCACTGCCCTCGCCGTCTTCATCCCCGACACCATCGGCCACCGGCCGCTACCGCGCTTTTCTGTTCGACATGGACGGCACCGTCATCAATTCCATCGCCGCCGCCGAACGCATCTGGGGCACGTGGGCCCAGCGCCAGGGCCTCGACGTGGCGGCCTTTTTGCCCACCATCCACGGCGCGCGCTCGGTCGATACCATCGCCAAGCTGCGCTTGCCCGGCGTCGACGCGCAGCGCGAGTCGCAAGGCATCACGGATGCGGAAATCATCGATGTGGAAGGGATTATTGAAATCGCGGGCGCGCTGCGCTTTTTGGAATCGCTGCCGCCCGCGCAATGGGCCATCGTCACCTCGGCGCCGCGCGCGCTGGCGACGGCCCGACTGAAGGCGGCCGGCATGCCGATACCGGCCATCATGGTGACGGCGGAAGACGTCAAGGCAGGCAAGCCGAAACCCGATTGCTACTTGCTGGCGGCTGAAAAACTGCGCGTGGCGCCTGCTGACTGCCTGGTGTTCGAAGACGCGTCGGTCGGCATCGAGGCGGGCGAAGCGGCCGGTGCGAAGGTCATCGTCGTCACCGCCACGCATGCGCATCCGCTGGCAACGCGCCACCCGGCCATCGTCAATTATGAAGCCATCGTGGCAAGCGTCGATGCCGACGGTTTCATTGTGCTGGCCGAGACGGCTGCAGCACGCGCGACAAGATAGCCTGCTCCAGCGCGGCGAAGGCCGCATGGCCGCGCTGTCGCGGGCGCGGCAAGTCCACCTGCACGTCCATGGTGATCTGGCCATCCTCGATCAGCAGCACCCTGTCGGCCAGGGCCACGGCTTCGGCCACGTCATGCGTCACCAGCACGGCCGTGAAACCGCGCGCCAGCCACAGCGACTCGATCAGCTGCTGCATCTCGATGCGCGTGAGGGCGTCGAGCGCCCCCAATGGCTCGTCGAGCAGCAGCAGTTGCGGCTCGTGCACGAGGGCGCGCGCCAGCGCCACGCGCTGCTTCTGCCCGCCCGACAGGGCCGACGGCCAGTCGTCGGCCCGCTCGGCCAGTCCCACCGTCCACAGCGAGGCGGCCGCCGCGCCGACGGAACGGGGCAGGCCCAGGGCCACGTTGTCGAGCACCGTCTTCCACGGCAGCAGACGCGATTCCTGGAACATGATGCGGATGTCGGGCGCGCCCACGCCGCTGCCGATGGCAACCTTGCCGTCATCGGCGCTTTCCAGTCCCGCGATCGAGCGCAGCAAGGTGCTCTTGCCGCAGCCGCTGCGCCCCACGATGGCGACGAACTCGCCCGCTTCCAGCTGCAGGTCGACGTTTTTCAAAACAGGACGTTCGCCATAGGCCTTGCTCAGTTGCGTCAGCTCCAAAGGCACGCCGCGGCGCGCCAAAGGAGCTTGCGGCGCAGCCTTGGCCTGCGGCGCGCTGGCCGGGTCGTACTGCACGAAGTGCGACAAAAAATCCGTTTCGATCTGGATGGGGGCAAGCAGCATGGTGTCTTCCTTCGTCATTTCGTCACTATCGGTAAGCGGGATTCCAGCGCAGGCAGTGGCGCTCCAGCCGGCGTGAGAACAGATCGGCCAGTTTGCCCAGCAAGGCGTACAGCAAAATCCCCACCAGCACCACGTCCGTTTGCAAAAATTCGCGCGCATTCATCGTCATGTAGCCAATACCGGCCTGCGCCGAAATGGTTTCGGCGACGATCAGCAGCACCCACACGAGGCCCAGCGAAAAGCGCACGCCAACCAGGATGGACGGCATGGCAGCCGGCAGGATCACGTCGCGGTACAAAGGCCAGCCGGACAAGCCATAGCTTTTCGCCATTTCGATCAAGCCCTGGTCGGCCGAGCGTATGCCGTGGAAGGTGTTCAGGTAGACGGGAAAGAAGACGCCGACGGCCAGCAAAAACAGCTTGGCCGTTTCATCGATGCCGAACCACAGGATCACCAGCGGAATCAGGGCCAGCGCGGGGATGTTGCGCACCATTTGCAAGGTCGTGTCGAGCAAGGTTTCCGCGTGGCGGAAACTGCCCGTCAATAGCCCCAGCAGCAAGCCCAGTCCCGCGCCGACGGCAAAACCGACCGTGGCGCGCCACAAGCTCGTTTTCAGGTGCAGCCACAATTCGCCCGACACGGCCAGGTGCCAGAACGCTTTCGCCACGGCCCACGGCTCGGGCAGGATGCGGCTCGACAGCCAGCCCCACTGCGTCGCCAGCTGCCAGGCCAGCAGCAACACCACGGGCAAGGCCCATGGCGCCAGCGAATCACGCCATGGCGCGGCGCGTGCCCGTCGTATGGAGCCGGCCGCCATCTCAGGCCGCCTTTTTCTGCGGCGCGGCAGGCACGATATTGCTGGCCATGACTTCGCCGAAGGGCCCCGTCAGTGACTGCTCACCCACGGCCTTGCCCTTGCCCAGCAACGGAAACACCAGTTCGGCAAAGCGGTACGATTCTTCCAGGTGCGGGTAGCCCGAGAAAATGAAGGTGTCGATGCCCAGGTCCGCGTATTCCTGCATGCGCGCCACCACGGTCGGGCCGTCGCCGACGAGGGCCGTGCCAGCGCCGCCGCGCACCAGGCCCACGCCGGCCCACAGGTTGGGCGATACTTCGAGCTTGTCGCGCCGCCCTCCATGCAGGGCCGCCATGCGCTGCTGGCCCACGGAATCCATCTTGCCGAAGGCCGCCTGCGCCTTGGCGATGATGTCGTCGTCCAGGTGGCTGATCAGTTCATCGGCCGCGCGCCAGGCCGCCTCGTTCGTTTCGCGCACGATCACGTGCAATCGGATGCCAAACCGGACCGTGCGACCTTTTTTTGCCGCGCGCGCGCGGATGTCGGCGATTTTCTCGGCGACGGCGGCCGGAGGCTCGCCCCACGTCAGGTAGACGTCCATCTGCTCGGCCGCCAGTTCATGCGCCGGTTCCGATGAGCCGCCGAAATACAGCGGTGGATACGGCTTTTGCACGGGCGGATACAGGGTTTTCGCGCCCTTCACCTGGATATGCTTGCCCTCGAAATCGTAGCCGGCTGCGCCGCCCTCGCCCGCGAGCGTGGCGCGCCACACCTTGATGAATTCATCGGAGATTTCATAGCGCTTGGCGTGGTCGGCAAACAGGCCGTCCGCTTCCAGCTCGCCCTGGTCGCCGCCCGTGACGACGTTGATCAGCAGGCGCCCGTTCGACAGGCGGTCGAACGTGGACGCCATGCGCACGGCCAGGCCCGGCGTGGACAGGCCGGGACGGATGGCGACGAGGAATTTGAGCTTTTGCGTCACGCTGATCAGCGACGACGCCACCACCCACGCGTCTTCGCAGGAGCGGCCCGTCGGCAGCAGCACGCCGTCGTAGCCGAGCGTGTCGGCGGCCACGGCCACCTGGCGCAGGTAATCGGCATCGACGGGGCGCGCGCCCTGCGACGTGCCCAGGTAACGGCTGTCGCCGTGGGTAGGGATAAACCAGAAGACATTCAATGACATGGTATTCGTTCCTTATTTTGTGCTGGTGGCCAGCTGGCGCGCCGGCAGCAGCGCATCCTTGACGACAATCGGTTTCGGGATCAGCTTCAGGCTGGAAAAGGCATCCGCCACCCTTTGCTGCGAAGCGATGACATCGACCGACACGGGTTTGACGCCATACGCATAGCGCGAGGCGGCCAGCGCCACGACATCCTTGCCCAGCCCCGTCTGTGCCGACAGGATCGTCGCCACTTCGTCCGGATTGTTGCGGCCCCAGTCATCGACCTTGGCCACTTCATCGAGCACGATGCGCAGGATCTCGGGATTTTTTTCCGCATACGTGCGCGAAGCCAGGTAGAACTGGTAGTTCGCCACCAGACCCTTGCCATCGGCCAGCACGCGTGCACCCAGCTGCTTTTCGGCGGCCGCCAGGAACGGATCCCAGATGGCCCACGCATCCACGCTGCCCCGTTCAAAAGCGGCGCGCGCATCGGCCGGCGGCAGGAACACGGGCTGGATGTCGGCGTACGCGACACCGGCCTTTTCCAGCGCTTTCAATAACAGGTAGTGCACGTTCGAGCCCTTGTTCAGGGCGATCTTCTTGCCCTTCAAGTCGGCCAGGGTGCGCAGGCCGGAACCCTTGGGCACGACGATGGCTTCGCTGGCCGGCGACGCCGGCTCATTGCCGACGTAGACCAGGTTGGCGCCGGCCGCCTGGGCAAAGATCGGCGGCGCCTCACCCACGGTGCCGAAATCGATGCTGCCCACGTTCAAGCCTTCCAGCAGCACGGGGCCGGCCGGAAACTCCGTCCATTTCACGCCCACGCCCTGTTCGGCCAGGCGTTTTTCCAGGGTGCCGCGCCCCTTCAGCAGGGTCAAGGTGCCGTATTTCTGGTAGCCGATGCGCACCTGGAGCTCCCCTTTGGCCTGCGCCTGCGCCGCGGCCGGCATGCCGGCCGCCATCACGCCGGCAGCGGCGGCAAACAGCAGGCCCAGGGTGGTACGGCGCGAGAGGCGTTGTGCGTGGCGGTGTGTCATGGCAGTTCCTTGGTCGGTGAATAATCAGGCGGCTTGGTAGTGGGGCGCATACGGCTGGTCTTGCAGCGAACGTACGGGGTGCGGGATCTCGGCTGGCGCGGGCGGACGCTGTCCCTGCAGCACGAACAGGCCCGTGGAGAGTTCCTCGATGCCGGCCTGCACGCGGTCGGCAATCGGCGCGTCCAGGCTCAGGCCCCCTTCTTCATGCCACGCCAGCTGCTGCGCATTCGCATAGATGCTGGTGAAGACTTGCTTGGCGCCCAGCGCATGGAGCACGGGACGCAGCGCATAGTCGAGCGCCAGGGTGTGGGCATGGCCGCCGCCCGTGGCCAGCGGCAGCACCAGCTTGCCGGCCAGGCCATCTTGCGGCAGCAAGTCGAGGAAGGCTTTCAGCAGCCCTGTATAGGACGCCTTGTAGATGGGCGTGGCGATCACGATGGCGTCGGCGTCGGCCACGGCGCGCACGGCGCGGGCGATTGCCGCATCGTCGTAGTCGGCCAGCAGCAAGGCACTCGCCGGCAAGTCGCGCACATGCAGCTGCGCGTAGCTGTGGCCTTGCAGCACCAGCTGTTCGCCGATATGCAGCAACAGGCGGCTGGAACTCGATGGGAGTTGCGGGCTACCGCCCAATAACAAGATGCTCATGTGATGCCCGTCCCTGTAGGTTGTCGAAAGTGGCGTTGTTCGGATGCTTGCAGCCTATCGCCATCAGAAGCCCAGTAAAACGAATGCTTTCGCGCTTCGATATGCGTTTTTTGACTATCCGGGCCTGACGCCCCGCAAGCGAAGGCGCAGGTCCCCGCATGCCTTTTTTCGCATATCCATGCGCGGTTTTCTTCGTGTACGGCGCACGCGGAGCGGTGCAATATCGGCGTCATCGTCTTTCTGGAATCTCACTCATGTCTAGCGTTTTTCTCCATGCCGCCCGTCCCCAGCCGCCTGTGCCGGAACCCCTGCAGGACGCCATCAGCATCGCCACGTCGCTGGCCGCGCGCCTGGCCGAAACGGCCAATGCCCGCGACCAGGCCGGCGGCCATGCGGCGCAGGAACGCGAATGGCTGCGCGAGTCCGGCTTGCTGACCCTGTCGATCCCCGTGGAATTCGGCGGCCAGGGCGCGTCGTGGCCCCTCGTGTACGAGGTGATCCGCATCCTGGCGCGCGCCGACAGCGCGCTCGCGCACGTCTTCGGCTTCCACCATTTGCAGCTGGCCGGCTTGCAGCTGTATGGCAGCGCGCAGCAGCAGCGCCGCCTGCTCACCTTGACCGTCGACGAGCGCCTGTTCTGGGGCAATGCCTTGAACCCGCTCGACAAACGGGTCACGGCCAGCGACAGCGGCGACGGCTATATCCTCGACGGCATCAAGAGCTTTTCTTCAGGTTCCGTGGGGTCCGACTGGCTGACCGTCTCCGCCTGGCACGCGCCCACACAGACGGCGCTGATCGCCGCCTTGCCCACGCGCCAGGATGGCATCACTGTGCAGGCGGACTGGGACGCCTTCGGCCAGCGCCAGACGGATAGCGGCAACGTGCACTTCCAGAATGTCGCCCTGCCGCGCGACCTCGTGCTGCAGGCGCCCGCGCAGGCCCCCACGCCGCAAGCGACCGTGCGCTCGCAGATCGCGCAACTGATCATGAGCAACCTCTATCTGGGCATCGCCGAAGGCGCGTTCGAGGCGGCGCGCCAGTACACGGACGAACAGGCGAAAGCCTGGTTTGCCTCGGGCGTGGCCAAGGCAGCGGACGACCCTTTGGTGCAGCACCGCTATGGCCAGCTGTGGCTGTTGCTGCGCCCCGCGCAAGTGCTGGCCGACTTGGCGGCGCAGGAACTGGAAAAAGTGTTCCGCAAGGGCGCGCTGGTGACGGCGCGCGAACGGGGCTTGCTGGCCGTGGCCGTGGCTGAAGCCAAGTGCCTGGCGCACAAGGCGGGACTCGAGATCAGCAGCCAGATGTTCGAACTGACGGGTGCCCGTTCCACCTCGGCCCAGTATGGCTACGACCGCTACTGGCGCAACGTGCGCGTGCATACCCTGCACGACCCCATCGACTACAAGCTGCGCGACCTGGGACGCTTTGCCTTGACAGGCACGGTGCCCGAGCCGACGGCGTATTCGTAAAACCACGGCCTGGCGAATCGATACATTCACGCCGCAGGCTATTTAGCGGACTTCCGGGGTCAGACCCGGCGGGTCTGACCCCAGTTCTTCATTATGCAGGAGTTAACATGACCATCGCCCGCCGCAGCATCATCCTCACCGCCCTGTCACTCGCCCTGGCCGGCGGCTTCGTCCACGCCAAGGACCCGAAAGACATCACCATCGGCACCAGCGCCGGGCCGTATGCGGACCAGATCAAGCTGGGCATCAAGCCTATCCTGGAAAAACAGGGCTACAAGGTCAAGCTGGTGGAGTTCAATGACTACATCCAGCCGAACTTCGCGCTGGCCGAGGGTTCGCTCGACGCCAACGTCTTCCAGCACATCGTCTACCTGAAGAAATTCGCGCTGGAACACAAGCTGGCCCTGACGGACCTGATCACGATCCCCACGGCGCCGATTGCCATCTACAGCAAGAAGCACAAGACGCTGGACGACGTGAAGGAAGGCACGACGGTGGGCTTGCCAAACGATCCGACCAACCAGGCGCGCGCACTGGTGCTGCTCGACCAGCTGGGATGGATCAAGCTGCGCCCCAGCTTCGACCCCGTGCGCGCGTCGGAAAAGGATATCGCCGTCAACGCGAAGAAAATCAAGCTGCTGCCGCTGGAAGCGGCGCAACTGCCACGCTCGCTGGGCGACACCGATTACTCCTTCATCAATGGCAATTACGCGCTGGCCTCGGGACTGAAACTGACGGAGGCGCTGGTGGCCGAGAAAATCTCGCCCAACTACATCAACCTGGTGGCCGTCCGCACGGCCGACAAGGACAAGCAGTTCGCGAAAGACCTGGCGGCCGCCTACCGCTCGCGCGAATTCCTCGACATCACGAACAAGCACTTTGCCGGCTATTCAAAACCCGATTACCAGCAAGCGTTGCAGACGGCAGCCAAATAAGCCATGGCAAAGACGATACGCTTCAATGCCTTCCAGATGAACACCGTCGGCCACCAGTCGCCGGGGCTGTGGACGCATGCGCGCGACCGCAGCCACCGCTATACCGACCCGCAGCACTGGACGGAACTGGCGCAGCTGCTGGAAGCGGGCCTGTTCGACGCGGTGTTCCTGGCCGACGTGCTGGGCGTGTACGACGTGTACCGGGGCAGCCTCGATGCGGCCCTGGAACACGGCGTGCAAGTGCCGCTGAACGATCCGCTGGCGCTTGTGCCCATCATGGCGCAGGCCACCACGCACCTGGGTTTCGGCGTCACCTGCGCCCTCACCTATGAACATCCGTACACGTTCGCGCGGCGCATCTCCACGCTCGATCACCTGACGGGTGGACGCATCGGCTGGAATATCGTCACCGGCTATTTAGACAGCGCGGCGCGCAACCTGGGCTTGAGCCAGCAATTGGGCCACGACGAGCGCTACGACCTGGCCGACGAATACCTCGACGTCGTCTACAAGCTGTGGGAAAAAAGCTGGGATGACGACGCCGTCGTCAACGACAAGGCGCGCGGCATCTACGCCGATCCGGCCAAGGTACATCCGATCAACCATGCCGGGCGCCACTACCAGGTGCCCGGCATCCATTTGTGCGAGCCTTCGCCCCAGCGCACGCCCCTGCTGTACCAGGCGGGCACCTCGCCACGCGGCACGCGCTTCGCGGCGCGCCATGCGGAAGCGACCTTTGTCAGTGGCCCCAGCAAGACGGTGGTGAAACGCTACGCGGACGACTTGCGCGCCGCCGTGCGGCAAAGCGGGCGCGATGGCGACGCGCTGCTGATCTACGCGCAGGCGCTCGTCATCACGGGCGCCACGGAAGAAGAAGCGCGCGCCAAGCACGCCGACTACCTGCGCCACGTGAATATCGAGGCGGCCCTCGTGCTGCTATCGGGATGGACGGGCGTCGATTTCAGCCGCTACCCGCTCGACGCCACCATCGACTACATCGATTCCCCGGCCGGCCGCTCGGCGCTGGCCTCGTTCAGCCAGGCTGACCCGGATCGCACGTGGACGGTGCGCGAGGCAGCCGAATACATCGGCCTGGGCGGGCGCGGCCCCGTGCTGGTGGGCGATGCGCGCCAGGTGGCCGACCAGCTGGAAAGCTGGCTCGATGAAACGGGCATCGACGGTTTCAACCTCGCCTTCGCCGTCGCGCACGACAGCATGGCCGATGTGGTGGCCCACATCGTGCCGGAACTGCAACGGCGCGGCCGCTACCGCACCCATTACGAGGAAGGCAGCTTGCGGCACAAGGTCTTCGGCCAGGGCCCGCGCCTGCCTGCCGATCACGCGGGACGCCTGGTCAGCATCGCACCCGCCGCCGACGCCCTGGCAGCGGCCTGACATATCCGATTCCCCATTCAAGGACACCATGAAACGCAGAACCATCTTGCAACTGGCCGCCAGCGGCGCCGCCTTCACCGCCTTCACCGCCTTGCCCGGCCTCACCCGCGCCGCCGCGCAAGCGCCGCTGAAGGAGCTGCGCCTCGATTACGCCTATTATTCGCCCGCCAGCCTGGTGCTGCGCCGCTTCGGCTGGCTGGAAGAAGCGTTCAAGCCGGACGGTACCAGCATCAAGTGGGTGCTCAGCGCGGGCAGCAACCGCGCGCTCGAATACCTGAACGCCAACAGCATCGACATCGGTTCGAGCGCCGGTCTGGCCGCCCTGCTGGCGCGCGCCAACGGCAATCCTATCCGCGCGCCGTATATTTTTTCGCGTCCCGAATGGACGGCGCTGGTGGTGCGCAAGGATAGCCCCATCCGCAGCCTCGCCGACTTGAAAGGCAAGAAGGTGGCCGCCACCAAGGGCACCGACCCGTATCTGTTCCTGCTGCGCGCATTGAAGACGGCGGGACTGAAACGCGGCGATATCGAACACGTGAGCCTGCAGCATGCCGATGGCCGCGCGGCGCTGGAGCAGGGCAAGGTCGATGCCTGGGCCGGCCTCGATCCGCACATGGCCGCCAGCGAACTGGAAGCGGGGTCGCGTCTGATCTACCGCAACGTGGCCTTCAACACCTACGGCTTTCTGAACGTGCGCGAGGAATTCCTCGCCAGCCGCCCCGCCGAAGTGGGCAAGGTGATCCAGGCCTACGAACGGGCGCGCGCCTGGATACGCGCCTATCCGGCCGAGGCGGCGAAGATCCTGTCGGAGGAAGCCAAGGTCAGCCTGCCGGTGGCGCTGCTGCAGGTGAAGCTGCGCAGTGACTTCAGCAATCCGCAGCCGTCGAACGAACATGTGAAAGCCCTGCTGGTGGCCGCGCCCATCCTCGTCGATGAAGCGCTGGTCAAGCCGGGCGCCGACTTGAACCGCGCCATCGCGGACCTGGTCGACACGCGCTTCGCCGCCCCCTTCATCGGCAAAGCGTAAGCGGTCATGGCCAGAGACACGCTCGCCGCACCGGTACAGGCCAACGCGACCGGCGTCCGGCGCAAGCTTCCTCCCTTGCCGCGCGCGGCGCTTGGCCTGCTGCTGCCCACCCTGGCGCTGCTGGCGGCGGAACTGGGCGTGCGCGCGGGCGCCATCCCCGCCAACCTGCTGCCGGCGCCCAGCGACATCGCCACCACCATCGCCGACCTGGCACGCCAGGGCCTGGCCGGCCACGTGCTGGCCAGTACCACACGCGTGGCCATCGGCTTTGCGGGCGGCGCGCTGCTGGCCATCGTGCTCGGCGCGGCCGTGGGCTTGAACCGCACGCTGGAGGCGCTGCTCGACCCCACGTTCCAGGCCCTGCGCGCGATTCCCTCTCTGGCCTGGGTGCCCTTGCTGCTGCTGTGGCTGGGCATCGATGAAGCGCCCAAGCTGGTACTGATCGGCATCGGCGCCTTCTTCCCCGTCTACATGGGCGTGGCGTCGGGCATCCGCGACGTGGACCGCAAGCTGATCGACGCGGCGCGCATGTACCGTTTGAGCCGTCCCGCGCTGGCGCGGCGCGTGCTGCTGCCGGCCGCCCTGCCCGCCATCTTCACAGGCCTGCGCAATGGTTTGAGCCTGGCCTGGATGTTCATGGTGGCGGCAGAACTGATCGCCGCCAGCCAGGGCCTCGGCTATCTGCTCAGCGACGGGCGCGAAACGAGCCGCGCCGACATCGTGCTGGCCGCCATCGTGCTGCTGGCCTTGCTGGGCAAGGCCAGCGACAGCCTGATGCGGCGCCTGGAAACCCGTTTGCTCGCCTGGCGCGACAGCTATGCCACCACCTGACGAAAGCCTCCACGCATGACTGCCCTGCTTGACATTGCCATCCATGACAAATCCTATGGCGCGCGGCGCGCGCTGCATAACCTCCAATTGCAGCTGCGCCAGGGCGAGATCGTCAGCCTGATCGGCGCCAGCGGCTGCGGCAAGAGCAGCCTGCTGTCCATCGTGGCGGGGCTCGATACGGACTTTCGCGGCACATTGCGCCTGGGTGGCAAGCCGCTGGCGGGCGTGCACGCCGACATCGGCCTGATCTTCCAGGAACCGCGTTTGTTTCCCTGGCTGACGGTGGCACAAAACATCGCCTTCGGCCTCGGTGCCGGTGGCGCAGACGATCCCAGGGTCGCGCAACTGCTGGAGGAAGTAGGCTTGCAAGGCCATGCGCACAGCCTGCCCAAGCAGCTGTCGGGCGGCCAGGCGCAGCGCGCGGCGATTGCCCGCGGCCTGTTCGGCCAGCCCCGCATCCTGCTGCTGGACGAACCGTTTTCCGCCGTCGACGCTTTTACACGCATGAAGCTGCAGGACTTGCTGGCCGCCGTCGCCGCGCGCCATGGTTTGAGCGTGCTGCTGGTGACGCACGATATCGATGAAGCGCTGTACCTGAGCGACCGCATCGTCATGCTCGATACGCGCGCCGGACCGCCGCGCGCCCATTACGACGTGGCCGCACCCCGCCCCCGCCTGCGCACGCCGGCAGCGCAGGCGCAATTGAAGGAGACCATCCTCGACGAACTGCACGCCGCGCACGCGATCTGAGGCTGGCTCGCCGCCCCAGTGACAAGCCTTGCCATTCATGTTAGCTTGCCATGTTAAAAACAAACAGGCGGCTACGTGCACCTTTTTTTCCTTACCGCCCTCGCCATCCTGGCCCTCGGCCACAGCGCGGCGCACGCCGATGCGCCGGCCGACACCGGCCAGTCCATCCACGTCAACAGCATCCGCAATCCGGAATTGAAATCCTACCGCGTGATGGCGGCGGGCCTCGATGCCTTTGACAACTACCATGCACTGGCGCCCAAGGCGCGCGAAGTGCGCTTCCAACTGATTCCAGGACCCGACGCTCCGGCGGACGCCATGCAGGACGTGACCTTGCGCATCGCCGGCAACGACACCACTATCCCCGTACCCCTGTCGGCCAATGGCAGCTTTGTGCTGCCCCGCAGCGCGCAAGCCGACAGCGAAGATGCGGACCTGGTCACCAACAGGAAGCAAGGCCAGTTCCGCTGGCAGGCCAGCGTCCGCAGCGACGGTGTGCCGCCCGGCATGCGCCGCCTGGGCGACTTGCGCCTGCAATGCCAGGTGACGGTCGCCATCGCCAAGAAAGAGACCCCATTTTTGATACGCACCTTGGTCGCCACCAAGCTGCGCACCACCGACTGGTGTTCCGCCGACGCGCTCAAGATGGGCACGCACAGCGATCCGGCCATCGCCAGCGCCACCCTGCTCGATGGGGAGCGCCGCGTCGCGCTGCAGGTGAAAAATGGCGGCACGTCCTTCCTGGCCCCCGTGGGCGATACCCGCTATGCGGACGATACCCTGATCGAACTGGTGTACAAGGACACTGGCGATGCGCCGCCCGCATCGTTGTGACGTTTGCGTCTAGCCCCGTTCCATGTCAGCATACGCCACCTTGGCAACACGGATAAGGATCGCAATGCCCCTCACACTTACACGCGCGCCGGCGCTGGCGCTGGCGCTTCTGTTGGCCAGCCCCGTCGCCCAGGCACAGACGCCGGGCTGCGATGTCTGCGCCATCTGGAACGCGGACCAGGCGCCGTTCCGCATCTTCGGCAATACCTATTATGTGGGAGTGAAAGGTCTCAGCTCCGTGCTGGTGACGTCGCCGCAGGGCCATGTGCTGATGGACGGCGGCTTGCCGGAGTCGGCGCCCAAGATCATCGCCAATATCGCCATCCTGGGCTTTCGCATCGAGGATGTGAAACTGATCCTCAATTCGCACGGCCATATCGACCATGCGGGCGGCCTGGCCGAACTGCAGCGGCGCAGCGATGCGCTGGTGGCGGCCAGCCCGTCGGCCGCGCTGGACCTGGCGTCGGGCGAAGTGGGCCCGGACGATCCGCAATACCACGCGCTGCCCAAGTACCCGCCCGTCAAGGACATGCGCCTGGCGCGCGACGGCGGCCAGTTCAACGTCGGTCCCGTCAACCTGACGGCGCACGCCACGCCGGGCCACACGCCCGGAGGCCTGAGTTGGACGTGGCAATCGTGCGACGGCCCCCGCTGCCTGAACATGGTCTATGCGGACAGCCTCAACGCCGTTTCGCGTCCCGGCTTCAAGTTCAGCGCCAGCAGCGAATATCCGAACGCGGTGGCGGACTTGCGCCACAGCTTCGAGACCCTGGAAAAACTGCCGTGCGACGTGCTGATCTCGGCCCACCCGGAAGCGTCCCAATTGTGGGAAAGGCTGGAAGCGAGCACCACGGCCGGCAGCGAGGCGTTTGTCGACCCGCAGGCTTGCCGCGCCTATGTGGCGGCGGCGCGCACCGTGCTCGAGTCCCGCCTGGAACAGGAAAAACAGCAGTGAACTTGCCAGCGAGCTTGTCAACCGTGCACGCTGGCGCGGCACCGATCTGCTACGCTGGCGGCTATCATTTATCACCTTAACCAGGAAATACCATGTTCACACTCGCCAGACTGATTCCCCTCGCCGCCATCGTCGCCATCACGGCCGGCTGCGCGCAAACGCCCGTGCGCAGCGATGCTGCCGCCGCCGGGCCTGGCGCCACCTCGCCCGCCAAGCCGGCGCCGAAGCTGACGGGCACGCAGTGGAAGCTGAAGGAATTGAAGGGCAAGCAAGTGGTGCGCAAGGCGCCCGAGCAGCGCGAAGTGACCCTGCAGCTGGCTGATGGCCGCGCCAGCGGCAACAGCGGCTGCAACCAGATGATGGGCGGCTACACCAGCGATGGCGTCAGCACCTTGAACTTTGGACAAATGGCCGGCACCATGATGATGTGCCAGCCGCAGGACATGGACCTCGAGCGCCTGCTCTTGAGCACCCTGGGCGAAGTCAATGGCTACCGCTACGCCGACCAGGAATTGCTGCTGCTGAAGGATGGCGTGCCAGTGGCGCGGTATGAAGTGCTGACGGTGAAGTAAGTAACTACAAGGCCAGGACTATCTCCTGGCATGAAGAGTGATCGAAAAACGTTCAGGGCAAGGCGCGGCGCCGCAGGCAGTACGCTAGTACGCCAAGGCGCTGCAACGCCGCCATGGACATTTTCTCGGCCACTCTTCAATCGTTACGCATCTGCGCCTGCGATACATTGCTGTTAGCCGGCACGCTCTGCGTCAGCCACACATTCCCCCCGATAGTCGACCCCGCGCCGATGGTGATGCGCCCCAGCACGGTCGCGCCCGCGTATATGACCACGTCGTCCTCGACGATGGGGTGGCGCGGCGTGCCCTTGATCAGCGCACCGGAAGCATCCGCCGGAAAACGCTTGGCGCCCAGGGTGACGGCCTGGTACAGGCGCACCCGCTGGCCGATGATGGCCGTCTCGCCGATCACGACGCCCGTGCCATGGTCGATGAAAAAGGAGGCGCCGATGTGCGCGCCCGGGTGAATGTCGATGCCCGTCAGGGTATGCGCGATGTCGGCGATCAGGCGCGCCAGGAACGGCGCACCGAGCGCATGCAGGCGGTGCGCCAGGCGGTGGTACAGGATGGCGATGGTGCCCGGATAGCACAGCATGATCTCGGCCACCGAGGTGGCGGCCGGGTCGCCCGCATAGGCGGCCTGCACGTCCGACACGAGCAAGGCGCGGATGTCGGGCAGGCTGGCGGCGAAGGCGCGCGTGATGTCGCGCGCCTGCTGCGCCAGGGCCGCATCGTCGCTGGCGGCATCACCCTCATCGCCGGCCGGCACCGAGAACAGCAAGCCGCGCCGCACCTGTTCGCTGAGGCGGTTCAAGGTGGTGTTGAGGGTGTCGCCGACAAAGTAATCGATGCTTTCATCCGTCAGGTTGGGCCGCCCGTAATGCGTGGGGAACAGGGCCGCCGACAGGCCGTTGACGATGGTGGTGAGCGCTTCGCGCGACGGCAGTTCGCGCACCCTGCCGTTATGGCGGATCTTGTGCTTGTCTTCGCGCGAGCTGCGCAAGGCCTGGATCACGGGCCCCAGGTTCCACTGGGCCGTGTCGTCGGCGGGCGCCGCTGGATAAATGCTGTGCATGGCGTATCACTTCCAAAAATGGCAAACAAGCCGGGTCGCCCAAGCTTAGCGGCCAGGCATGGCGATTCAAACGAAGAATTTCAAGATTCAATATGCGAAAAACGCATATAGATCACGTGGCGGCCTGCGATCAAACCCGATTGTTGCCACTAGCGTAAAATGACGGACTAACAAAAACACTCTTCAACATGACTAAATTATTAACATGGATTTTGGCGGGCCTGGCGATGGTCGGACCGCTTGCAATTGACACCTATCTGCCGTCGTTCCCCGCCATCGTGCAAGATTTCAATGCCAGCCCCCTGCTGGTGCAGCAAACCCTGAGCTTTTTCCTGTTCACGTTCGCTTTCATGATGCTGTTTTACGGCACCCTGTCCGACTCGTTCGGCCGCCGTCCCGTGATTCTCGTCTCGCTGGTGCTGTATGTGATCGCCTCCGTGGGCGCCGCGCTGGCGCCGTCGCTGGGCTGGCTGCTGGCCTGGCGCGTGCTGCAGGGACTCTCGGCGGGCGCCGGTTCCGTCATTGGCCGCGCCATCGTGCAAGACCGCTATTCGGGCGCCGCCGCGCAAAAAATCCTCTCGCACATCATGATGGTGTTCGCGCTGGCGCCGGCCATCGCGCCCGTGCTGGGCGGCTGGCTGCAGGTGGGCCTGGGATGGCGCTGGATCTTCTGGTTCCTCACGGCGTTCGGCGTGCTGATGTTCGTCGTCGTCTGGCGCGCGCTGCCGGAAAGCTTGCCGAAGGAACAGCGCCACGCCTTCCACCTTGGCGACATCGCCGTCAATTACTGGAAAGTGCTGTGCCACCGCCAGTTCCTGCTGCTGTCGACAGCCATCGGCGCCGCCTTTGGCGGCTTCGCGCTGTACATCGGTTCGGCCGCCTACTTCATCATCAATATCCTGCATCTGCCGGAAACAGCGTTTGCCTGGCTGTTCATTCCCCTGATCAGCGGCATGGTGTTCGGTTCGGCCCTGTCGGCGAAAATCGCCCACCGCTACAGCCAGCGCCAGATGATCTGGGCCGGTTTCATATTGATGCTGGTGGCGGCCGCCGCCAACATCGGCTACAACTATGTCTTTGCCGC
The DNA here is from genome assembly GCF_001758715.1 of Janthinobacterium sp. HH104. NCBI lineage: Bacteria > Pseudomonadati > Pseudomonadota > Betaproteobacteria > Burkholderiales > Oxalobacteraceae > Janthinobacterium > Janthinobacterium sp. HH104. The sequence goes on along the minus strand of NZ_LRIB01000043.1, from coordinate 137,634 downwards.
CGAAGTGCCGTGGGCCGTGCTGCCGCTGTTCTTCTACTCGTTCGCCCTGTCGATCGCCATGCCGCCGATGACCCTGATGGCGCTCAACCACTTCCCCAACAACAGCGGACTGGCGTCGTCGATGCAATCGTTCATCCAGATGCTGCTGTTCGCCCTCGTCTCGGGCCTGGTGGCGCCGCTGCTGTTCGACAGCGCCTTGAACCTGGCGTATGGCGTGATGGCGGGGTTGCTGGTGAGTTTGGTTTGCTGGGTGTTTGCTCAAGGGAAGAGCAACGCGTAGGTCGGATTAGGCCCGGAGGGCCATAATCCGACAACATTGTTGACGGGTGACGTCGGATTACGCGCAAGCGCCAATCCGACCTACGGCCAAGGCGCTGGCGTCACATCCAGGTACTGCGCCCCGCCCTGCTCCGGTTCCGCTTCATCCTTTTGCGACGGCTGGTTCAACGACCCCGCCGGCGAACGCAGACTCAATATCTCCTTGCGCGTCTCAACGAAGTCTGCCGAACTGAGCGGGTGCTGCTGGTCGGGCCAGTGGCTGACAGCCCACTCCTGCAAGGCTTCGAAACGCCGCCACAGTTCGGCGATGAATTCGCGGCGCGCTTCTTCCTGTTGCTCGGGCGTCTTGTCGGCGCCCTCCCCGATAGGTACTTGCATGGCTGCTCCCTGGCTGATCAATCGTCCTGCCAGCCTACGCAGGGGCAAGCCATGCGTCTGTTCGCGAACGAACAAAGAACTTATTCCGGCATCTTGCGAAAGCCCACGGCCAGGCGGTTCCAGGTATTGATGGAGCCGATGGCCAAGGTCACGTTGACCATTTCCGCCGGCGTCAATTGTTCCGCCAGCGCCGCATAGTCTTCATCGGATGCATGGTTCTGCGGCAGCAGGGTCAGCGCTTCCGTCCAGGCCAGCACGGCCCGCTCGCGCGGCGTGAAGAACGGCGTTTCGCGCCAGACGGACACGGCATACAAGCGGCGCTCCGTTTCGCCCGCCTTGCGCGCGTCGCTCGTGTGCATGTCCACGCAAAAGGCGCAGCCATTGATTTGCGAGGCGCGCAGGCGGATCAGCTCGAGCAGCGAGTGTTCGACGCCCAGCTTGGCGATCGCCGCTTCCAGCCCGTACATGGCCTTGATGGCATCGGGCGAGGCTTGCATGAAATCGAGTCGTTGCTGTGTCATGATGGCATTCCTTGATAAAGTAGAGATGCATCATTGTAGAAGCGCAAGAAGTACGTGCGGCAGGCCAATCTCCCCGAAAAACAGCAGACCACCAGCAGACACACCATGGAATTACATATCCTGATCGACGGCACGCGCGACCTGGGCGGCCAGCTGTACCGCCAGCTCAGCGAAGCCATCCGCTCGGGCCGGCTGACGGACGGCCAGCAATTGCCACCCTCGCGCCTGCTGGCCAGCCAGTTGGGCCTGTCGCGCAAGACGGTGTCCGACGTGTATGACAAACTCGGCTATGAAAAACTGCTGGTCGGCAAAGTGGGCGTGGGCAGCTTCGTGCAAACGCCGCACGCCTCGCCGCAGCGCCGCCACGCCAGCGCGCCGCTGGCCAGCGCGCAGCGCATCGCCCGCTGGGAAGCGACGCCCACGCCCTTGCGCCGCGCCAGCCAGGAAACGCCGGCGCGCTACGCCTTTATCGGCGGACGTGCCACGCCCGCGCACTTCCCGCAGGATGAATGGCGCGCCTGCATGCTGCACGCGCTGCGCCAGGGTGGCCAGGCGCGTGGCCGTTATGGCCCCGTGGAAGGCTTGCCCGCCTTGCGCGCGGCGATTGCCGGCCATGCCGCCTTCAGCCGCGGCATCCATTGCACCGAGGAACAGGTGCTCGTCACCAGCGGCGCGCAGCAAGCTTTGCACCTGCTGGCGCAAACCTTGCTGGAACCAGGCGACACGGTTGCCGTGGAAGAACCCGGCTACCCGGTGGCGCGCGCCGTGTTCGCCAGCCAGGGCGCGCGCGTGGTGGGCATTGAAGTGGACGAGGATGGCCTGATCGTCGGGCAAATTCCGGACGGCACGCGGCTGATCTATGTCACGCCCGCGCATCAATTCCCGCTGGGTATGCCGATGAGCATGGCGCGCCGTCACGCCTTGCTGGAGCGGGCGCAACAGCTGGGTGCCATCATCATCGAGGACGATTACGACAGCGCGTTCCGCTACGAGGGCCGGCCCGAGGATGCGCTGCAAAGCATGGACCGCTACGGCATCGTCGCGCATGTGGGCAGCTTTTCCAAGATCATGCTGCCGGAACTGCGGCTCGGCTATGTGGTGCTGCCGCAAGCCATCGTGGCCGCCGTGCAGACGGTAAAATACCTGAGCGATTGCCATACGGCCAGCCTGGGCCAGCATGCGCTGGCCAAGTTCATCGGCGACGGCCATTTGCTGCGCCACATCCGGCGCTGCCACGATATCTATGCGGGGCGGCGCGAGCGTCTGCTGCACTGGTTCAACGGTCCGCTGGCGCCGTGGTTCCGCCTGGTGCCGGCCAGCGCCGGCTTTCACGTGGCGGCCCTGGCCCAGGCGCCGCTCGATATCGCTGAATTGCAGCGCCGCGCGCGCCAGGCCGACATCAGCCTGTATGCGCTGGCCAGCTTTTACCATGGCCCCGCCCGCCATGAAGGCCTGTTCCTCGGCTATGGCGCCATCGACAAGCTCGATATCGACACGGCGCTGGCCAAGGTGCTGGCGATCCTGCAGGAAATAGCGCCCGTATCCGTCAGCGCGGCTGCCAGCGGTAGTGTCCCGTGATCGGATAGCTGAACAGAATATTCTCCTCGCGCGCGCCCTCGCCGATGTTGTGGATGATGAGCGGCACACCGCCCAACGACTGTTTGTCGCTGACGATGCCGATGTGCGTGAGGTTGCCCGGCAGGCGCCACGTGACGATGTCGCCCGCGCGGTAGGCCTTCTGTTCCTTGCTTGGCGGCAGGCTGGTGCCGTGGCGGGCAAAGTAGGTGCCCAGGTTCGGCACGCGGCGGTGGTCGATATTGCGGTCCGGTCCCTTCATCTGCCAGCGTCCCTGCTGCTGGTACACCTGCCACGCCTTGCGCATGTCTTCGTGTACGAGCACCTGCAAATCCTGCCCCAGCTGGCGGTAAGCGCGCACGACCACGTCCGTGCACACGCCCCGCTCGAGCGGCACGTCGCCGCCCGGATAGGCGAGCCGTTCATAGCGCGGATCGTACTGCACGGTCACGCCCACCTGCTTGCGGGCGGCGGCGACGAGGGCTTGCGGGGTGGCAGGGACTGCTGACGCCAGCATGGGCGCCAGGGCAAGCAACAGGGTGGAGAGCAGTTTGGTTGGCATCAACGTCAGTGTTCGGATGGAAATGCCAACTTTACCGCAGCGGCAAGGAAAACGCCGTACGCTTAAACTGCGGCCAGCTGCGCCAGGTGGCCAGGGAAATCCACGGCCGTGCCAGCCGCGTTGATGGTGTCGAAGTAATCATGCCAGCCCGTGCCGGCGATGCCCGCCAGCAAGGCGTCCAGTGCCGCCCCGTCCGGGAAGCGCCAGACGGCATAGAATTGCTGGGCAGCCGCGTGCAGCTTGCCGCCATCGATGGCGCCCATGGCCAGCGCTTCGGCGCCCAGGCCGGACAAGGCCGCCATGCCGGCGCCGACCCTGTCGAAATACGCCTGGCGCGCGGTGCCATCGAGGGCCAGCCAGGCCGGTTTCGGGCTGTATAGTTCTAACAGGTAATGCATGTTTGTCCTCCAAAGGATTAAGAAAGCGAGCGCTGGGCGCGCTTGCAGATGCGTTGCGTCGCGGCAGCGGGGCTTTCCTGCAGCCATTGCCCGCACAGGCTGCGCACCCAGTCCGGCTGAGTCTTCGCCGCATCGTTGAGCCAGTTGGCCACGGAATCCTGCACATAGATGGCCGGGTCGGCGCGCAAAGGCTGCAGCAGGGGCAAGGCCAGCTGCGGCTGCGCTGTTAACCGGGCGATATGCGCGCACCACACGCCGCGCGGACGCAGCGCTTCGCAGGCAAAGCGGCGCACCCGTTCCGACGGGTCCGCCGTCCACGGCGCCAGCAAGGTGATTGCCTCGTCAAGATGCGCCGCCAGATGGGGACGCAGCGCCAGCCAGGCCCATTCACGCACGCCAAAGTGGCCATCGTCGGCCAGCGGCCGCATGGCGGCCAGCCGCTGCGGCAAGCTCAATCCAGCCTGGGCGGCGATGGCAAAGCAGACCCAGCCGCGTACCGTGTCGGATGGGTGGGCTTGCAACTGCGCCAGGTCAACTTGTGCGTCAAGCAGCAATTGCGCCGCCAGCGCCATGCGCCTGGTGATGCCGTCTGCCGCCAGCGCGCGCATCTGCTCCAGGTGGGCGGCGCCAATACCGGGCACGGCCGCGGCCAGCAGCTGGGCGAAATCGATGGCCAGCCCTTCCGTCAGGGTGGCGCTGGGCACATTGCCCCCGTTCAGCAGGGCCAGGCGCGCGGGCGCGATGTCGGCGACGCCGCGGCTCATGCGGCACCCCGGTCCGTCTTGCGCCAGGCTTTTTCCAGCAGCGCGCTCAACAACTGCATTTCTGCCGGCGTGAAATCGGCAAACAGGCTGGCGATCCATTGCGCGTGCTCGTCGACCAGGGTCGCGGCGGCCATTTCTCCCTTGGGACTCAGGCGCACCAGCAGCTTGCGCCTATCAAGCTGGTCAGGATGGCGCGCGAGGAAACCGTCGCGTTCCATGCCGTCGAGCAAGCCCGTGATGGTGCCGCGCGTTACGCCTGCCCGCTCGGCCAGTGCGTGCGGAGAAAGTCCGTCTTGCACATCGCGCAACAGGGACAGCAAGACAAACTTGCCTTCCGACAAGCCATGCCGGCCCAGGCGCGCGGCACAATCGCCATCGATGGCGGACGCCAGACCCAGCACTTCAAAACACAGGCGCAAGCGCGCCAAGGACTGCATCATGTCGAGACCGCTGGCGCGGCGCTGCACGTCACCGAGCAATGCCGTGTATTTCTGTTCGAGTTTTATCATATGGCGCAATATAATATGGCACCATATTAAATGTCAAATGGAAAACCGCGAAGGCTTTCCTTGCTGCTCAAAGACGGGCTTTATCCCTCGCCCACGCGACGATGGCATTCGCATCGATGGCGCCCGGCTGGCGCGCCACTTCCACGCCCCTGCGAAACAGGGCCAGAGTGGGAATGCTGCGGATATTGAAACGGCTGCCCAGGTCCGGCGACGCTTCCGTATTCACCTTGACGACGCGGAACGCCGGCTCCAGGGTCCTGGTAGCCTGGACATAGAATGGCGCCATGCTGCGGCACGGGCCGCACCACGGCGCCCAGAAATCGACCAGCACGGGAATGTCGCTGCGTTCGATATGCTTGAGGAAACGGGCGCTGGCCAGGTCCACGGGCTGGCCCGTGAATAAATCCTTCTGGCACTTGCCGCACGTAGGCTGTTCTGCGAGCCGCGCAGCCGGCAAGCGGTTGACGGCGTCGCAATGGGGGCACACGATGTGCAGGGAGTCTGGCGTGGTGGTCATGGCATTCCTGAAAGCATAGCGTCAAGTTGACGGCTATTCTACGGGGAATTGCCGCGCGCCGCAGGCAGGCTGCGGCGCTTGTCCCGCTTACAGGAACAGCGAGGCGGCGATGGCCCACATGACGAGGGCAATGATGCCGTCGAGCACGCGCCAGGCCATGGGCTTGGCAAACACGGGCGCCAGGTAGCGGGCGCCAAAGCCCAGCAGGAAGAACCACAGGGCTGATGCCATGATGGCGCCGCCGGCGAAGTAGAAGCGTCCCACGCCTTCATGCTGGCCGCCGATCGAGCCGAGCAGGATGACCGTGTCGAGGAAGGCGTGCGGGTTCAGCAGGCTGAACGCCAGCGCCGCGCCGATCACGGCCCAGTAGCCTTCGGGCGACTTGGCGGCCGACACCGTCAGGGCCGTTGGGCGCCAGGCGGACTTGGCCGCGCGTAAGCCGTAGGCGATCAGGAACGTGGCGCCGCCGGCCTTGGCCCACAGCAGGAAATTCGGGTTGTCGGCGATGAAGGTGCCCATGCCGGCCACGCCGGCCGTGATCAGCATCGCGTCGCACACGAGGCAGACCAGAATACAGGTGAGCACGTAGTGGCGCTTCAAGCCCTGTTTGAGCAAGAAGGCGTTTTGCGTGCCGATGGCCACGATCAGGCTCGCGCCGAGCCCCATACCTTTCAAGAAGATTGCGCTGTCCATATCGATTCCTTTATTGCTTTCCATCACGCGCACGGCCGCCCACGCTCTGCCGGCAAAGGCAAAGTCATCAGAGGTAGGTGGAGGGTGGTGCGGAACCAGGAGGACCGCGCGGCAGAGTGGAGTTGTTACCCTATTTCAACAGTGTAAAGAAAAAGTAAATATAAGTATAATGAATGATTCTAACCATATATAAGAGAAACTTATGCGTGTCGTCGATTACCGTGGATTGGCCGCCCTCGACGCCGTGATCGGACTGGGAAGCTTTGAAAAGGCCGCGCAGGCGCTGGCGATCAGCCAGCCGGCCGTGTCGCAGCGCATCCGCACCCTGGAAAATCTGGAAGGCACCCTGCTGATCATCCGCAGCCACCCGCCCCTGCCGACGGAAGCGGGCCAGCGCCTGATCGCTCACTACCGCCAAGTCAAGCTGCTCGAAGCGGCGCTCGACGCCCAGCCCGGCCCCACCACGCAATTGCCGGCGCTGGCCATCGCCGTCAACGCCGACAGCGCCGCCACCTGGATTCCGGAAGCGCTGGGGCCGCTGCTATTGCCGCCGTCCTGCCTGCTCGATATCCGCCTCGACGACCAGGACCACACTCTGAGCCAGCTGCGCGAAGGGCGCGTGTTTGCCTGCGTCACCAGCGCCAACGACCTGGTGGCCGGTACCACGGCCACGCCGCTGGGCGGCATGCGCTACCTGTGCGTGGCCTCACCAGGGTTCGCGCAGCAGTGGTTTCCCCATGGCTTTACGGTGAAAGCCGTCAGCCAGGCGCCCGCCATCACGTTTGGCAGCAAGGATGCGCTGCACGAGCGCTACCTGCAGCACCGGCTCGGCTACACGGGCCGCTATCCGCACCATGTGCTCGGTTCGGCGCGCGACTTCGTGCGCTTCATCGAAGCGGGCTATGCTTACGGCATGGTGCCCTTGCTGCAGGCGGAAACGGCGCTGGCCGCCGGCAGGCTCATCGATGTGGCGGCCGGGCAAGCGCTCGACGTGCCCCTGACCTGGCATGCCTGGGATATCCAGACGCCCCTCACGCGCACCCTGTCGGACGCCGTCATCGCCACGGCGCGCAAATGGCTGTTACAGGATTGATTGACACATGCAACATTTATCTATGTTAGAAAGCAACTTCCCCGTGTGCGCCCTGCCCAGCCTGGCCTACACTGCAAGCATCATCCACCACCATCGGGAGCTTGCATGACGATCCTGCGCACCACCCTGCTCGGCGTGCTGGCGGCCATACCGCTCGCTGCCGGCCTGGCCGCCTGCTCGCCCTTGACCGCCATCAATGCCTTGTCGTCCGGCAGCGCCTCGCAAGTGACGCGGGGCCTGGCCTACGGCCCCCTGCCACGGCAGAAGCTCGATGTGTATGCCCCCAAGACCCGCACGGGACCCGTGCCCGTCGTGGTGTTCTTTTATGGCGGCAACTGGACGACGGGCGAACGCGCCGACTATGCCTTCGTCGGCCACGCGCTCGCTGCGCGCGGCTACCTGGCCGTGATCGCCGATTACCGGTTGTATCCGGACGTGCACTACCCCGAGATCTTGCAGGATGCGGCCCGCGCCGTGGCCTGGGCCGCGATGGAATCGCGCCGCCATGGGGGCGACCCGACGCGCCTGTTCGTCATGGGCCATAGCGCCGGCGCCTACAATGCGGCCATGCTGGCGCTCGACGCCAGCCTGCTGGCGCGCCACGGCATGCGTCCGCACGACTTGCGGGGCTGGATAGGCCTGGCCGGCCCCTATGATTTCCTGCCCATCGAAAACACCACGACCCGGCCCGTCTTCTTTTACCCGGACACGCCCGCAGCTTCGCAGCCCATCCACCATGTGACGGCCGACGCCCCGCCCGCCCTGCTGATCGCCCCGCTGCCCGGCAAGGACAAGCTGGTCAATCCGCAACGCAACACGGGCGGCCTGGCCAGCGCCTTGCGGGCGCTGCACCGGCCCGTGACGGAAACCTATTTCGACCACGTGGGCCACGCCACCCTGGTCGCCACGCTGGCCCGCCCCTTGCGCAGGCTGGCGCCTACCCTGGATGCCGTCAGCGCCTTCATCGATGCGAACAGCGGGACCGGGAGCGGTGACGCGGCCTCGTCTACAGTCTTGTCCGCGGTCTTGTCCAATGCAGCCTTGCCGGCAGGCATAGCCTTGCAGCCTCACGTACCTGGCGCGGCCACGCCGGCGCCTGAGCCGCACGCCTACGACAAAACGCCCGCCCCGTGAAGGGCGGGCGCTCTGCCCGGATCAATACGCACGATGCCGCGTGCCGGCTGGCCGCATAGCAAGGCTCGGCCCTCGCGATGCGGCTCAGCTGCAAGCAGCCTCGTGCTTACTCTTTGCGGCTGGCGCCGCTCTTGCTTTGTGCAGAGCCCGCTTGCGAAGCGCTGCCGCTGGCCGAGCCTTCGCTGCCGGCCGACTGCTGGCTGCCCTGGTGGCTCGCGCTTTGCAGGCTTTGACCGTCACGGCTTTGCGCACCACGTTGCTGGTCGCGGTTGGCGCCGTTTTGCTGATAAGCCTGGAACGGTTCGGCCATGCGCTGCATCGCTTCCTGCTGCTTGCGCACGTTTTTCTCCGTTTCTTCCGAAGCGGTGCGGGCCACTTCTTCGGCCAGGGCCTTGGCGGTACGGCTCGTTTCATTCACATGACGCTCTGCCACATTGGCCAGTTCGACCTGCGTATCGGCGGCCAGGCGCGACACCTGTTGCTGGTACTTGCGCAATTGCTCGGCGGCTGGCTGGCCCGATGCGGCAGCCACCTGGAACGCATCTTCAGCGCGCTCGACCGTCAGCAGGTTCTGGCTGGTGACCGTGGTTTCTTCCAGCAAGCCTTGCGCCAGTTGCATATTCAGGTCACTGAACTGCTGCATCGATTGAAACAGCGACTTCGACAGGCCATTGAAGAAAGCCAGTTGTGCTTCCAGGTGGTTTTTGGCGGCGGGGGTAACACTACGGGAATATGGATACATGGAGTTCCTCATTAAATAGCGGTTGGGTGGAGATATGGCGGCACCACCGGCTGTCGAACGGATAGGCAGACGGCCGGGCTACGCCACGAAACGCGAAAAAACATATCCGGTTGGTGGGAAGATGCTTTGCAACGCGAGTCCCAAGGCTACGTGAGCACCGCAGGTGAGGGATGATCTGGATCAAAGGTGCGCCAGGCAGCGCAGAAAGTTTGTACTGGACAGCCTGCCCTTGGCAAACGTCAGTAACAGAGGGGGAAATTTGTGCCAGGCAGGCTCAGCCAACGGCGCCCGTGCCCGGCACAACGGGCTTGTAACCATGGCTGCGCAACGAGGCTTCCAGCCAGCGGTTGCCATACCAGCCGCGCGCCAGCAGGTAACTGAGTTCCGCGCCCGCCATCAGCAGCATCATCGGGCCGATGCGCATTCCGGTGGCGAGATGACTGCCAAACCACAGGCAGGCATCCATCGCCAGCATGAGCAGCAACAGCCACCAGCGGCGCTTGGCGACGGCCCAGAACGAGCCCAGGAACAGGGCCGGCCAGGAAAAACCCGCTTTGACGTAGGCATAGCGGCCGGCATCGTCGGCGAACAGGGTGGCGCTGTGCTTCATGCTGCTCTCTTCAGGTAATGCCCGGCGTCAAGGCTCGGGACGGTGGCAGACGGCTTCGACATTGTGGCCATCGGGCCCCAGCACGAAAGCGCCATAGTAATTCGGGTGGTACAGGGCGCGGATGCCTGGCGCGCCATTATCCTTGCCGCCCGCTTCCAGCGCGGCCTTGTAGAATGCGTCCACCTGGCCACGGTTGTCCGCCGCGAAGGCCAGATGCATGCCGGCATGCGGCTTGTCGCCCACGCCGAACCAGAAATCGGGCTTGCCATCCTTGCCCATGCCAACCCAGCCCTGCTCTTCCATCACCACCGATACGCCCAAGGGCGCCAGAGCGGCCGAAAAGAAGGCCTTGCTGGCCTGTGCATCGCTGACATTCAAACCGATGTGATCAAGAATCATAATGGTGCTCCCTGGAGGTAGTGGAATGGAAAATACAGTATGCGCCAATATTGCCTTTTAGGCAATCACGACTGTATATCCGCCGCAGTTACTCCAGGAAGCACCATGCGCCAGCCTAGCGCAGGTTGCCCGTATGGCCGAGCGAATAGCGGCCCGGCTGCGGCCACACGGTCAGGCCGTGCGGCTCCTGGCCGACTTTGACCTTGGCAACGTCGCCACTGTTCGTATCGATGCGGTAGACCACGTCGTCGAAACGGCCGGACAGCCACAGATATTTGCCGTCGGCGGACACATTGCCCATGTCGGGGCTGCCGCCGCCGGGAATCGGCCAGTTCGACACGACTTTTTCCGTGGCGAAATCGATCACGCTGACGCTGCCCTTGCCCTTCGGCTTGCCATGGATGCGGTGCGTGCCGCGGTTGGCCACGTACAATTTCTTGCCGTCACGGCTAGGGTACAGGCCGTGCGCGCCCACGCCCGTCTGGATGAAGCCGATTTCCTTCAGGGTGGCGCCATCGACGATGTGCACGCCGTCGGCGTCCATGTCGGCGATAAAGAATTTCTTGCCATCCGGCGAGATCCGTATGTCTTGCGGCATGCCTTTCTTGACGCTGCAGATTTCATTCGCCGGGCCGCCCACGGGACCGGACTCGGCAAAGCGCTTGGCCGGCATCTGCAATTTCAGGTAGCCGTCGACCTTGCGGCCCACCAGGTCGATCTTGGCGATGGTGCCGTCGAACTCGCAGGTGAACATGGCGTAGCGGCCGTCATTCGAAAAGTCCGCATGGTTGATGCCGCCGCACTGGGGCGTGTCGATCGAATACTGCACGGCCATGGTCTTCGGATCGCGGAAATCGAGGCGGTGGCGCGCTTCGGCCACGACGATGGCGGACTTGCCATCGGGCGTGTAGTACATATTGTAGGGGTCATCGACGGGCACTTCCTTGCCCGGCTTGCCCGTCAACGGGTCGATTGGCGTCAGACTACCCTTGTCCGTGCGCTCGGCATTGTTCGCCACCCACAGGGTGCGCAAGTCCCACGACGGCACGACGTGCTGCGGGCCGCTGCCGACCTTGAACTTGTCGACCACTTTCAGGCTCTCCTGGTCGATCACGTACACATCGTTCGAGCGCAGATTGGGCACGTAGACCCGGCGCAAATGATCCTTGACGACGGGGCTCATATTGCTGCCGGCGATGCTGCCGTACACGTTTTTCGGATCCACCAGCGGCGGCATGCCCGGCAGCGGCGAATAGGCGGCGGCCGGCGCTACGGCGGCCGGGGCCGGCGTGCTGGCGCCGATGACCTGGCTGGCCACGCCCAGGCCGGCCAATGCGGCAGCCAGGGCGGACAAGGTGACGATGGTGCGTCGTTGAGATTTTTTCATGTAATTTCGCGTCGTTTCGTTGCAAAAGCCGGAAGTTCAGCACTTCCAGCGGAATTATTTAGTACGTTGCAGCAGCTGCTTGATGGCAGCCACCGACGTGTCCACCTGCAGCTTGATACCGATCTGGCCCAGCTCCGCCGTCGCCCGCGAGGCATCGCCGCGCACGCCGTCCGCCACGCCGGGCTTCGGCCCGTGCGCCATGGCCTCACTGCGCACCAGCGACGGGGCCGTCGCCAGCATCAGCGCCGCGTCCGCCAAGCCCGCATGCAGGCCGATCTCGGCGCTGCTGTGGCCACGCTTTTGCAGTTCGGCAATATACGCCGATTGCGTGATGTCATAGTAGTCGAGCAAGGCGTAAGCGCGCGCATCCTTGGCGGTGGCGGCTTTGCCCCAGGCACGGTTGAGCTTGTTGGCTACGTTCTGTTCGTTCTTTTGATAGCCGCCATGGTCGCCGAGAAAGATGATGTCGCGGAAACCATGCTGGCGCAGGCTGGCGGCCGCCCCCTCCAGCACGGCTTCGAAAGCGGCGGGCGGTATCGAGATCGTGCCGGCAAAACGCATGTGGCCGGCCGGCGGAGCAATCGCGCCTTCGGGCACATAGGAAACGACGGGTGCGACGATGGTATTGCCCAGCTTTTGCGCAATCTGCCGCGCCAGCAGCCCGGCGCGCACATTGTGCTTGCCCAGCGCGATATACGGCCCGCTCTGCTCGACGCCACCTATCGGCACCAACACGGTCGTGGCGCCGTGGTCGATACGGCTGCGCAACTCCGTGCTCGTCAGCTCTTCCAGCATGACGCTGCTGCTGGCGGGCGCAGCCGCCATCACGGACGCGGCTGGAATCAGGCAGAACAGGGTCAGGGCAAACAGGGAGCCGAGTGGCTGGGACCGACTCGATGGCGCGCAAGGCGCAAGAGGTACATTCGGCAGGGGGAACTGCAGAGTCATAAGCAAACATCTTTCCGAGGTCAAAGGCGCCGTGCCCGGCATTGCCAGGCAAGCTGGCTGCCACGCAAGAATTGTATTCCATCATGAGGGGAACGGCACGTTAATTTGACGCGGCAGTTTGCAAGGAATTGACGAGGGGAAACTATCTATCAGGCTGTTGTCGCGCTGGCCCCGCCGCTTCACCATCATGGGGAGTCTCGTTGCGCTTCTCGGCATAGGCCTTGAGCGAGCGCATCGTCCTGGGAAGCCCGTCCCGGACTTGCCTGGCAACGCCTGGCCCGAACAAAAAGGCAAGCGCTCCCGTAAACCACACGCGGTGAACGACTTCCGATCCGCCATCTGCGGCAACCACCGTGTGCTCGAAATGGATGCGGAACAAAGGGATGTAGCCTTCGACGGTGAACGAGCGGCCCGCGGAGCGCTCCGTGACGAGCATGGGAATGCCCATCCCCTTGCTGGGAACGATACGGCCATGTGTGCCCACCGCAAATGGCCCATTGAGCCGGGCTTGCTTTGTATCCGGATCCCACTGATGCCATCGGTCAACCTCGCTCCAAATCTGATCGACGGCCGTGGGCGGGACTGCAATGTGGATGCTTTCTTCGATTTGCATCAGTGGGTATCTCCCTATTAATATCAATATAATTGCATTCTGGCTATACAAACAAATGACAAGGCATGTATCCACACCTGGGCACGATGCTACCCTAGAAACGCTGGCCAAGAGCCCTTAGATTTTGAAAATTATGAATGCAACACATTGGAGGATTCAGGAGCTACAGCATCACTCGGCCGATATTGTCTGGCTGGATGCCGAGGAAGCTCGCCGTGCCTATGATTTGGTCGGCCTTCATGACTCGAAGACGCATCTGGGCTTGAACGTTGACACCGTTGACTCAATCGAGCGGCTCGCCTTCGGAGACGATGTGGCCGCCGCAAGCAGCTGGTTACGTGCCCGTATGCCGGGAATTCAGCAGGTCGTCGTGGTGTTTGGAGAAGACGAATGCTTCGTCTGCAGCAGTGCGTTCCTGATCGAGAACTGGTCGGATATTTTTGTGCCGTCACGTGACGACGCGATGATCTATTCGAAGGACACGCCGCTTATCGTGTTTTATTGCCATGAGAATCAATTCGAGGTGGGGCAGCGGATTGTCTTTGATTGAACGGCCATAAGCCGTCATTGAAAGGAAAAAAATGAACAGTAATGATGGGAAGTTACGAGGTTCATGCCATTGTGGATCTGTAAGATTTCAAGTTCGACTTAGCGACGGACTCAAGACAGCAAGGCGCTGCAATTGCTCCTATTGCCGCATGCGCGGTGCGATAGCGGTTTCTGCGGCGCTTCAGGATATAGAGATCACTTCTGGAGAGGAATTGCTCACCCTCTATCAGTTTCACACCATGCAAGCGAAGCACTATTTCTGCTCAAAATGCGGGATATACACACATCACCAACGCCGGTCAAAACCCGATCAATTCGGGATCAATGTAGCCTGCCTGGAAGGAATCAGTCCGTTTGACTTTGAAGAGGTAGCAGTCAACGAAGGCCGACTCCATCCAAAAGACAAAAGTGCTGGAGGCGGACCTGACATCGCTGGATACCTACGCTTTTTTCCTAATACCGCCCCTTAAATGAACCGGAGCGGTCAAAAGATTTAGCCGCGAGCACTACGTCCCGGCAGCGCCACCCGCCACCCGCCGGCTGGTGGCGGCTGCCGGGGCAGGCAAGCCGCCCGCCACTTTCAACGCCTTTCCCTGAGCATCGCCACGCAGGCGGAACACGGCCACCACGTCGACCAGCTCGACCGCGCGGTCTTGCAGCGAGGATGCGGCGGCGGCCGCCTCCTCCACCAGGGCCGCGTTTTGCTGGGTGACCTGGTCCATTTGTGAAATGGCCTGGTTCACTTGCTCGATGCCGGCGCTTTGCTCGTGGCTGGCGTTGGCGATGTCGCCCATGATGTCCGTCACGCGGCGGATGCTGGCGACGATTTCTTCCATCGTCGCGCCCGCCTGGTCGACCAGCGCGCTGCCCGTGTTGACTTTATCAACGGAATCCTCGATCAAGCCCTTGATTTCCTTGGCGGCAGCCGCAGAGCGCTGCGCCAGGTTGCGCACCTCGGTGGCCACCACGGCGAAGCCACGGCCCTGCTCGCCTGCACGGGCCGCTTCCACGGCCGCGTTCAGCGCCAGAATATTGGTTTGGAAGGCAATGCCATCAATCACGCCGATAATGTCGGCGATCTTCTTCGCCGATTCGTTGATCGACCCCATCGTGCCCACCACTTGCGCCACCACGGCGCCACCCTTGCGTGCCACGTCCGAGGCGGACACGGCCAGGGTATTCGCCTGGCGCGCATTGTCCGTATTCTGACGTACAGCCGAGGTCAGCTCTTCCAGGCTGGACGCCGTTTCTTCCAGCGACGACGCCTGCTGTTCCGTACGCACGGACAAGTCCGCGTTGCCGGCGGAAATCTGCGCGGCCGCCACGCTGACCGTATCGGCCGAAGCGCGCACGGTGGCGATCACGCCGACGATGCGCTCGAGGAACTTGTTGAAGGCCGTGGCCGTGCGGCCCACTTCATCCATGCGCTCGACGGGCATGGCGGCGGATAGGTCCAGCGAAGCGCTGACGCGCTCCAGGGTATGTTCGATATTGCCCAGTCCACCGCTGATGGTGCGGTAGATATGCCAGGCCAGCGCGCCCGTCAGCAGCACGGCCACGCCCAGCACGGCCAGCATGGTGTTGAACGCCGTGTCGTAGGCGGCCAGGCTTTCCGCCTTCACGTCGTCGACCAGCTTGTTGTTGTAGGCGATATGGTCATCCATGCTCTTTTTCGCGGCGGCGGCCGTGATGGCCAGCGGCGTGCCGGCGAGCAAGGTGGCGCGCACGCCATCCATGTCGCCCGCGTAGGCGGCGGCAAAGAATGGCGCCAGCGCGCGGCGGTAGGCTTCCATGGCGGCCTGGTCGGCGTCGAGCATCTTGCTGTCCGTCGCATCGTACAGGCGCTCGGCGCGGTAGGTGGCGATGACCTTGTCGAAATTCGTGTTGGCGTCGGCCACGGCCTTGTCCAGCGCCGTCTTGTCGGCCAGGTTCGAGAACACGGACAGGCGGTAGCCGGCCAGGCGCGAATCGGCGAGGAAACCCTTGGCCGCATTCAAGCCCTGGATGCTGGGAATGATACGGTTTTGCACGGTGTCAAAACGCTCCTGGGCGCGCTGCAGCTGGATGGCGCCGCCGGCGCCCAGCAATAGCAGGGCCAGCAAGGCGATGGTGAGGGTCAGAATTAATTGCTTGGTGATATTCATGGTGTGTCACAGTAAAAAGGTAGCCTGGCAAGGTCAGGCGGGATAAGAGCTGCCGATCAGGTGGCGGGGATCGCTTGCTAGCGGCTAGGCCGCCATTGGGGCGGCGTCAGGCGCGCGGCGCAGCAAGTCGCCATGCTGGCGGCAAAACGCCAACCCCGCCTTGTGGCCCACGTCGAACAGCAGTTGCATGTTCGAACTGGACCAGTCCAGGGTGTCGGGCCAGTGCTGCTCCGGGATGCCGCCCATCAGGTCGAGCTTGAGCAAACGCCGCTTGGGCTGGCCCGTGCGCGCATCCGTGTTGTGCTCGAGCTCAAACAGGCGCAGCTCGCTCTTGGAAATCTTCACCAGCGGCGTAATGATGGAGCGCACCCAGGCGTCGTACAGGTTGCGCGGCTTGCGCAGCAAGCGCTCGTCACCGAGGATGTCGAGGATGACCAGGGTGTCGGCGTCATGGTGCTCGCCCTTGCCTTCGATAAACGGGTCGAAATTGAGGGTGTCGAGCGCCGCGCCTTCGATGTAGTCGTCGCCGGCGATGGTCGTCGGTGCATACAGGAAGGGAAACGACAGGGCCGCACGCACGTGGATCGGTTCGATCTCGTGCTTGCCCCAGATTTGCATGCGATGCTCGCTGAGGTTGTAGGCATTGATGTAGAAATCGGGACGCATGCGCGCCACGCCGGAAAAATCCACGGCTTTTTCCAGGAAGGGCAAGTGCGCGCACAGCCCCAGGCTTTTCGCCGACAGGTCCGATGGCGACAGCGACGACACCATCAGCTTGCCCCAGTCCGACCAGGCCGTGGGCACGCCCGCAAACGTTTGCTGGAACGCCTGAAAAAAAGGATTGTTGGCCGGCGGCTGGAAGGCATCGCGGAAAGTGCTCGCATGCATGCCCGGCTTCTGGAAGACCTTGTAGTTGATCGGGATCATCTTGTAGATGCTGTCGGCCACGCCCGTGTCGGCCCAGCTTTGCAAGGCCTGGCGCGGCGTGGCTTCGTGCGGCGTCGTGTAAAGCAAGCCCATCAACACACCGGCGCCCGAGGCGGAAATGACGTCGAATTCGATGCCCTCATCGAGAAACGCGGCCAGGGCACCGGCGATCAAAGTGGAATTTGGTGCACCGCCACCGAGCAGCAAACCCGTTTTGCGGGCCGGTTTCGCTGTCGCGGCTGATGCCGGATCCGGCGGTGTCGTCGTGACTGTCTTCATGCACACTCCCTGAACGGAACGGGACTATCATCCCTTAATTGTTGGTTACTACGCGCTGATGGCGCCTAATCCTGCCCATGTCCCCGCAAGCGGCGAGCCGATGCAATGTTGCAGAAACAGATATGAAATTAACATAAATAAATTCCTTATGGCAATTTCCATAACGAATGATGGGTATTCAGAAAGGGTATAAGTTGATGCCGTGCGGCATAGCTTGATGCGGTGCAGCAAATATAAATTCGGCGGCGTTAGGATTAATCGCTTTAGGGTAGGAATATTCCCCAAGCAGCCGCCAGCGCGGCGGCCAGGGGCATCAAGGGAGTGGCGCGGGGCCGGGAGGGAGTGAAGAGAAATGCAAGTAGGTACACAAATGGTCAACAAAGACGCGAATCTTCGGCGACAGGTGGCGGCTTGACGGCCACAGCACCCAGAACTTGCTCGAGTGCAGCAAGTAGCCGGTCAGCACGGCTTGCAGTTCGCCGCGCGCGATGGCGTCGCGCACGATAAAGTCAGGCAGATAGGCGAGGCCCACACCCTGTGTGGCGGCGCCGATCAAGGCTTCGATATTGTTGCAAGTCAAGGCGGTCGGCAAGCGCAACTCCCCGCCGCTGTCGCCCTCGGCGCGCTGCAATGCCCATTCCTGCAACTTGCCCGTGGTGGGAAATTTGTAGCGCACGCAAGCGTGCTCTTCCAGCGCGCGCGGCGTGGCCGGCACGCCATGGCGGGCGAAATACGCGGGCGAGCCGACGATGGCAAAGGCAAACGGCCCCAGTTCGCGCGCCATCAGACGCGAATCGGTGAGCGTACCGCTGCGCACGGCCACGTCCACGCCTTCGGCCACCACGTCGACGAGGCGGTCGTTGAAATCGAGGTCGAGTTCGATCTCCGGGTACAGCCGCGTAAACTCGGCCAGCAAGGGCAGGATGATGCGGTAGCCGATCACGGGCAGGCTGACGCGCAGCTTGCCGCGCGGCGCTTCTGCCAGGTGCGACAGTTCCGCCTCGGCATCGCCGAGGTCGGCAAGGATGCGCTGGCAACGCTCGTAGAACAGCGCGCCCTCGTTGCTCAGGCTGATGCGCCGCGTGCTGCGGTTGAGCAGGCGCACACCCAGCTTTTCTTCCAGCCGCGCCACGCTCTTGCCCACGGCCGAGGCCGACACACCGAGCAGCCGCCCGGCCGCCACATAGCTGGAAGTTTCCGCCGCGCGCACGAAGGCGGCAATGCCATTCAGATTATCCATGCGACCTCGCTGTCTCTATTAGGGAATATTTGTCCGTTATGAGCGGATTTTCAACCACTTTTTCACAGATTACGTCCATATTATCATCGGATTCCCTCTTTCTGGAATCATTCCCATGGATACGAATCTTCCCGCGCAAGCCCCGGAACCAGCGACTGCACGGCGCACGCTGGTGCTGGCAGCCGTCTGCCTGGCCGCGCTGTGCATGCCGCTCAGTTTTACGGGGCCGGCCATCGCCATTCCCGCCATCGCCGCCGACCTGCACGGCACGCCGCTGGCGCTGGCGTGGATCACGAATGCCTTCATGCTCAGTTTTGGCGGCTGCCTGATGGTGGCCGGCGCGCTGGCCGACCGCTATGGCCGCAAGCGCGTGTTCCTGCTGGGCATGGCCGTGTTTTCCGCCGCCGCGCTGGCACTGGCGGCCGCGCCCGGCATTGTGTGGCTCGACGTGCTGCGCGCCGTCCAGGGCCTCGGTTGCGCCATGGCCCTGTCGAGCGGACTGGCGGCCCTGGCGCAGGAATTCGACGGCCCCGCCCGTGCGCGCGCCTTCAGCCTGATCGGCACGGCCTTCGGCGTAGGTCTGGCCTTCGGCCCCTTCCTGGCAGGCACCTTGATCACGCACACGGGCTGGCGCGCCATTTTTGCGGCCACGGCCGCGGCCGGCCTGGCCGCCCTGCTGGCCGCCGCGCGCGCCATGCGCGAATCGCGCGACCCGCAGGCGCAAGGTGTCGACTGGCCCGGCGCCCTGACGTTTACCGGTGCCCTGTCCTTGTTTACCTATGGCTTGCTGCAGGCGCCCGATAGTGGCTGGGGCAGCGCCGCCAGCCTGGGGCTGCTCGGTGGCGCGGCCTTGCTGCTGGGCGTGTTCATCCGCGTGGAGCGGCGCGCGTCGCGCCCCATGCTGGACTTGACCCTGTTCCGCCTGCCCGCCTTTGCCGGTGTGCAATTGCTGGCGGCCGCGCCCGCGTTTTCCTTTGTCGTGCTGCTGGTATTGCTGCCGGCCCGCTTCATCGGCATCGAAGGCTACAGCGCGCTGGAGGCGGGACGCATGATGATCGCCCTGTCGGCGCCCATGCTGGTGCTGCCGATCCTGGCCGGCATGGCGGCGCAGCGCATCGCCGCCGCGCACATTTGCGCCACCGGACTGCTGCTGGCGGCGGGCGGCTTGCTGTGGCTGTCCACTTGTGCGCCGGGCCAACCGCCCGTTACCTTGATCGGGCCGCTGCTGCTGATCGGCTGCGGCATCAGTCTGCCGTGGGGCTTGATGGATGGCCTGGCCATCAGCGTCGTGCCCGTCGAGCGGGCCGGCATGGCGGCCGGCATCTTCAATACGACGCGCGTGGCGGGTGAAGGCCTGGCGCTGGCCATCGTCAGCGCGCTGCTCGGTACGCTCACGATGGCGGCCTTGGGCAAGGTGCCCGGCCTCGCCACGGAGCAGGCGGCGCTGGCGGCGCCCTTCCTGGCGCTGGGAGAATTACGCCATGCGGGCGCTCTGTTGCCGCAGGCCGGCGCCGCCGAACTGGCGCAAGCGTATGGCGCCGCCTTCCGCCACTTGCTGTATGTGCTGGCCAGCATTACGACGGCCTCGGCCTTGCTGATCCTGGCCTTCCTGCGTCATCCGGCGGCCGTGCCAACGGACACGACCGCCCTGCCCGCCTGCAAGGCGCAGCAATAAGTCACGACCATCACCGTTCCTCCTGCCGTACACGGCGGCGCCCACGCGCCGCCGTCCCTGATGTTTCTCCGCAACACCTCAAAAGTTTCAAGGAATAAAACTAGTTTACTGATCAAAGCGCTTTGAACTATACTCAAAGCGCTTTGAAACATAACTAAAGCGCTTTGGTTGTGCGAAATTACGCGCGCTAATCCCACACCTATAAAAACACTGGAGACACAATGAACAAATTTTTCTTGAAAGCGTTGCCAGCGGCAGTGCTCATGGCCTTGAGCGCGTCGGCCCAGGCCGCCCTGCCGATCGACTTCGGCGGCTACATCCGTTCGGGCTTCGGCACCAGCAGCGAAGGCGGCAAGGAAGCGTGTTTCGGCCTGGCTGGCGCATCGTCCAAGTATCGTCTGGGCAATGAGTGCGAAACCTACGGCGAGCTGAAATTCGGCGGCGAAGCCTTCAAGGCAGCCAACGGCACCACTTTCCGCATCAATACCCTGGTGGCGTTTTCCGTCAATCAGAACCAGGACTGGGAGCAATCGGACCCGGCGTGGCGTGAAATGAACGTGGTCGCCGACAAGATCGGCACGGGCGCCTTCGCCGAAGCGCGCGCCTGGGTCGGCAAGCGCTACTATGACCGCCAGGACGTGCACATCACCGATTACTACTTCTGGAATAACAGCGGCCCGGGCGCCGGCCTGGAAAACATCGACCTGGGCGCCGCCAAGCTGGCCTACGCCATCGTGCGCACGGCC
Organism: Janthinobacterium sp. HH104; assembly: GCF_001758715.1. Lineage (NCBI taxonomy): Bacteria > Pseudomonadati > Pseudomonadota > Betaproteobacteria > Burkholderiales > Oxalobacteraceae > Janthinobacterium > Janthinobacterium sp. HH104. The sequence goes on along the minus strand of NZ_LRIB01000043.1, from coordinate 116,952 downwards.
GACGATGGCGACAGCAATCGCATGGGCCTGTCGCACGACTTGCGCTTCTCCGGCATCAAGGTCAACCCCGATGGCGAACTGACCCTGGGCTTGCAATTCAACCAGAAACGCAACGCGCAAGGCGCGGCCCCCATCGCCAGCGGCCACTTGCTGACCATCATGCATACGCAAGGCAATCTGCTGGGCGGCTTCAACAAGGTGGCATTGCAGTACGGCAAAGGCAGCGCCGCCAACACGGGCGGCTTCAGCCTGGGCGCCGGCAAGGATGACAAGGTCGTGCGCCTGACGGAACAGATCATGATCCAGCCCAAAGGCGCGTGGTCGGGCATGGGCACCTTCGTCTACGAAGACAAGGAAACGGCAGGCGTGAGCAGCAAATGGACATCGATCGGCGCGCGTCCCGTCTACCACTTCACGGACAACTACAGCCTGGCCGTGGAACTGGGCCACGACATCGTCAAGCCGGAAGGCGGCGAGAGCCGCAACCTGACCAAGCTGACCTTCGCGCCGCAACTGTCGGCCGGCAACAGCTTCTGGTCGCGTCCCGTGCTGCGCGCCTTCTACACCTACGCCAAATGGAACAAGGCAGCCCAGTCGGCCGCCGCCGCGGAATCGGCGCTGTCGTCGACGGGCGTGTTTGGTGGCAAGACCAACGGCAGCTCGGTCGGTTTCCAGGTCGAGTCGTGGTGGTAAGAGCTTCTGAAAAACGTCCATGGCGGCGTTGCACGGTCTTGCCGTACTAGCGTACTGTCTGCGACCGTGCGCCTTGCCCTGAACGTTTTATCAGGCGCTCTTTATTGATCAGAGGCATCCGACACTGGCTGACGCCGCAAGGCGCCAGCCAGTGGCAGCAGCACCGCCCGCTCATTCAGGGGCAGGTAGTAACCGGACCCACCATTTCGCCGCTGCACGCGATGGCCGGCAGCTTCAATGTAGTGATTCAGCAGTATCCTCTTTTAGCGCGGGCGCCCCTGGGTTTGCCCGCGTATTTTTTTGGGCGCCGCCGCCGCTTGCCATACCTCTGATCATTCCGGCATTTATCAGATAAACTACCCTGCATTGCACGGCACCGCACCGCTCCCGACCCACCCCGACTGCAGCATCCATGAACCTCAAAAATCTCGCCAAAACGCTAGGAATATCCGAAACCACCGTCAGCCGCGCCTTGAATGGCTATCCGGAAGTAAGCGAACGCACGCGCGAGCGGGTACTGGCCGCCGCGCAGGCGGCCGGCTACCGTCCCAATCCCATGGCGCGCAGCCTGGCCGTGGGGCGCACGAATATCGTCGGCATCATCTACCCGCTGATGCCGAACGACCTGGCCGACCCCATGTTCATCGACATCGTGGGCGGCATGTCGGAAGCGCTGGAAGCGCAGCAGATGGACATGATGATCGCGCCCGCTTCGGCCACCAATGAATTCCACACCTATGAACGCATGGTCAAAGGGCGCCGCATCGACGGCCTGATCGTTGGCCGTACAAAGCCGTTCGACGAGCGCATCGCCTACCTGGCGCAGCAGGGCATGCCGTTTGTCGCGCATGGCCGCACGCAGCTGAACCAGCCGCACGCCTGGTTCGATTACGACAACGAGGCGGGCATGCGCCTGGCCGTCGAGCGCCTGGCGCAGCTGGGCCACCAGCGCATCGGCCTGATCAGCGCAACGCCGGACTTGAACTTCGTGCGCCAGCGCGTCGAGAGTTTCCAGCACGCCATGCAGGCGGGCGGCCTGGCCGTCGACCCGGACAACCTGGTCGACAACGCCCACGACCGCCGCGCCGGCTACCAGGCCATGCAGCGCCTGCTGGCCCGCTCGCCCCGCCCTACCGCCGTTATCGTCGATAACCACATGTCGGGCGTGGGCGCCGTGCGCGCCCTGCTCGACGCGGGCATCAGCATCGGCCGCGAGATGTCGCTGATCGTCTGGGGCGTGATGGAAGATTCCCTGGCCGGCCACAACGTCACTACCATCGTCCAGCCCGACCCGCGCGGCGCAGGAGCAAAAATGATCAACATGCTGCTGGCCCTGATGGACGGCACGCCCGTCACCGATTTGCAGGAACTGTGGCCGTGCGAACTGCTGCCGGGCGAGTCGGCGGGCCCCGTGCCGAACTAGGCGTTTTCCGCCGCCCCTGCACCGCTGGCCGCCTGGCCGGCGGCGCCACCTTGTTGTGCTGAATCACCCTCATAAAAAAATCGTATGTCTGGAGCGTGTATCGCTTTACTTTTCAAAGCGCTTTGAACTATACTCATTTCATACCCAAAGCGCTTTGAATTTTAAAATAAGACGTTCGCCTACCAACCAGCAGCGCCGCCCTGATAGCCACGGCTACAGGCAACTTTTAAGAAATCATTCATGCCGACCATCCAGAACAATCTTGCCCACCTGCCCGCCGACTGGTGGCGCAGCGCCGTCATCTACCAGGTCTATCCACGCAGCTTCCTCGACAGCAATGGCGACGGCATCGGCGACTTGCCCGGCATTACTTCCAAGCTCGACTACATCGCCGCCCTGGGCGCCGACATCGTGTGGATCTCGCCCTTCTTCACGTCGCCGATGAAAGACTTCGGCTATGACGTGGCCGATTTCTGCGACGTCGACCCGATGTTTGGTACTTTGGCCGACTTCGACCGCCTCGTGGCACGCGCCCATGAACTGGGCTTGAAAGTGATGATCGACCAAGTGCTGTCGCACTCGTCCGACAACCATCCGTGGTTCGTGGAAAGCCGCTCGAGCCGCGACAATCCCAAGGCCGACTGGTATGTGTGGGCCGACCAGAAGCCGGACGGCACGGCGCCGAACAACTGGCTGTCCGTGTTCGGCGGTTCCGCGTGGCAATGGGAGCCGCGCCGCGGCCAGTATTACCTGCATGATTTCCTCGTCAGCCAGCCCGACCTGAACTTCCACAATCCGGCCGTACAGCAGGCCCAGCTGGACAACCTGCGCTTCTGGCTCGAGCGCGGCGTCGACGGCTTCCGCTTCGATTCCTGCAACTTCCCGTATCACGATCAATTGCTGCGCGATAATCCGCCAGCCGCGCAGCGCGACGCGAGCAGCGTGTCGGCCATCAACCCGTACGGCATGCAAGCGCACGTGTACGACAAGACGCAGCCGGAAAACATCGCCTACCTGCAGCGCGTGCGCGCCGTGCTCGATGAATACAAGGCCGTTTCCATCGGCGAAGTGGGCGACGACAATGCGCTGGCCACCATGGCTGCCTATACGGGCGCCGACAAGCTGCACATGGCCTACAGTTTCAACTTGCTGACGGCGGAGTTTTCGGCCGCGCACATCCGCAAGCAAGTGGAAGAATTCGAAGCGCAAGTGGCCGACGGCTGGGCTTCCTGGTCCGTGGGCAACCACGACAGCGTGCGCGTCATGACGCGCTGGGGCGGCGAGAACCCATCGCCCTCGCTGGCCAAGGTCGTGCTGGCCGTGCAGGCGGCGCTGAAAGGCACGCCGTGCCTGTACCAGGGCGACGAGCTGGCCCTGACGGAAGCGGACATTCCTTTCGAAGCGCTGCAAGACCCGTACGGCATCCCGTTCTGGCCCCAGTTCAAGGGCCGCGACGGCTGCCGCACGCCGATGCCATGGGTGGCCGAAGCGCCGCATGGCGGCTTCAGCACCACCACGCCGTGGTTGCCCGTGCCGCCGGAACACCTGGCGCGCGCCGCTGACGTGGAAGAACACGATAGCGGCTCGGCGCTGCGCTTTGCGCAGAACATCCTCGCCTGGCGCCGCACCCTGCCGCAATTGCTGCGCGGCGATATCGTCTTCTTCGATGCACCGGAACCTGTGCTGGCCCTGCGCCGCGACTTGCCCGGCCAACCGTCCGTGCTGGCTGCCTTCAACCTGGGCACCGAGGCCGTCACCTTCACTTGGCCGGACGCGGCGGCAGCGGCCGATCTTGCCGGTCACGGCTTGCCAGGTAGTAAAGATAACCAACAGCTCAGCCTGCCCCCGCATGGCGGCTGGTTCGGCACCCTGGCGTAAATCGCAGGCTTTGGCGGCCATGCCGCCAATTACAATAACGAGCCCCGCGCATCAGCGAGGACGGATTGACATAGTGAGGAAGACATGGCTGGACTGAAGTTAACAGGCCTGAAGAAGGCATATGGCGACGTGCAAACCCTGCACGGCATCGACCTGGAGATCGCCGATGGCGAATTCATGGTCTTCGTGGGCCCGTCGGGTTGCGGAAAATCCACCTTGCTGCGCAGCATCTGCGGCCTGGAAGAAATCAGCGGCGGCGACTTGTTCATCGGCAAGACGCGCATGAACGACGTGCCGCCCGCCAAGCGCGGCATCGCCATGGTGTTCCAGAGCTACGCCCTGTACCCGCACATGAGCGTGGCGCAGAACATGGCCTTCGGTCTCAAACTGGCCGGCATGAGCAAGGTGCAGATCGCCGACGCCGTGCAGCGCGCCGCGCAGATCCTGCGCATCGAACCTTTGCTCGAGCGCAAACCAAAAGACTTGTCGGGCGGCCAGCGCCAGCGCGTGGCCATCGGCCGCGCCATCGTGCGCAAGCCTGACGTCTTCCTGTTTGACGAACCGCTGTCCAATCTCGACGCATCGCTGCGCGTGCAGATGCGCATCGAACTGGCGAATTTGCACCGCGAATTGCGCTCGACCATGATTTACGTCACGCATGACCAGGTCGAAGCGATGACCCTGGCCGACCGCATCGTCGTGCTCAACGCGGGCCGCATCGAACAGGTGGGCGCACCGCTCGAGCTGTACCACCACCCCGCCAACCTGTTCGTGGCTGGCTTCCTCGGTTCGCCCCGCATGAATTTCCTCAAGGGCAAGATCCACAGCTATGCCGACGGCGTGGCCACCATCGCCACCAACGCGGGCGGCATGCTGCAAGCCGTCTTGACGCAGCCATTGGCCAGCGGCACCCCCGTCACCGTCGGCGCGCGTCCCGAACACGTGCAGGCTTGCGCACCCGGCGCCACGGCCGCCATCACGGCCACCGTGCAGGCCGTGGAGAAACTGGGCGACATCAGCTATCTGTACGTGCACGTAGCAGGCGGCGACGAGCCGCTGGTGGTGCGCGCCGATGCGGAAACGGACTGGGCCATTGGCCAATCCGTGGCGCTGCAGGTGGCGCCGGCCCGCGTCCACGTGTTCGACGAGCACGGCCAGACCCGTACCTGACACCCCGGCTTTAAGGGGCCAGGCGCTACAGGCGCCGCCTGGCCTGGTTGTATCGTTTCAGCCTTGATACTCAACATAAACTTAGCATAAAAAAAGACACTGGAGATTGACATGTCCTTCACGCATCCGAAACGCAGCTTCATCAAAACCACCCTGATCGCCGCCGCCCTGGCCGGCATCGGCAACCTGGCCGCCGTCAGCATGGCGAACGCGGCCGAAGCAGGCACCCTGCTGATCTGGATCAATGGCGACAAAGGCTACAAGGGCCTGGCCAAGGTCGGCGAAGAATTCACCAAGAAGACGGGCATCAAGGTCGTCGTCGAGCATCCGGAAGATGCGCCGAACAAATTCCAGCAAGCGGCCGCCGCCGGCAAGGGTCCGGACATCTGGATCTGGCCGCATGACCGCATCGGCACCTGGATCGACGCCGGCTTGCTGCAACCATTGACGCCAAGCAAAGAAGCGCGCGCCGCCATCCTGCCGCTGGCCTGGAACGCCTTTACGGTGAGCGGCAAGACCTGGGGCTATCCGATCTCCATCGAAGCCGTCGCCCTCGTCTACAACAAGGACCTGGTGCCAACGCCGCCAAAAACCTTCGAGGAAATCGCCGCACTGGACAAGAAATTGTCCGCGCAAGGCAAGAAAGCCATCTTGTGGGATTACACGAATACCTATTTCACGTGGCCATTGCTGGGCGCGGGCGGCGGCTTCCCGTTTGAAGTCAAGTCCGACGGCCGCTACGATGCAGCCAAGACGGGCGTGAACAATGCCGGCTCGCAGGCGGGCGTGAATGCACTGATGACCCTGATCAACAGCGGCGCCATGCCGAAGGGTGCCGGCTACGCCGAGATGGAAGCGGGCTTCAACCAGGGCAAGATCGCCATGATGATCAACGGCCCATGGTCGTGGGACAATGCGCGCAAGTCGAAGATCAATTTCGGCGTGGCAACGATCCCTACCGTCGCAGGCAAGACGGCCACGCCATTCGTGGGCGTGCTGGGCGCGATGATTTCCAAGGCCAGCCCGAACAAAGATTTGGCGACAGAATTCCTGGAAAACCAGATGCTGCAGCTCAATGGCCTGAAAACCATCAACGCCGACGTCCCGCTGGGCACGCCAGCCAACAAGGTGCTGTTCGCGGAACTGAAAGCCAATCCGAACATCCAGGCAACGATGGAAAGCGCGCAAGCTGGCCGCCCGATGCCGAACAACCCGGAAATGGGCCGCTTCTGGTCGTCGATGCAATCGGCGCTGGAAAACATCACGCAAGGCCGCCAGACGACCAAGGATGGCCTGGATGCGGCGGCGAAGCGGATTACGACGGCGAATTAATCAATGTCGCGCTGCATCACGTAACTTCGCGTAGGTCGGATTAGCGCTTGCGCGTAATCCGACATGTGCAGCCAACAATGTTGTCGGATTACGGCCCTTTGGGCCTAATCCGACCTACACCACAACGCCTTCATCCAGCATCCATCTTCACAGGTATCCATCGTGCGCAAGTTTATCGGCCCTACGGTATTGACCATCAGCATGGCGCTGGGTCTGTATCTGCTCTTCATGTTGTACATTTCCGGCCAGACCATGCTGGCCGCCGTTTTCCTCGGCTTGCTGACCCTGACGACGTTTGTCTTCACGTCGCCGCGTGCCTATGCCTACCGTTACCTGTTTCCCGGCATCACGGCGGTCATCGTCTTCGTGCTGCTGCCGATGGTGTACACGGTGTCGATCGGCTTTACCAATTTCAGTTCGCGCAACCTGCTCACCTATGAACGGGCCACGCAATATTTGCTCGACGAAACGCAGCGGGTGGAAAGCGCCGGCTATGCGATGACCGTGCATGCCGACAACAAGGAATACCGCTTGCGCCTGGAAAGCCCGGACACGGGCGAAGTGCTCTTGACGCAGCCGCTGGCCCTGAAGCGCGCCGTGCCCCTGAACGTGGAAGTGGCGCCGATCGATCCCGTGCAGGCGCCCGTGCTGGCCGCGCCTCTGGGCATCAAGGACATCATCGCCCTGCAAAAGGATTTGAAGCTGCTCACCCTCGTGCTGCCGAACAAGATCGAGCTGCGCATGGTGGGCTTGCGCGAATTCGGTCCCGTCGCGCACGTCTACAAGCAACTGCCCGACAAGACCCTGAAGAAGATCGCCACGGGCGAACTGGTGACGTCAAATTTCAAGACGGGCTTTTATGAAATGCCGGACGGCACGAAACTGGAACCGGGCTTCAAGGTGAACGTGGGCTTCGCCAACTTCGTCAAGATTTTCTCCGATGAAGCGTTCCGCGGCCCCTTCCTGCGCATTTTTGTGTGGACCATCGTTTTCGCCCTGATCAGCGTGGCCACGACGACGGGCCTGGGCATGGTGCTGGCAGTGCTCCTGAACTGGGATGCGCTGCGCTTCCGCGGCCTGTACCGCACCCTGCTGTTCCTGCCGTACGCCGTGCCGGGTTTCATTTCCATCCTCGTCTTCAAGGGCTTGTTCAATAACAACTTTGGCGAGATCAACCTCGTGCTCGACGCCCTGTTCGGCATCAAGCCCGCCTGGTTCTCGGACACCACCCTGGCCAAGGCCATGATTTTGATCGTCAACACCTGGCTCGGCTACCCCTACATGATGGTGGTGTGCATGGGCCTGATCAAGGCGATTCCATCGGATCTGTATGAAGCCTCGGCCCTGGCCGGCGCGGGACCGCTGACGAATTTCTTCAAGATCACGTTACCGCTGATCATCAAGCCGCTCACGCCGCTGATGGTGGCCAGCCTCGGTTTCAACTTCAATAATTTCGTGCTGATCAGCTTGCTGACGGGCGGGCGCCCCGATTTCCTCGACACCACCTTGCCAGCCGGCACGACGGACTTGCTCGTGTCCTACACCTACCGCATCGCGTTCGAGGATTCCGGCCAGAACTTTGGCCTGGCTGCCGCCATCTCGACCCTGATCTTCTTCCTCGTGGCCGCGATTTCGCTGGTCAACATGCGCCTGACGCGCATGAACAAAGCATAAAGGACAGCCATGGCTATCGTTGTCGACCGTTCCAACCGCTGGCGCATCCTGGCGGCCCACGTCGCCGTGATCGCGCTGATCGCGCTGGTGATGTTCCCCTTCCTGATGATCTTGTCGATCTCCCTGCGGCCCGGCAATTTCGCCTCGGGCAGCTTGATCCCGCCCGAGATCAGCTTCGAGCACTGGCGTTTGGCGCTGGGCATGTCCTACCAGGCGCCCAACGGTGCCCTCGTCGAACCGGATTTCCCTGTGCTGCTATGGCTGTGGAATTCCATCAAGGTGGCCAGCATGAGCGCCACCGTCACCGTGCTGCTGTCGACCACTTGCGCGTATGCGTTCGCGCGCATGCAGTTCCGCTTCAAGTCGCAGACGCTGTCCGCGCTGATGCTGCTGCAGATGTTCCCCGCCGTGCTGGCCCTGGTGGCCATCTACGCCATCTTCGACGTGCTGGGCAGCTACGTGCCATGGCTGGGCATCGACCACCATGGCAGCCTGGTGCTGGCCTACACGGGCGGCATCGCCCTGCATATCTGGACCATCAAGGGCTACTATCAAACCATCCCCATCGAGATCGAGGAAGCGGCCAAGGTCGACGGCGCCACGCAATGGCAAGCGTTCGTCTACGTGCTGCTGCCGATGACGGTGCCCATCCTGATGGTGGTGTTCCTGCTGTCGTTCATCGGCGCCATCATCGAGTACCCGATCGCTTCCGTGCTGCTGCATGAACAGAACAACCTGACCCTGGCCGTCGGCTCCAAGCTGTTCCTGTACGAGCAAAAATACCTGTGGGGCGACTTCGCCGCGGCAGCCATCTTGTCCGGCCTGCCCATCACGGCCGTGTTCCTGCTGGCGCAAAAATGGATGATCTCCGGCCTCACGGCTGGCGGCGTGAAGGGCTGACCATGCGGCGCACCCTGACTACGCTGGCCGCCCTGCTGTTGTGCGCTTCGGCGCAGGCAGGGAGCTTTGCCGAGAATCCGATTGTCTACTTCGCCGTGACAGACCGTTTCGCCAACGGCAATCCCGGCAACGACCACAGTTATGGCCGCGCCGCCGACCCGCAAGGCGGCGACGTCGGCAGCTTCCACGGCGGCGACATCGCCGGCATCACGCAGCAGCTGAAGGCCGGCTATTTCAGGGAACTGGGCGTCAACGCGCTGTGGATCACGGCGCCGTACGAGCAGATACACGGCTGGGTGGTGGGCGGCAAGCAGCAATTCCAGCATTACGCCTACCACGGCTACTGGGCGCTCGACTACACGACGATGGACGCCAACATGGGCACGCGCGAGGAATTGCGCGAAATGATCAATACGGCCCATGCGCAAGGCATCCGCGTGCTGTTCGACGTGGTGCTGAACCATCCCGGCTATGCGGACCTGCGCACCCTGGCGCAGTACAAGGTGCCCGTGCTGTGGCCCGGTCATGAGAAAGCCGTGCTGCGCGACTATCACAGCTTCATCGACTACAACAACTTCGAATTCAAGCAATGGTGGGGTCCGGACTGGGTGCGCGCGGGCTTGCCCGGCTACCCGGACGGCGGCAAAGATGATTTCACGATGCAGCTGGCCTACCTGCCCGACTTCCGCACGGAAAGCGGCAAGGCCGTGGGCTTGCCTCCCATCCTGCAACGTAAAAGCGACACACGCGCCGTGGCCCTGCCCGACACCACCGTGCGCGGCTACCTTGTCCACTGGCTGGCCGACTGGGTGCGCGAATTCGGCGTCGACGGTTTCAGGGCCGACACCGTCAAGCACGTGGAGCCGGCCAGCTGGCTGGCCCTGCGCGCGGCGGCCACCGATGCCCTGGCCGACTGGAAGGCGCGCCACCCGCAGCAGAAAATCGACGACGCACCATTCTGGATGACGGGCGAAGCGTGGGGCCATGGCCCCGAGCGCAGCAGCTGGCATGACGCGGGATTCGACTCGATGATCAATTTCGATTTCCAGAATCGCGCGGGCGGCGACTGGAAAAGCATCGATGGCGTGTACCGCCAGTACGCGGGCTTGCTGAACAAAGCCTCGGGTCCCCGCTACGACATCCTGTCGTATATCTCGTCGCACGACACCAGCCTGTTCCCACGCGACCGGCTGAAACATGGCTTGTCCGTCCTGCTGCTGGCGCCGGGCGGCGTGCAGCTGTTCTACGGCGATGAAAGCGCGCGCCAGCCTGGCACGGCGCCTGTCGGCGACGAACAGCAGGCGACACGCTCCGACATGAACTGGAAGACGCTCGATGCGGCCACCCTGGCCCATGCACGCAAGCTGGGCCAGTTCCGGCTGCGCCACCCTGCCCTGGCACGCGGCGAACACCGGTTCATCAACGACAAGCCGTATGCGTTCGCCCGCGTGATGCAGGATGACGCCATCATCGCCGTGCCCGAGGCGCAAGGCGCGCTCGAACTCAAAGTACACGGCGTGTTCGCCGATGGCGCCCATCTGCGCGACGCCTACACGAATCAAACCTATTTGGTAAAAAATGGCACCGTCGCCGTGAACGCGGCCGGCACCGTCCTGTTAGAAAAGGCAGCACCATGAGCAGCTATGACATCTTAGTGGTCGGCGGCGCCGGCATCGATACCATCGTGCGCGTCCCCGACCTGCAATTGCCCGTGGCCGACTCGCTGCACGTGCCGCCCATCCGCGACTACGTGGCGCACACGGGCAATGGCGTGGCGCTCGGTTGCCACGCGCTGGGCTTGCGCTGCAAGTTCATCGACTTCATCGGCGACGATGCGCAAGGCGCGGCCATCCTCCGGCGCTACAAGGAAGCCAAACTCGATTTCTCGCACATCGTCGAACCTTCGGGCACGCGGCGCAGCGTCAACCTGGTCGATCCGCAAGGACGCCGGCTGTCGCTGTATGACGGGCGCCATCCGGAAGACGTGCGCATGCCTGCCGCCTTCTATCTGCCCTATCTGGGACCGGCGCGCCACGCGCACTTTTCCATCATGGGCTGGGTGGCCGAGCTGTTTGACGATGCGCAGGTATGCGGCACGACGGTATCGACCGACCTGCACGACTGGGATGGCGTCAACCCGCACCACAAAGTCTTTGCGCTGCGCGCCGACCTGGTCTTTCTCAGCACGGCGGCGCTGGGCGAGCGCCGGGACGACGTCATGCACGCGATTATTTCGGAAGGCCGCGCGCAAGCCGTCATCGCCATGGCGGGCGCGGATGGGGCCTACCTGCTGGAACGGAACGGCGCGTCCGTGCGCCACTATCCGACGGCGGGCTTGACGCTGCCCGTGGTGGACACGAATGGCGCCGGCGACTCGTTTGTCGCCGCCTTTTTGCATGCCTGGCTCGATGGTGCAGGCATCGACGCCGCCATGCGCCGCGGCGCCATCGGCGGCGCGTTTGCCTGCGCCCAGCATGGCACGCATGAACGTTTCATCGGACCGGCGGAGCTGCATGACTTATATCAAGACCGCACTAGCTTATGACTTAATATTCTATCAAGCGTAGCAACGCGCTAATGGTCGCATGGCACAATGGCTGCGGATTTCACCACACAGATTATTGAAACCGGAGACCACATGAGAATCGAAACCCTGGCCGTGCACGCTGGCTACACCCCCGACCCGACCACCAAGGCGGCCGCCGTCCCCATTTACCAGACGGTGGCCTACGCCTTCGACAATGCCCAGCATGGCGCCGACCTGTTCGACCTCAAGGTGGCAGGCAATATCTATACGCGCATCATGAACCCCACGCAGGACGTGCTGGAAAAACGGGTCGCCGCGCTGGAAGGCGGCGTGGCCGCGCTGGCCGTGGCGTCGGGCATGGCGGCCATCACCTATGCGATCCAGACGATTGCCGAAGCGGGCGACAATTTCATCTCCGCCAGCCAGCTGTATGGCGGCACCTACAACCTGTTTGCCCACACCCTGCCGCAGATCGGCATCGAAGTGCGCTTCGCCGACGCGCGCCAGCCGGAGACCTTCGCCGCCCTGATCGATGCGCGCACCAAGGCCATCTTCTGCGAATCGATCGGCAACCCGCTGGGCAATGTCACCGATGTAGCGAAACTGGCCGAAATCGCGCACGCGCACGGCATCCCGCTGATCGTCGATAACACGGTGCCCAGCCCCTATCTGTTCCGCCCCATCGAGCATGGCGCCGACATCGTCGTCCATTCGCTGACAAAATACCTGGGCGGCCACGGCACCACCGTGGGCGGCGCCATCGTCGACAGCGGCAAATTCCCGTGGGCCGAGCACAAGGAACGCTTCAAGCGCCTGAACGAGCCGGACGTGTCGTATCACGGCGTCGTCTACACGGAAGCGTTCGGCCCCGCCGCCTTCATCGGCCGCGCGCGCGTCGTCCCGCTGCGCAACATGGGTGCCGCGATTTCGCCCTTGAGCGCGTTCCAGCTGATCCAGGGCATCGAGACCTTGGCCCTGCGCATGGACCGCATCTGCGACAACACCTTGGCCCTGGCCAAACACCTGAAACAGCATCCGAAGGTCGCGTGGGTCAATTACGCGGGCCTGGAAGACCACCCGGACCACGCGCTGGTGAAAAAATACATGCACGGCCGCGCCTCGGGCATCTTGTCCTTCGGCCTGAAACTGGCGGCTGGCGAGGATCCGCGCGCGGCAGGCGCCCGCGTGCTCGACGCCCTGCAGCTGTTCACGCGCCTGGTCAATATCGGCGACGCCAAGTCGCTGGCCACGCATCCGGCGTCCACCACGCACCGCCAGCTCAACCCCGAGGAACTGGCCAAGGCGGGCGTGTCCGAAGACATGCTGCGCCTGTCCGTGGGCATCGAGCATATCGACGACTTGCGCGAAGACCTGGAGCAGGCGCTCAACGCCGCTTAATCGCTGGCTTTGACGCCATAGCGCGATGCCGGCTTGCCGCGCATCGCGCCCGCGAACAGGGCCAGGCGGGCCGCGTCAAAACGCTCCCACAAGACCTGGTCTTCCACCGAAGGCAAGGTCACCAGCTCGCCCTGGTCCAGCCCCGCCAGCGCCGCATCGACGCAATCTTCCGCGCGCATGATGGTCGCCTGGTCCAGCTGTGCCAGCGGCACGCCGCTCAATTCCCAGATTTCCGTCGCCGTCGACGCGGGCAGCACCAGCTGCACCGTGATGCCCGTGCCGGCCAGTTCCTGCTGCAAGCCCCGCGTGAAATTCATCACATAGCCCTTGGTGGCGCTGTAGATCGTGCTGACGGGCAGGATGTGGAAGGACAGCACGGAGCCGATGTTGATGACGGTGCCCCGGTTGCGCTGCTTGAATTGCGGCAGCACGGCGTACGTCAGTTGCGCCAGCGCCGCCACGTTGACCTGGTCCATCGCTGCAATGCCCTCGCGTGGCGAGTCCACCACGGCGCCCAGGGTCGAGACACCCGCATTATTCACCAGCATGGTGATGGCAGGGTTGCCGGCCAGTTCTTCGGCCACGCGCTGCAGGTCGGCCGGTGCGGCCAGATCGGCCGCCATGGCGCGCACGGCCACGCCATATTTTTCCGCCAGCGAGGCAGCCAGGGTGCCCAGGCGCTCGACCCGGCGCGCCACGAGGATCAAATCGAAGCCGCGCGCGGCCAGACGGTCCGCATACACGGCGCCCAGGCCGGACGAGGCGCCGGTGATGAGGGCCGTGCCTTGGGTAGTAACTGCATTCATGATCATTCCTTCTTCAGTATGGGGTGGGTTGAGGCCATCAAACATGATAGCCATCATGCTTCAACACATTAAATATGACGGTCATCATGTTTAATGTGTTGAAGCATGACGAACATCATGTATGATGTCAACCATTATTTTTTGAATTGCGATCAGGAGCTTGCCATGCGTTATCCCGCCGAAGAAACCGCCGAAAAGCACCAGCGCATCCTGACGCAGGCGGCGCGGCTATTCCGTGAAAAGGGTTACGACGGCGTCAGCGTGGGGCAGATCATGCAGGCGACGGGACTCACGCACGGCCCCTTCTACAACCATTTCGCCTCGAAGGAAGCGCTGATGGCGGAAAGCACCCTGCACGGTTCGGAACACTCGCGCGTGACGCTCGATGCGGCGACCATCAGCCCGGAAACGATGCGCCAGTACGTGCGCGATTACGTGAGCGCGGCCCACCGCGACGCACCGGGCGAAGGCTGTCTGCTGGCGGCGCTGGCCGGCGACGCGCGCAAGCAGCCTGCCGTGCGCCCTGCCTTCACCTTCCACCTGAAAGCCATCATCGGTAAGCTGGCCACGCATTTCCCGTGGCAGAAAAAGCGCAACGCGCGCCAGGACGCCATCGTCATGCTGTCGGCCATGGTGGGCGCCGTGGCGCTGGCGCGCGCCGTCGACGATGAAGCATTTTCCGATGAAATCCTGAAAGCCGTGAACACAGCTTTTACGACGTAGGTCGGATTAGCGCGCGAGCGCGTAATCCGACAACATTGTTGACGCATGTGGTGATGTCGGATTACAGCCCTTCGGGCCTAATCCGACCTACGTGCGAGCAACTGGGCGACTTGTCCGACCCTGTCTGCGACCGTGCCTGACACATTGACATAGACAATGCCCCGCCGCGCCAGCTCGTCCTGGTACCACGCGTGCTGGCGCGCGCGGAAATCCTCGTCGCGGCGCGTGCCGTCCTGGATGAAGGGAAAGTCGGGCGCGCACAGCAGCACCAGGTCGTAGCCGTGTTCGGCCAGCTGCGCCAGTTCCTGTTCGGCCTTGCCGAACATCTCGACGCAGTAGAAATACGTCGTCATGGGCGAGGTATCGCAAAACAGCCAGCGCCGCGCGGCCAACACCGCCTGCGCTTCGCGGCGCAGCTGCTCGCGGCCGATCTTGAGCAAATCATCATACGCCAACACGCCATCCTGGCTTTCCCACAATTCGCGGCCATACTCGGCCACCCAGGCCGTCTCGAAATGCGCCGCCAGCGCTTGCGCCAAGGTCGTCTTGCCGCTCGATTCGCCACCGAGCACGCACACGCGCGTGACAAAATCGGCGCGCACGATGGGCGACAGGAAGGCGCTGTGCGCATGCGGGTCTTGCCGTGCCACGGTGCCGGACACGGGCACCAACGTTCTCGCCTGGTCCACGCTCACGTGCGCCACCGGCCCGCTCGCACAGTGCCGTTCCAGTACCTGTGCAAAACCGGGGCCATAGTCTTCGCTGGTAAACACGGCATCGACGGGCCGCTCCAGCACCGTCCAGCACAGCCAGCCCATGAAGTGGCGATGCGCGTCGCCATCGTCGTCGTTGTGCGGCAATATCCGCGCAGGCACGCCGCGCGCGGCGCACAGGGCAGCCAGGCGCGCATCATCCAGCACAACGATGTGCGCCTGGGGGAACTGCGCCCGCAGCCACCGTTCCCGGCGCGTCGGCTCGCAGCCGGGAAATTCAGGTTTCGTGTAGCTGACCACCAGCAGTTCTTCGCTGGCGTCTTGCGCATGATGAATCAACAGTTCGTGGCCCTGGTGCAGCGGGCAGAATTTGCCGACCACGAGGCCGCGCTTGTAAAGGTTCATGCTGCCGCTTCCTGCAAATCCGAGGTGTATTGAATGATCTTGTCTTCCGCCAGCAAAGTCTCGACCGTGATGGCGCCGAAAAAAGGCGCGAGCAAGGCGCGCGCCCGGTCAGCCTGCGGCATGGCGCCCGGCGCCAGGCGCAGTGCGATGGCGCCGTCGCCATGCTGGTGCACGCCGAACAGGGCGATGGCCAGCGGTTTCAGGGCGTGGGTGATGTCGATATTGTTGATCCATTCGCCGTTGACCGTGCGATAGCGCAAAGGGCTGCGGCCCGCCAGCCCCACCAGCACGGGGCCGTGCGGGCCATGCGCCAGCGAAGCGTAGTCGCCCGTGCGGTAGCGCACGAGGGGCAGGCAGAAATTGAAGCCGCCCGTCACCGTGATTTCGCCGCGCGCGCCCTCCGGCACGGGCTGGCCCGCAGCATCGAGGATTTCCACGTACAGCCGGTGCTGCAGCAGTACGTGGCCGCCCGCCTGTTCGTCGTGGACGGCGACGGGCCCCACTTCATTGAGCGAATAGATATCGAGCACGGGACAACCAAAACGCGCTTCCAGGCGCGCGCGCATGCCGGGCAACAGCATCATCGACACGGACATCAGCGCGGCCGGCTTGTGCGTCATGGACAGGGTCAGCAGTTCGGCAAACGAGATGGGGTCGCCCGCGATCAACTCCGGCGCCATGGCGTCCAGGTAGCGCGCGCGGTCGTCCGGGTCGCGCCAGTCGTCCACGTGCAGGTTGATCTTCGCCAGGCCCGATTCGTTCATCGTGGGCGTGACGGAGACATAGGTGAAGCAGCGGCGCTGGTGCCCCAGCAGCATCACGCCCACCTGTCCCGCCCCATGGCGCAGGGTCACGCCGAAGCGGCGCAGCGCGCGCTTGTGGAAGGCCAGGTAGCGGCCCGCCACCAGCGGGTGCGAAGCGATCAGCAGCGGGTGGCCCGTGGTGCCCGTCGTCTGGAAGTTGATCATGCGCGCCAGGTCCGCATCGTCGGGCACGAAGGCGGCGATGTCGTGCGCCAGTTCGGCGCGGCTGATGGGCGCCACGTCCGCGAGACGCGCGGGTGGCGAGCCGCAGGCGCGGTAATGCGGCACTGTGGCGTAGACCGTCCTGAGAAAATCGGCCAGCCAGGGCGGCGGCGCATCGGCGCCCCAAGCGACTACCGCGTCCATGACTTCCTGCTCGTAGGTGCGCAGTGATTCGACCTCCGCTGCCAGCAGCTTGTTGCCGCTGCGGTTGCGGTAGACAGGGGCGCTAGGATGATTGCGCAAGTGCGCCAGCATGCGCGCGCCCGCGGGCGTCAGGGTGGGACAGTAGTCGCGGTCCGATTCCCAGGCGCCGCCAGGCAGGTTGACGTCAGGTTTGCCAGCGAGCGTCATTCGCGCGACCACTTGTCGGCCGATTCCTCGGCCGCCTTTTTCGCCAGCGCTTCGCGGATTTCGCGCGCGCGCTGCTCGGCCAGCCGGCTCGCTTCGAGCAGACGGCGGCGTTCCGTGCCGCTGATGGCGGACAATCTGTCCGTCGCCTGCGCCACGCTTTCGTCGCGGGGTCGAAAACCGAGGCGCGCCAGCACGATGCGCGCCAGTTCCTCGCGCCGCTCGGGGTCTTGCGTGAACTGGTGGGCCGGCGTGGCGGCGGCCAATTCGCGCGCCGCCTCGCCCAGCACTTGCAGCAAGGCTGGCTGCGGCAACTGCTGGCCGGTGAACCAGTCGTCGGCCAGCAGCCAGCACACGATCATGGCCAGCGCCAGCCGGTTGCGGTCCGCCTTCACCTGCGCGCCGATAAACCCCTGCAAGGACGCGGCCGGCGCACGCGCGCCATGCAGCAGCAAAATGTCGTTGACCAGCGCGGCCACGGCCACGGCTTGCGCATTGGCGACGCCGGCAATGCGGGGCTCGGCGAGGAATTCGACGGGCGTGTCGGCCAAGCGGTGGGTCAGGGTTTCGAGGTGGGGACCAGAGATATTCATGGGCCTTTTCTTAATACAGTGATGCGCAAATTTAGCCCCAAAAGCAAAGGCTGGGGTCAGACCCGGCGGGTCTGACCCCGGATTTAAACATAGTGGCGCCGGCTGAACGCCCGTGCAAAGTCCAGCAAGTCCTCGTAGCGCTCGACGGCGTGGATATCCCAGCCCTGCTCGCGGCGCGCGCGCTTTAAATCGTCATAGGTTTTCTGCAGCCACTTGTTGGCCGCCGCGCCCTCCCAGGCGCGCTCCAGGTTCAGGGCCATGGTGCCGCCCGCGCCGCCCTGCGCCAGCGCTTTCGCCGAGATATCCCAGCCGCTGTTGCCCAGTTCATCGTTGTCGAACATGGTGGTGATGCCATCGTCGGAAATCATCAAAATGTGCACGGGGCGTTCGCGTTTGGCTGCATAGGTCTGGCGCAGGCAGTGGATGGGGAAACAGGTGCCGCCGCCAAAAAACTCCGTCAGCACGCCCAGGATCATGTCTTCATCGCGCACGAAACCCGGCGTTTGCATCACTTCGTTCTTGCCGCTCCACAGGGTCACCTGCACTTTCGCGCCGGCGCGCAAGGCCGATAGCGCGATGACGGCGCCAGCCAGTGTCAAAAACGAGGTGTGTGCCTGCGGGTTCGGCATGGAACCGGAGCTGTCCACGTACATGTCGAGGTCGACGGGCACGGCGTCCATGGCGCGCGCCGGTTCGCGGCCATACACGCGGCGCACGGTGGTCACGCCGGGCACGGGGCGCGGCGACTGCATCACCGATTGCAGCCAGTCGATGTCTTCCAGAGGGTCGCCGATTTCCCACGGCTCCAGCCCTTCCATCTGCGGTTCCTGCGATTCGGGCGCGGGGCGGCTGGGGAATGAGACCAGGTGCGGCAAGGCCCGCTCGCGGTAGTAGCGGATGGCGATTTCATGGTCGCTCAGGTCTACACCCGACGCCTTTAGAATGTCGCCCAGCTCGAACGGTTCGCGCAGCTGGCCACCGCCCTGCCTGGCCGCCGGCTCGGCAGGCGACTCATCCCCATCGAGGCCCGAGATGCGCTTGTCGTGCACGGGATGGATGGCACCGTCCGCCTCGTCATCCTCGATCTGCTGCGCGCCATACGTCTGGCAGCCACGGGCCGCGTCGCGTGTGTCGAGCAGATAGCGGCTCGGACTCAAGGCATCCGTGTCTTCCACCAGGTAAGGCAGCAGTAAGGTGGCGAAGCGGCCCGCCGCCAGCATCCAGTCGTTCGCGTAGACGCGTATCAGGCGCGCGCCGAGCCAGGCGTCCGTGTCCTGCCGTTCGTCAGCCTCGCCGCCACCGAGCTCACCCTTTTCCAGCTGCCACAGGTTTTCATAGATGCGCATGTACAGGGTCCATACGCCGCCGCTGGCCTTGTCCTTGGCGTCAGCTTGCGCCGTGCGTCCCTGCTCCAGCTTGCGGTAGATATCGGCCATGCGCAGGTTCGCCTGGCGTTGCAAACGGTCGTTGATGAACAGGTCCGTGTACAGGTTGGCCACCATGGGCGCGTGCTGCTCCAAGGTGGGCAAGGCGCGGCGCATGCGCGCCAGCAGGCGGAACTGGTCGCTTGCGCTGCCCGGCGCGAGGATATGGTGGCCGATTTCATGGGCAAGCACTTCCAGCGCATAGTCGTCCAGTCCCAGCTCCGTCACCAGCGGCAAGTCCACCACGACGCTCTGATCGAGCAGCCGGATCATGGCGAAACTGCCGGACAAGCCCTGCTTGCTGGCTTCGACGCGGCTGGCGCACAGGTTCGGGTCGCGCAAGCGCGTAAATTTGCTCCACACGGCCAGGGCCTCGGGCCAGGCGGCGCGCCAGCTGTCGATCAGTACCGTGTCGGCGGTCGTCTTCATGCGAGCGGCAGCAGGCGGATCGCGTGCGTCCACGGCGACGAGATGGCCAGCGTATGCGCATTCGCGGCAAGCGCGATGTCGCCGGCAGGCAGGTCAAGCGCGATGCTGCGCGCGCCGATATGCACGGTCGTCCCATCGAGGCGCACGGACGGCGGCATGCCGGTATTGGCCTGCTCATACTCGTGTGCCGTGGCGCTGTGCAGCACGGCGCCATAGGCGTCGGCCACCAGCAGGTAATGGCGCTCGGCGCTGCGCACGATAAAACCGTCGTTTGTTGCGCGCACTTGCGGCGGCGTGCCGAAATCGCCACCGAGGCCGCTGAAGCTGCCGAACTCCCTGCCCTCGGCATTGCCGCGCCAGGGATAGTCCAGCAACTGCGCCCGCACCTGCGGCCATTGCGCACCCGGTTCGCCAAACGCGGCCAGCGCCAGCGCTGGCGGCAAGGTGTCGGCGGCGGCCAGCGCGCCCATACGGAAATGCGCAACGCCGGCGCGCCAGGCCAGCACTTGGCCCACGGCGCGCAGTTGCGCGACGCTGCCGACTTGCGGCGCCACGGCAGCCATCCCGACCTGCCATTGCGCGGGCCGCGCCCCCGCCACAGAGGCTATGTGGATGGCGGCGTTGCTGAGCATGCCCAGCACGTCGACGGGGGCCGTCGCCAGCAGCGGCGCAAACTGCGGCGCCAGTTCGCACCACACGGTATTGAGGAACGGGTTTTTCGCGGCCGGGCCGGCCAGGCCGTGGCCCACCAGTTCCAAGGCCATATCATAGGCGGCCAGGGTGACGCCGCCCACGCGCTCGGGCGCAGCGGCGGCCACAGCCAGCACCAGCGGATCGACGCCATCGTGCAAGAAGGCGCCAAAGGCGGCCATGTCGAGCGAGGGAAAGCGCCGGCGCGCTTCCGCTGCGCGCGCATTGAACTGGGCGCGGCCGCTGGCGAGTATCGAGGCAAAAGCAGGAGAAATCATCGCGGCCCGTCAGTCGCTATGCGAAAAGTGCAGCAGATAGCGTTCGCCATCGCGCTCGAACGCGATCTCGTCCCAGTGGATCGCGTACCACATTGGTGGCGCCATCGTCACGGCGTACAGGAAAAATCCACCGAGCGCGTCGTCGATCGATTCCATGAAGGAGGCCACCAGCTGCGCGCGGAAGCGCCCCGGTGGCGCCGCCTGCATGTGCCGCGACGAGAAAAACCAGCGCTGGCACACCTGCTCCAGCTGCGCGCGCCCGCACGGCACCGTATGGATATGCCACAGGGCGGCCGGCAAGTCGCGCGCGGGGGCGATGACGTGCAAGGCATAATCTTCCACGCGCAAACCCAGCGCCGTGGCGAGATCGGGCGCATCGGGCAGGCGCTGCAACTCGTAGCTGGCGCACAGGTCGCTCGCTTCGCCATTGAGCAGGGCCAGCGCTTCCAGGAAGCCTTGACAACGCAGGACGCTCATTGCGAACGCAGCCAGCTGCGGTAGTTGGTATAGCGCTGGTGCAGGTACTTGAGTTTCAACAGGTCGTCGTACAAAGGACCATACAGTTTTCTCCCCTTCGTGCGTTCGGCGATCAGCTTTTCGATGCGGTTCAAACGCGCCAGGGTTTCGCGTTCGCTGACGCCGTCGAGGCCAAGGTCGAATTCGGCCGACAGCATGCCGACAGGATCGTCGCGGTCCAGGTCCAGGCGGTTGAATTCATCGTTCGACAGATCGAATAAACGGCGCAGCCAGCCCAGCCTGTCGCTGCGGTAGGCGGCGTTTTCCGGCAGCGCGAAGAATGGCGCGTCCGGGTCCGGCTGCAGCTTGTTATGCAGGACGAATGGCAGCACCTGGCGCAAGTCTTCCAGCTCCACTTCGCCATTGCCGCGGAAATAAGCCATGGCCTTGGCGTAGATCATGAGCGCCATCAGGGTGCGCACGGAGATGCCGTTCAGGGTCTGGCAGCCGAGATCCTTCAAACGGTCGCGCCCATTGTCGGCCGCCTGCGCCTGGCCCCGGTCGGCGCCGGCCAGGCGGGCCGTGTCCTTGGTCATGTATTCGAACTGGCCGCCGGCCGTCTCGAACAGCTCGAACTGGCTGGCAAAAAATTCCAGGCGACGGCGCACGGCGTCGGGGATACCCACCTGGCGGATCGCCTCCCCGATCTGGTCCACTTCGCCTTCCGTGAAGATGATATCGGGCGGCACCAGCTCTTCGGGACGCACGTTTTCTTCCACGCGCAGCAGCAGTTCATTTAAAAAGCGGGGATTGAAGGCCAGCGCCTGCACCGTCACGTCGACCCGGTCGCGCAGCGCCTCGATCACCTGGTAGGTGCCGCCGCCCTGGTCGTCGTTGGCCGTCAGGTACCAGGCCGCTTCCGGGCATTCGTAAATGTGGTTCAGCACTTCCGCGTAATTGTCGCCCATGACGGTGAGCAGCGCGCTTTGCGTGCGCGTGGGGATGCGGTTGTATTCATCGACGATTTTCACGCGCATGCCCAGCCAGGCGCGCCAGGCGATGCGAATATCGTCCATGCTTTGCGCGTTGACCAAATCGGCCGGCAGCGGATTGCCGAGCAAATCGGCCACCGTCATCTGCGGGTGGCCATGCTGCATGGCGCGTTTCACTTCCTTGACGGTGGAGCCGGCCAGCACGCCCATCAACAAGGCGCTGGCCGTCTTGCCCCGTCCCGGCCCGCCGACGAACAGGCATTTGCGGCGCGTGGCGAACGTCAGCAGCGGCAGCAGGATAAAACTCGAATAGCTTTGCGCCGACGGCAGATTCAGGGTGCGGCGGCTGTCGCCCACGGAATACGTCTGCGACGGGCCATCGTTGTACTCGATGTCGTAATGGGGACTGATGATGGCGTGGTTGACGATCCAGAAGTAGGCCTGGCGCAGCTTTTCATCGAAAGGCCGCGCCTGCGCCTCGCCTTCCGCTCCCAGCGCGATGGGTCCCTGGTACAGGTCGGCCACGTCGAACTGCCGCGCAACGGGCGCGGACTTGGGTTTGGTGGGGGCCTGGGACAGGCGCTGGAACAGATTAAAAGACGGCATGGCAATACTCTTCCGTTAAGGAAATGAAATTATTGCACAAGCCGCCTGCAAGCACCGGTTCGGATGAAAGCAGATTAGCCCGCCATCGGCGTAGCCAGAAACACCGGCTGCCGCTCGGCCAGCGCCGTCAGCGCGGCCACGGCCGGATAGTCGCCGGCCGCCATCACGTCGGGCACCATCTGCTGAGCAAAACTCCAGGCCACCGCAATGGTGATGCCGGCCATACTCAGGCAGTCCGGCGCCTCTTCGCGCAGTGACGCTTCCAGCTGCCGCCAGGCCCCATGCAACTGCAGCTGGACGCGGTCCAGCCAGGGCTGGTGCTGTTTTTCCTGCGGGCGCAAGCGCCGCTCATAGACGATCTGCACGGCTTTGTCGCAGGCTGCCAAAGCATAGCTGGTCTGGCACAGCGCGCGCAGGCGTGCAGGCTCCGGCTCAGGCCTGATGCGGGGAGCATGCGCGGCCAATTCCTCCAGATATGCGAGGATCAGGGTCGAGTCCATCAGCACCTGGCCGTCGCCGGTGACCAAGGTCGGTACTTTGACGGCAGGATTGATCGCTTGTACCTGGTCGAAATCGGAAAACACCGACAAGGGCCGGTGTTCATGTTCCAGACCCAGCACTTTCATGCCAATGGCAACGCGCCTGACGTAAGGCGAATCGAGCATTCCGATCAATATCATGGCCCCCTCCTCTCCATCTGATGAATAAACGTGATCACTTGTGCCGCGACGGCCGCTGGCGCATCTTCCATCAGGAAGTGCCCGGCCTCGTCAAACAGGTGCAAGGTGGCGCCGGGAATATCGCGCTGCAGGCGATGGCCATACGCGACCGGCTGCCACTCGTCCTGCCGGCCCCATAAGACCTGTACCGGCAAGGTCAATTGCGGCAGTTTTTCGGCAAAGTCCATCGTATGGCAGGCGTTATAGTGCGCCACCTGGTGCTGGTAGAACGAGGGCTGCCCCACCACGCCGCACAGCGGCTCCAGGTAACACCGCAGAAGCTCGCCCTGCATCGTGTCCTTGTGAAAAACGGCCATGCCCAGCTGGCGCGCCATCGTGGCGCGATGCTCGCTGGCCGGCGTCAAAGCATACCGGGCGAAGTCATCGCGCAGATGCTTCCAGGTAGGCGATGGCCAGGAATCGTAGCTGGGCGCGTCGGCGATGCTCAAGCTGCGCAGGCGCGCCGCATGGTCGAACGCCAGGCGCAGCGCAATGGCGCCGCCGATATCGTGGCCGAACAAGTGGGTGGTCGGCAGTTGCCAGTGGTCGAGCAAGGCCGCCAGCACGGTCACCTGCGCCGCTACCGAGGTATCGGCTTCGACGGGGCGCTCGGATCGTCCGAAGCCCAGCAAATCATACAGGTGCACGTGGAAACCGGCATCGACGAACAGCGGCACCAGTGCGCGCCAGATAATGCTGTGCGCCGGCGTGCCATGCACCAGCACCAGCGGCGTGCCTGCGCCATGGATGCCGGTGGCGATACGCTGGCCGTGGATCAGGGCGTGGCCATTCAACAGCGGTTCTTGACTCCTCATCAGATGTCCTTTTGTTTGCAGAACCTGCAGGCTAAGGCTAGACTGGACATGACGCCAGTGACATTCTTTTTATTTTCAATCCAACTTTTGTCATAACCCATGAATTTACGTCTATCCGTCGACGCCCTGCGTGTATTCAGGGCAGTGGTACAAACCGGCAGCATGAGCCAGGCCGCCAGCTTGCTCCATCTGAGCCAGTCTGCCGTCAGCTGGAAAATCAAGCGGCTGGAGCAGCAGCTCGATTGCCAGCTGCTGGCGCGCAGCGGCGGGCTGTTTGGCACGACCGACCAGGGAGCCGTGCTGCTGCGGCATGCGCTCAACATACTCGACGCCCACGATGACGCCGTCGCCCATTTTTCGCCATCGGCGATACAAGGCCGGCTGCGCATTGGCGTGACGGAGCAGATTTCATTGGCCGACGTGTGCGCGGTGCTGTCGCAGTTCTCGCATCACCACCCCAAGGTCGATGTGCAGCTGGTGGTGGAGCAAAGCCAGGTATTGCGCGAACGCTTTGCCGACGGCTTGCTTGATGTGATTTTGCACCAGGATTTTGCCGGCAAGGCGGCGCCGGGCGACACGCTGTTATGGACAGAAACGCTGCATTGGTGCGCTGCCTCGGCAGAGCAGGCTTTGCCGGGAGAAACCGTCAAACTGATCACCTACGGGCCGCACTGCTTTTACCGCCGACTGGCCGAGGAAAAGCTGGGCCAGGCCGGCATGGCCTGGAGCGTGGGCCTGGAATGCCCATCGGTGGCGGGCATGCTGACCGCGATCGCCGCCGGCCTGGGCATGGCGGTGGTCAATGCACGCAACTTGGGCCAGGGCGTGCACCGGCACGCGGCACTGGAACGGCTGGCACCGTTGCCCCGCGTCGACAGCCTGCTGCGGGCCAATGACAGCCTGCCCGACCCGGTGCGTGACGGTTTTTGCCAGCTGCTGCTGGCGGCATTGCAGAAAGCTTGATGGATCCCGTTGCTAACGATGCGGCAGTTGGGGCTCCAGCTCTTTCCCTGGTTTCATGCTCATCCTTGCTGGACGATGGTCGCTGGCGCCTCGGCGCGCCAGCGCCACCAGCCCAGCGCCACGCAGGCCAGCAGCAAGGCCAGCAAGCCCGCCGCTTCATGGCGGATTTCATACACCGAGGCCCCCATCTGGTTCAGCGCGACAAAGCCCTGGATGCCGGCCGTCGATGGCAGCAGCCAGCGCAGCCATTGCAGCACGACGGGCATGGACGACACGGGCCAGGTCAGGCCCGCCAGGAACAGCACGGGCATCGAGGTGGCGATCATCAGCTGCGTGCCCCGTTCGCGCGTGCGGAACAGCATGCCCAGCAGCATGCCGAACGCCGCTTCCGCCAGCGAGAACAGCACCAGCAGCAAGAGCATGCCGCCGAAGTTGCCGCCACGGGGATAATCCTGGAACCAGAAGACAAAGCCGAAGAAATAGCAGCAGTTGAGGAAAGCCACGCAGGCAAACGCCAGCAGCATGCCCATATATCCGCCCGCCGTGCGCTTGCCTGCCACGGGGAAACTCTTGCGCTGGTACCAGGTGCCGAACAGCATGGTCATGCCGATCAGCAAGGTCTGCTGCACGATGAGAGTAGCCACGCCCGGCACGACATACGCGCCATAGCCTTCCTTGACGTTAAACAGGGGCAAGGCGTCGAAGGCGATGGGCGAGCGCTGCTCATTGGCCTGAATGCCCGATGGCGTACCCGCGCCCAGACGTTTCAATTCGATACCGGCCGACACCGTGCCCACCACTTCGGCCAGGCCATTCAAGGCCACCTTGTTGAGCATCAGATACAAGCCGTTGCCCGCCACTTGCGCGTGGGCGGCGCGGCCGGCCAGCACGTCCGTCTGCAAGCCGTCGGGAATGATCAGCACGCCCATGACCTCGTCGCGCCACAATAAATCCTGCGCGACGGGCAGGTCCGGCGTGACGGCGATCACTTGCAGCGAGGGATGGGCCATGGCAAAGCGCGTCAGCTGGCGCGACATGGCGCTGCGGTCCTGGTCGACGACGGCCACGGGCACGCGCTGGACGATTTCCGTCGAGTACGGCAAAGGATAGAAGAAGGAATAGATGATGCCGCCGATGAACAGCAAGGTCAGCGCGCCCTTGTCCGTCAGCATGGCGCGCCAGGTGGCGAGGAAGGATTTCCACATCATGTGCGTCCCCAGGCGGCCGGGGCATTTGCGCGGCGCGCCAGCAGGAACACGCTCACAGCGCCGCAGCCGATGGCGATACCGGCCAGTATCAGCATTTCCTGCACGCCATAACGCCACGGCGCGCCAGCCAGCCAGTACTTCGTTTGCAGCTGCAGATAATGCGTGAGCGGCAAGGCTTCCGCCCAGGCGCGGGCCGGTGCCGGCATGGCCATCAAGGGAAAGGCCTGGCCCGCAAACGCGAACGCCGGCGCCGTGATGAAGGCCGCGCCCGACAGCGCCAGACGCAGCGACAAGGTCGCGGCGATCAGCAAGGTGGCCAGGCCGCAATAGGCCAGTACCAGCAGCAGCATGCTCAACAGCAAAGCCGGCAAGCTGCCCGCCACGGCCCAGCCACGCGCCAGGCTGAAGAACAGCAAGTACAGCAGCGCCAGCGCGCAGTAGGCGATGAGGGGAAACAGCAGCTTGGCGCCGATGGCGCGCAGCCAGCTGCCATGGGCCGAGGCCAGCCATTGCGGCACCGTACCGTCGCGCAACTCGCGTCCGATGCTCGTGACGATGGCGACGACGATGAAAATCTGCAGCATGGCCGGCATCAGGGCCAGGGTCAGAAACGCTTCATAGCTGATGTTTTCATTGTATAAACTGTTCAAGGTCGTGCGTATCGGTTCGAACTGGGCGGCAGCCTGCACGCCCGACATGCCTTTTTTTGCGCGCGCCGTCATCTCGATGCCGGCCGACAAGGTCGTGCTGACCGTGCGCACGTCGCGCAGCAAGGCGCCTGCGTGCGAGGAAAACTGCGCGTTGTACAGCCATTGCACGGTGGCTTGCCGGCCGCCCAGCAGCTTCCGCTCGAAATCGTCGGGGATCAGCAGGTAGCCAAACGCCGTGCGCTCGCGCAAGCGATGCAAGGCTTCGTCGCTGGACGCCACTTTCGCCGCCACCTTGATGCCGGGCGAGGCGTCGAGCCAGCGCGTGAGCTGGCGCGACAAGGTGGAGTTATCGTTGTCGATGACGACGATGGGCAAGTCGCGCGCGATGCCGGCCGAAAACACCAGCCACAGCATGCCGCACAGCACGACCGGAATCCAGCTGAGCATGCCAAAGTCCCAGAAGTCGCCGCGCAAGCGCCGCCACTCGCGTGCCAGCGTCGAAACCGGCTCTTTATCCGCTTCGTTCATCTAGTATCAGAGCGGTGGAAACACGACCGACATGCCAGGACGCAAGCCCTCGACCTTGATGGCGGGACGCAAGCGGATTTCAAACGTGCGCAAATCCGTGCCGCCCGGACGGGCCGCGCGCCACGTGGCGAAGTCCGGCAGCACGGCCACGGAGCTGACCTTGAAACTCAGTTGCTGTTTCAACGCCGGCACATTGGCCGTATGCGTGCTGCCCATGCCAAACGCGGCCATTTCATCTTCGCGCACTTGCAGCACGGCCCAGGCGTCGTCGAGGTTCACCAGGGTAATCACGGGGAAACCTTGCGGCGCCAGCTCGCCTGGCTGTATCTGGATCTTGCTCACCTGCCCGGCGACCGGCGCGGCAATCTTCGTTTCGGCCAGGGCGATCTGCGCTTCCGTCAGCACGGCGCCCACCTGGCGCGCCTGGGCGGCGGCGGCCGTCTTGTCTTCGGGACGGGCGCCCTTTTGCGCCATGTCATATTGCGCCCGGGCAGCCTGCGCCAGCTGGTCGGCGGCGCGCCATTGCGCTTGCGCCTCGTCGCGTTTCTGCTGGGCGATCACGCCTTGCTCATACATATTGTTGACGCGGGTGTAGGTTGTCTTGGCGATGGTCGCCCCCGTCTGGGCCCGCTCCCAGTTGGCTTTCGCGGCCGCGACTTCTTCCGGACGCGCACCGGCTTGCGCCTTTTGCGCCACGGCCTCGGCTGCCTGGGTGGCGGCCGTGGCCTGCGCAATCTTCGCATCCACTTCCGGGCTCGTCAGCTGGAACAGCAGCTGGCCTTTCGGCACCGTCTGGCCCAGTTTGACGTACAGCTCGCCCACCCGGCCCGGCACTTTCGACGAGACAGTGACTTCCTGCGCATCCATCTGCCCCTGCAAAGGCAGGCGCTGCGGCTGGAACGCCTGGTACAAGCCCCAGCCGACGAAGGCCAGCACGATGACGGTGGCGCCGATGGCCAAGGGTTTTTTGGAGGTACTCATTATTATTTGTCCACAGGTAATTGGATATCGGCCGCGGCGGCCAGGCTGCCAAGGCGTTGCGTCTCGCCCGTCGCTTCCAGCAATTGCGCCAGCCCCATCACATAGTTATAAGCCGTCTGCGCGCGCTGGGTTTCGACCTTGGCCAGGTTCAGGCGCGCGTCGACCACTTCCAGCGACGTCACTTGCCCTTGCTGGAAAGCCACCGTTTGCAAGCGGATATTCTCGCGCGCCAGCTCCACCGACGAGGCCGTTGACAAATACTGGATGCGGGCGTTTTCCAGCGCGCGCCAGTTCTTCTCGATCAGGGTGGGAATGTCGCGCTCGGCCTGGCGCGCCACCACTTCCACCCGCTCCTGGTCGAGCTTGGCGGCGGCGATCATCTTGCCCGTATTGATGCGGTGCACGAGCGGCACGGACACGACGAGGCCGATGGCCCAGTTCGAGCGCACGAGCTTTTCGTTACCGCGATTGAGATTGTAGTTACCGATGGCAAACACGGTGGGCGCGTATTCCTTGCCATGCAGCTTCAAGGCTTGCTCTGCCTGCACGCGCTTGCTGTCGATCTTTTTCCAGTTCGCGTTTTCGCGCATGCCCTTGCTGATAAACGATTGCAAGGTGCCGACGGGCAAGCTGTTGACGAACAGCGGCGTGCTGGGCAGCACTTGTGTATTGACGGCAAGCAAGCGGTCAAGCGCCACCTGGGCGATTTCCTCGTCGCTGCGGGCCTGCGCCTCGTCGCTGCGGGCGCTGTCCAGGGCCACGTCGGCGCGCAGGCGTTCCGCGCGCGAAATCAGGCCGCCCTTTTCCAGCCTGGCCGCGTCGCGCTGGTGCTGCGTCACGCCAGCCGTCACTTCGGCCCGCACGGCCACCACTCTTTTGGCCAGCAGCAACTGGAAATAGCGCTGCGCCACCAGGGTGGCCAGCTGCTCTTCCGCTTCCGTGCGCTCGGCCTGCGCGGCCAGGGTCAGGCTCGATGCGAGGCCCTTGACGGCGTCCAGGCGCCCGCCCGTGTAGATGGGCCACATGCCCAGCAAGCCGAACGACGTCAAATCCGTCACCACTTCGCGGTTCAGGGAATTGGGAATATGCGGCGTGGGCAAGCCGGGAATCGGCGGCAGCACGGATTCGATGCCGCCCACCACGCCGGCCAGGCCGCTCGTATCGATATTCAGGTCCGTCGACAAACGGCCGCGAAACGCCGTCAAGTCCACGGATGGACCATCGATATTCGATAGCGCCTCGGCTTTGAGTGTTTTTGCGCGCACGTCGAGCGCGGCGCCCTGCACGGCGCCCGAAGCCTTGGCCGCTTGCTGCAGCGCTTCGTTAAAGGTCAGCGGTTCCGCCTGGGCGGGCATGGCCGCGCCCAGCGCGCCGGCCAGCAATAATGATAAGTGTCCTTGCAATCTGCCCATGTAGCGTCCAGTCAATGAATGAGGGGAAAGCACGGGGTTGCCATGTTTATACTTTCACAATAGCAATTATATCTACGGATGTCCATTCCAGCCTGCACTATTGGTTACCTGGACTGGCACATGAAAACGGGCGCCTCTTGCGGGGCGCCCGTTGCGGTCAAGCCTTTACCAAACTAATTATTTCTTCGCCTTCTTGCCGCCCTTCTCTTTTTCCTTTTCAAACACGGCAAAGAACTCGGACGCCATGTTGCGGATGGCGCGGCCGATGTTGGCGTAGTCGTATTCGTTCAGGTTGGCCAGCGATACGCGGCCGGACGGGTGCGTGGTGCCGAAGCCGCGGCCCGGCAGCAGGATGACGCCCGTTTCCTCGGCCAGGCGGAACAGCGCTTCGTTGGGTTTCAGTTTTTTCAGCAGCCACTGCGAAAACTCCACGCCATGCATCTGCGCGGCCAGCGATTCCATGTCCAGCAAGTGGTAATAGCGCACGGAATTGGCGTCGTGCACCATCGGCAAGCCCAGTTCGCGGTACAGCGCTTCCTTGCGGCGCAGCACGATGCGCTTCATCGACTGCTTGTACTTTTGCTCTTCATCCATCAGCGAGAACAGCGAGAACAGGGTCATCTGCGCCTGCACGGGCGTGGACAGGCCGGCTGTGTGGTTCAGCGCCACGGTGCGGCTGTCGGCCACCAGGCGGTCGATGAATTTCAGCGCGCGCGGCTCCGTCGTGATCGAGTGGTAGCGCGCATCGAGCTGCTTCTTGATGGTTTCCGGCAACTTGGCAATCTTGGCGTCGAGCACATTGTCTTCATGCGTGGCCACCACGCCCATGCGCCAGCCCGTCGCGCCGAAGTATTTCGAGAACGAATACACGAGGATGGTGTTGAACGGGCAGATGGCGAACAGCGAGACGAAATTGTCGGCAAAGGTGCCGTACACGTCATCGGTCAGAATGATCAGGTCCGGGCGCTTCTTGATGATCTTGGCGATGTATTCCAGGGTGTCGTCATCGATCTTGACGGATGGTGGATTGCTGGGGTTGACGAGGAAGAAAGCTTTTACTTTCGGATCGAGCAGCTTGTCCAGTTCCTTCTTCGTGAATTGCCAGTTGTTCGATTGCGGCGCATCGATGTGCACGGTGTTCAGCTTGTAATCGTTCAGCTGGGGAATCTCGATGTACGGCGTGAAGATCGGCATACCCAGGGCGATCGTGTCGCCTTCCTGGATGATGTGGTTCGATTTCAGGCTGGCGAACAGATACGTCATGGCGGCCGTGCCGCCTTCGACGGCGTACATGTCGAAGTTGCCAACGAAGGGATGGTCGCCCACCATTTCGCGGTGGATATACTGGCCGACGATTTTCTCGGACAGGCGCAGCATGCGGTCCGGCACGGGATAGTTGCAGCCGAGGATGGCTTCGCACATCTCGTAGAGGAAGTCGCCCGCGCTCAAGCCCAGCTGGTCGCGCACATACGACACGGCCGCTTCGATGAAATGCACGCCCGGGTTGCCTTCATGCTTGCGCACGAAGATTTCAAAGCGCGCCTCGATGCCGTCGCGCGTGGGGAAACCGCCCACGTCGTCCATGTACACATAGGAACGTTCCGCTTCCGTCATGGCGAACTGGCCGAACTGGAAGAAACCGTGGCGTGGCGTGGTGGCCAGGAAATTCGGGTTGCCGCGGCCCGCATTGAGCATCAAACGGTTGCTTTGCTTGGCCGTCTGGATCAGCGCATCCTTCAATTCGAATGGGCTCAACAGGGCGAGTTTGCTTGGGTTACTGAAATCCATGTGTGCTACTCCTTTAGACAGACAATGTGCAGGGTTCTTGCAGACTCAGACGAAGGCCACGATGAGCGGCCCCAGCAAAGTCAGGAAAACGTTGGCCAAGGCATACGTGATGGCAAACGGTACGGTGGGAATCGAGTTTTGCGCCGCGTTCAGCACTTCGCCGAACGCGGGATTGGCGCTGCGCGAGCCGGACAAGGCGCCCGCAAACACGGCCACGTTGTCATAGCGCAAGATGTAGCGGCCGATCAGCATGGTCAAGATCATCGGCAGGATGGTCACCACCACGCCGACGCCGAACAGGGTCAGGCCGTGTTCGCGCACGGTTTGCACGGCTTGCAGTCCGGACGTGAGGCCGACGACGGCAACGAAGCCGGCCAGACCCAAGTCTTTCAAGATTTGCACGGCGCCGCTGGGCATGTAGCCGAACGTCTGGCGCTTGGCGCGGAACCAGCCGAACACCAGGCCCGACAGCAGAACTCCGCCGCCGCTGCCCAGGGTCAGCGGAATCGAGCCGATGCGCGCCACCAGCAAGCCCACGAGCAGGCCGACGACGAGGCCGGCGCCCATGTAGACGAAGTCCGTCTTGGCGCTCGGCACGATCATATAGCCCACTTCGGCCGCCACGCGCTTGACGTCCTGCTCGGCGCCATAGATGGTCACCACGTCGCCCGTCTGCACGACGGTTTCCGCCTGCATCGGCAAAATCTTGCCCATACGGCTCAGTTGCACGACAAAGATGCCGTGACGCACACCCGGCGCCGTCGCGCTGCGGATCTCGCCCACCGTCTTGTTGTGGTAAGCCTTGTTGGTCAGCACCATGTCGCGGCGCTGCATCACCAGTTCCATGCCTTCGACGGCAAGCAATTCCTTGCCCAGCTGGGAAGAGACGCTGAGCATGGCTTCGCGCCGGCCCACCAGCAGCACGATATCGTCGGCCGCCAGCACCAGGTCCGGGCTGACATCGATGATCTGGCCATTGCGTTTCACGCGCTCGATGGTAATGGCCGTGTTCGGATGGGCGCTTTCGATCTCCTCGACGGAACGCCCGGCACCGGGGCCCACGTCGTAGATGCGGCCGATCAAGTCGGGTGCGGCCGGCGTCTGGCCCGGTCCCAGCACCTGCACGCCCGCCTGCAGCGCCGTTTCCGCCTTGATCGCATCTTCGCGAATGGTACGGCCCATGAGCTTTGGCAAGATGTTGACGCAAACGATGATGGCGCCAAACGAGCCGAACACATAGGTGACGGCATAGCCGACGGCCACATTGCCCTGCAAGCGCGCCACCTCGTCGGCCGCCAGGCCCAGCTTGGTGATCGCGTCGCCTGCCGTGCCGATGATGGCCGACTGCGTCAAGCCGCCCGCCGCCACGCCGGCCGCCAGGCCCTTGTCCAGGTCGAACATCTTGGCCAGGATGACCACCGTCAGCAGCGCCGTCACGGCCAGCACGACGGCCAGGATGATTTCGCGCACGGACTGGCGCCCCAGCGAATTGAAGAACTGCGGGCCGCTTTCATAGCCGACCGCGTAAATGAACAGCGCGAACAGCACCGACTTGACGCCAGGATCGATGGCGACGCCTACCTGGCTGACGAGTACCGCCACCAGCAATGAACCGGCCACCCCGCCCAGCTGGAACGAGCCGAACTTGATCTTGCCGATGTAGTAACCCACTGCCAGGGAGAGAAACAAGGCAATTTCAGGCGACTTCTTGAATAACTCATGCAACCATTCCATGCGGACCGCCTTTCATGTTGAAGGAATTCTTTACTGCTTATGCTCTTGCAGGCCGCTCATGCGTGCACCGACCCGGCCAGGGCCACGATCAGCGGCCCCAAGAGGGGCAGCACCACGTTCGAGATGGCATAGGTAATCGTGTAGCCGAGCAAGGGCGTGGAATTGCCGGCCGCGTTCTGCACGGCGGACAGGGCCGGCGTGCTGCACTGCTGGCCGGCGATGGCGCCCAGCAGCACGGGCGCTTCCAGCTTGAGGAAAAAGTGACCGACCAGCAGCGACAGCGAAGCGGGGATGACGGCGATCAGCACGCCCATCAGCGGCAGCGACAGGCCGTACTGGCGGATCAGGTCGATCGCCTGCGGACCCGACGCCAGGCCCACGCAGGCGATGAAGGTGGCCAGGCCGATATCCTTCATCATGTCGAGCGCGCTGGGGTGGATGCCGGGCATGCCCGGTTTGCGCGCCTGGTACCAGCCGAACACGAGGCCTGTGAGCAAGGCGCCGCCGCCCGTGCCCAGCGAAAACGGGATGCCGCCCAGCTTGGCACTGAAGCCGCCGATATACACACCGAGCACGATGCCGATGCTGGCGTAGACGATATTGCTGCGGTCGCCCGTCGGCACGCGCTTGCCGATGGCGGCCAGCGCCGTGTTCAGTTCGCGCCCTTCCGTCGTGCCGTACAGGCGCAGCACGTCGTCGCGCTGCAATGCCAGGTCGGGCAGCGGCGGCATGCTGTGCTCGCCACGGACGACGGCCGCCACGTGCACGCCCGAAGGCAAGGCCAGCTGGCGCAAGGGCTGGCCGACGAGCGCGGCTTGCTGCAGCACCACTTCGACGGCGGAAACCGCCATGTTCAACCCCGTCGTGTCGGCAAATTCCTCGCCCAGGATGGCCTCGGCCGCCACCAGCGCGGGACGGTGGCCGATCACCAGCACTTCGTCGTTGTTGCGCAGGCGCAGTGCGGGTTCCAAGGGCAATACCTTGCCATGCCGGCGCACGCGCGTGATGCTGGCGCGGCCCGCGAAAATATGCTGCAAGGCGTCGAGACGGCGTCCCGCGCCGCGGCTGATGCGATAGGCGCGCCCCACCATTTCCGGCGTCGCCTGCACGCCGTCGCCGTCGGTCTGCGCACCGCCCATCTTTTCCCACAATTTATCGGCTTCCTCGCGCAGGTTGACGCGCAGCAGCAGCGGAAAAATCTGGCTGGTGGCGATGACAATGGCGATCAGGCCGAAAATGTACGTGATGGAATACGCGGTGACCACGTTGGCCTGCAGTTCGGCGATGCGGGCGGCCGGCAGCGCCAGTTTCGAGATGGCGTCCGTGGCCGTGCCGACGACGGCCGATTCCGTCGCCGCGCCCGCCATCATGCCGGCCGCCGTGCCCTGATCCAGGCCCAGGAAACGCGTGGCCAGCAGCACCAGCGCCAGCACCACCACCACTTCGATCAGGCACAGCAAGCCCAGGCGCAAGCCCTTGGCGTTGAGGTTGGCAAAGAACTGGGGACCGCCCGCATAGCCGAGGGCAAAGATGAACAGCATGAAGAAGACGTTCTTGACGCTGGCGTCCAGGGTGATGCCCAGCTGGCCGATCAGCAGCGCGGCGATCAGGGTGCCGCACACGCCGCCCAGCTGGATGGGACCGAAGCGTATCTGCCCTACCGCATAACCGAGCGCCAGCGCCAGGAACAGGGCCAGTTCCGGCACCTGGTGCAATACCGACGTGATCGACTCGAGCATGGGCAAACCTTCGAAAAGATAACGGATGGTTACAAGGGAACAGAGCGTTCGGCGGCTGGCGGCAGCTGGCTGTTGAACGGGCGCACGGGTCCCGCACGACACCTGCGTATCACCGCTTGTGCTGGGAACGTATTGCAAAAGTGTTGCAACGTGGAATTATGTTCGGCGAAGATTCTATTTATGTCAACAGGTGTTCTGTTGAACTCGCTTTGCGTTTCATCAAACATCGTGCGCACGATTGAAGCGCTTGTTTGACACTGATCAATAAAACTATTAGTAATGTTTTGGACGATACCAAAGTGCCTTGCGCACCAAAGGCGTCTCTTCGGGCAGGTCGGGATTGGCCAGCTCCAGCACGTGGCGCCGGGACAATTTCAAGCCATCGGCGAAGCGGCCGAAATGGCGCTGGAACAGCTGCGCGAAACTGCCATCGGCCAGCATCTTCTCCAGCCCGATTTCAATATGGCGCGCCAGTTCCGGCCGGTGCTTGCCGACAAAAAAGTACAGCGCGGCCGGGTAGCGGATGACCAGGTGAGTATCGAGCGCCAGCGGCAATTGCGCATGGCTGGCCAGCTCGCTTTGTGCCTCGATCACGGAACGGGGAAAGTAGTCGATGCGCCCGGCAGCCAGTTGCTGGAACAGGCCTTCATAGGTGCTTGAGGTATCGAGGCGCAAGCCGTTCGCCTGCAGGATGGTCGAGTCGGGCCAGTCGCGCATCTGGCCGGCAGACAGCCGCGCCAGGGCGGCGATGCTGCGCACGTCGCGCAGCAGCTGCCGCTGGCGCGCGTGGATCAGGGCCACTCGCCAGCCGATCAGGCCGCGGTCGATGGGGATGCGCACCGGCAGCAATTGCGTCTCGCGCGCGCGGCTCGTCATCGTCCAGACGACATCGACGCTGCCCGACGCCGTGGCGATTTCCTGCATCGCTCGCGTCTGCACCATGCGCAGCGCGGAACGGCGCAAGGCATAGGCCGGGCCCGAACGGGCCAGCGCCTGTTGCAGCAAGGCCGTCACATAGCCTTGCTGCGGATCATCGATCGCCTGGTGGCGCGGATACACGAGCGGCAGCGGCGACGACTTGCCGGCGGCGGCAGCGCCCAACGGCCACAGGGCGGCAAGCTTGAGCAGGGGGCGGCGCTGCATGGGCCCTCCTTTCCAGCGCTTTCATCAGCGTACTTATCAGAATGACAGTATCACGCAGCAGAGCACGCTTGTCGACTGGAATACGGCGACCGTGTATAAAACAACAGCACTTTCAGGCTGGCCAGCAGCGGTTGGAATTAATCCAGATCAATAAAACCGCAAATAGAAAATAAATATTGCGTGCGGCTCTGGACGGCATGCGCGCCCCTCGCCTACGCTGTTTTTTTATCTGAAAAACAAGAGGAACACATGCAGACAGCGCGCTTGAATATTATTGGAATGGATCACGAAGGCTGCGCCGACAGGCTGACGGGCGCGCTCGAAGCCGTCACGGGCGTGGCCACCGTCTGCGTCTCGCTGGCGCGCCACGGCGCCACGGTGCAATTCGACGAACGCCTGGCCACGCAGGAACGCCTGCTGGCCGCCGTCAACGACGCCGGCTTCATGGGCGAAGCAACGGATGAAGTACAGCTGGCCTCGTGCAGCGGCGCCTGCGGCCACTGCCGCCATTGAGTGCCGCCACTGCGCGCAGCCAGTTCTCCGCCTACCCTCCCCGCGCGCCCCGGTCGCGCAGATGCGCCAGCACCCGGCGCGGTCCCAGCGCCTGCAGGTCGAACGGCGGCAGCTCGATGGCATCGAGCGTATTCTTGAACAGCAAGCCCAGTTCCGTATCACCTTCCAGGCTCAAACGGCGGCTGAAGAACAGCGTGTCCGGATCTTCCTGGCGCCGCGCCAGCAGCATCAAGTCATGCACGCTGGCGGCGATGCACAGGTCCGGCACGTCCACATAGCGCTCGGCCACAAACACCGTTCCCTGCCACTCGAAATCGAAGGCGATGCCCGCGTCCAGCAGCCGCAAGCGCAGGCTGCGCCCTTCCAGGCTGCGCCGCACGTCGTCGGGCAATTGCGGCGCCAGCAGGCGGTTCAAGCCTTGCACGAACAGCCACGAGGCGGGATACGGCGGCAGCTTGGACAGCAATTCGGCCAGCGGTTCGGGCAGCCGGTATGACGCGGCGGGCTTGCTCATGGGAGGCTTGGCCGGGACGGGCAATCTTTCCAGTTGATCTTGCATGGTGCTTCCTTTCGATGCGTTCAATGGGCGGCGTGCTGGTGCTGTTCCATGCCAGGCTGGCCGTGCCAGTAGCCGTCGCAGGCGCCGGCCGGCTGGCAAGCCGCCAGCTGGGCCTGGGCGCCGATGCCGCTGACCTGGCCGCGGCGGGCGCGGTCGAAGATGGCGATGACTTGTTCCGTATGCATGGCTTGCGGGCTGATGCGCGCCACGGACACGCCCATGTCGCGCATGGCGTCGAGTTCGCGCACCAGGTTGTAGACGAGCGCCGACTGCGTCTGCGTGCCATTCAACACGAGGAACGGCACTTCGTCGCGCGTGCGCAGCAGCAGACCGTCCGGCTCTTCCAAGCAGCTGTAGCCGCAATCGTCCTTCGGCAGGTTGCGGTTGCGCGCCGTGAAGCAGCGCGCGGAAAACGCCAGCGGCATGCGGCCGTAGGCGAAGACCTCCGTCTCCAGCCCTTCCGGTTTCTGGCGCTGCATCTCGGCCAGCGCCGTCTGCCCCATTTCCAGCGGCATCACCCAGCGCCGCGCCCCCAGGCGCGCCAGCAGTTGCAAACTGGGGCCGTTGAACAGGTTCAGATGGGGGCCGGCGACGAAGGACGCGCCCTTTTCCATGCAGTGCACGGCGCCCATGTCGTTGGCCTCGACGCCGTAGCGGCCATTGCCCGTGATGCGGCGCAGGGTCGCCAGTTCAGCACCCGCCTCGATCAGCGCCTGCGTCGACAGCACCACTTCCTTGCCGGCGGCGGCCAGCATGTCGGCGATATCGAGCCAGTCGGCCAGGCGCACCTCGTGCCGGCGCGAACAGACGGTTTCGCCCAGGTACACGATATCGACGGCCGTGGTGGCGATCTGCTGGTAAAACTCGAAAACGGTGGCGCGCGGCCAGTAGTAGAGCAAGGGCCCCAAAGAAAGCTTCAGCATGTTCATCCTTTATTTCCAAGATCTATGGTAGGCACCCAAGGTGTGCTGCTGGCCTTCGGCCAGCTTGTCCATGGACGCCATCCAGGCCGGCTTGACGGCGTAGCGCGCATTGCCTTCGCGGCAGGCGTCGATCGCTTCGCGCCACACGCGCGTCACCTGCGCCACGTAGGCGGGGCTGCGCTGGCGTCCTTCGATCTTCACGGCGCGCACGCCCATGGCGATCAACTGCGGCAGCAGCGCCAGCGTGTTCAGGCTGGCCGGCTCCTCGATCGCGTAATACTCTTCGTCGTTGACTTCGAAACGTCCCTTGCACAGGGTCGGATAGCTGGCGTTTTCGCCTGGCGCATAGCGGTCGATCAGCACGCCGTTCAGGCGCGATTCGAGGCCGTTCGGTGTTTCCAGCCAGCGCACGGATTTCGCCGGCGAGCACACGCCGTGAGTGTTCGGCGCCTCGCCCGTCGCGTACGACGACAGCGCGCAGCGCCCTTCGACCATCACGCACAGGCTGCCGAAGCCGAAGACCTCGATCTCGACTTCCGTCTTGGCGATCAGTTGCTCGACCTGCGCCATCGACAGCACGCGCGGCAGCACGGCGCGGGCGATGCCGAAGTGTTCATGGTAAAAATTGATCGCTTCGTAGTTGGTGGCCGAGCCCTGCACGGACAGGTGCAAACGCAGTTGCGGGTGGTGCTCGCTTGCATACGCCATCAGGCCCGGATCGGCCACGATCATGGCGTCGATGCCGGCCTGCGCGGCGCGGTCGATGGCGCTGCGCCACACGGCCCAGTTGTGCGGCTGCGGATAGGTATTCAGCGCCAGCAGCACCTTGCGTCCATATTGGTGGGCGTAGCGCACACCCTCGGCGATGGCCTTCTCGTCGAAATTGAGGCCCGCGAAATTGCGCGCATTGGTGGCGTCGCGAAAACCCAGGTAGACGGTATCGGCGCCATTGTCGATGGCCGCTTTCAGGGCAGGCAGGCTGCCGGCGGGGCAGACCAGTTCCAGCGGTCCGGCCACGCGGGTGGCGGTGGTTGATTCAAGCATCATGGTGTTCACAGTCCTGTATCGGCTCAGGGTGCAGACTATAGCCCCGCCCATACCGCCCAGTCCTTGACGCAGGTGAAGGAATGCATGCATGGCTGGCGCGCGTTCAACTTGCTTGACCTGGCTGTAAAATGCCCCACTTTTCTCCCTCACCGATTGCCCGCCATGCCCCGCAAACCGCTGCTGCTATTCTTGCTCACCCTATTCCTCACCGTGCTGCAAATACAGTGGGCTTCGCCCGCCGACGGCTATGTCGAAGAAACGCTCTCCGTGCTGTCGCCCGAGGCGCTGGGCGTCTGGGCCGGAATGCTGCTGCTGTTCCTGCAAGCCGTCTTCGCCCGCCGCGCCATGCCCGTGCTGCGCCAGGCCGCCATCTGCACGGGCCTGCTGGCCGTGTACTGGCTGCTGGCGAACTACGTCACGTTCGACGCGCGCGTGGCCAGCTGGAGCACGTTCTCGGCGCGGGAAATCTGGGCGCACGTGCTGCCCGCCTCCGTCGTCAGCATCGCCGTCTGCGGTGCCGCTTACTTTGGCCTGAGCTGCTTCATCCCGCGCCTGGGCCGCGCGAAAAAAAGCCGCTGACGCGCTTTCTTCACCTGCATCAAGGATTCGTCACGCAACTGCACGCGCCCTTTGACGCCACTATATTTAGTGATTAATCTCCATAAAAACACCGCATGTTGTGTTTATTGGAGGTTTCATGACGACAAATGCAGTTTCCCCCACACGCGGCCAGGTCGACGTCGCCGCGTCCATCAATGAATACCTGGACCGGCGCGACTGGCGTGTCAACGCCAACGCCAACCAGGGCTACTCGCTGGGCGGCCTGATACTCAACGTGTCGGGCAAGGTCATCGCCAACTACTGGCTGGACCAGGTGTATCCGCCGGAAGTGGGCGCGGCGCACCGCGAAGCGGCGCTGCACATCCACGACCTCGACATGCTGGCCGGCTATTGCGCCGGCTGGTCGCTGCGCACCCTGCTGCACGAAGGCTTGAATGGCGTGCCGGGCAAGATCGAATCGGGCCCGCCGAAACACATGTCGAGCGCCATTGGCCAGATCGTCAACTTCCTCGGCACCCTGCAAAACGAGTGGGCCGGCGCGCAGGCGTTCAGCTCCTTCGACACCTATATGGCGCCCTACATCCGCAAGGACAGCCTGCGCTACGAAGACGTGCGCCAGTACATGCAGGAGCTGATCTTCAACCTCAACGTGCCATCGCGCTGGGGCACGCAGACGCCGTTCACCAACCTCACGTTTGACTGGGTCTGCCCGGACGATTTGCGCGAGCAGATTCCCGTCATCGCCGGCCAGGAAATGGACTTCAGCTATGGCGAGCTGCAGGCGGAAATGGACATGATCAACCGCGCCTATATCGAAATCATGATGGCGGGCGACGCCAAGGGCCGGGTCTTCACCTTCCCCATCCCTACCTATAACATCACCGAGGATTTCGACTGGCACAGCGACAACGCGGAACGCCTGTTCGAGATGACGGCCCGCTACGGCTTGCCCTACTTCCAGAATTTCATCAATTCGGAACTCAAGCCGAACATGATACGTTCCATGTGCTGCCGCTTGCAGCTGGACTTGCGCGAGCTGCTCAAACGGGGTAATGGCCTGTTCGGTTCCGCCGAGCAGACGGGTTCCCTGGGCGTGGTGACGATCAACTGCGCGCGCCTGGGCCACTTGTGGCGCGGCGACGAGCCAGCCTTGATGGCCGACCTGGACCGCCTGCTGGAGCTGGGCAAGACCAGCCTGGAAATCAAGCGCCGCACCATCGAAGAACTGATGCAGCAAGGCCTGTTCCCGTACACGAAACGCTATCTGGGCACCCTGCGCAATCACTTTTCCACCCTGGGCGTGAACGGCATCAACGAGATGATCCGCAATTTCAGCGGCGACGCTTACGACATCACGGCGCCGGAAGGCCATGCGCTGGCGATACGTCTGCTCGACCACGTGCGCGCCCGCATGGTGCGGTTCCAGGAAGAGACGGGCCATATGTACAACCTGGAGGCGACGCCGGCCGAAGGCACGACCTACCGCTTCGCGCGCGAAGACCGCAAGCGCTATCCGGCCATCCTGCAGGCGGGCACGGTCGACAATCCGTACTACACGAATTCGTCGCAACTGCCCGTCGGCCATACGGACGACCCGTTCGAAGCGCTGGAATTGCAGGACGCGCTGCAGCGCAAGTACACGGGCGGCACGGTGCTGCACCTGTACATGACGGAAGCGCTGTCGGATGCGAATGCCTGCCGCGAGCTGGTAAAAC
This sequence comes from Janthinobacterium sp. HH104, assembly GCF_001758715.1. Taxonomy (NCBI): domain Bacteria; kingdom Pseudomonadati; phylum Pseudomonadota; class Betaproteobacteria; order Burkholderiales; family Oxalobacteraceae; genus Janthinobacterium; species Janthinobacterium sp. HH104. The sequence goes on along the minus strand of NZ_LRIB01000043.1, from coordinate 75,471 downwards.
GCGCGCTGAGCCGCTTCTCGCTGCCCTACATCACCGTCACGCCCACGTTTTCCATCTGCCCGCGCCACGGCTACCTGGCCGGCAAACATGAATTCTGCCCCACCTGCGACGCGGAACTGATCGCCCGCAAGCAATCCGATTTCGCTCACCCACTCAAGGAAACGCCATGAACGCACGTCCCGACTTCACTCCCGCCATCACCCTGCTCGATACGGAACGCCAGCGCTGCGAAATCTGGACGCGCGTAATGGGCTACCACCGCCCCGTTGCCTCGTTCAACATCGGCAAGCAGGGCGAATTCCACGAGCGCCAGTATTTTACGGAAGCGAGCGCCCGCGTGGGCCAGCCCGCCTGCCATGGCGTTTGAGCTGAAAGTGGGCGGCCTGACGCCCTTTTCCGCCACCGACTACCCGGGCAAGCTGGCGGCCGTGGTGTTCGTGCAGGGCTGCCCCTGGCGCTGCGGCTATTGCCACAATCCGCACTTGCAGGCGCGCACGCCGGAAGGCGCCATGCCCTGGCAGGACGTCCTGACCTGGCTGCGCCGCAGAACGGGCCTGGTCGACGCCGTCGTCTTCAGCGGCGGCGAGGCATGCATGGACCCGGCGCTGGCGCACGCCATGCAGGACGTCAGGGCGCTGGGTTTCGGCATCGGCCTGCACACGGCCTGCATCTATCCGCAGCGCCTGCGGGAAGTGCTGCCCCTGGTCGACTGGGTGGGCTTCGACATCAAGGCGCCATTCGCCGACTATCGTCATGTGACCCGCGTGGCCGGCAGCGGCGACCCGGCACGCGCCTGCCTGGACGCCATCCTTGCCAGCGGCGTGGCCTACGAATGCCGCACCACCACCCACCCCGACCTGCTGCCGGACGAGCAGTTGCTGGCCCTGGCCAGCACCCTGGCCGCGAAAGGCGTCGACAACTACGTGCTGCAGCAGTTCCGCGCCGAAGGCTGCGCGGACGCGGCGCTGTCCGGCCGCCCCTTGCACGGCTATCCGGCGGCGACGACTTTGGCGCAAATCGCCGCCATGTTTCCGCGATTTACATTCCGTAATCATGGCAGTTGAGCCTGCAGCCACATTACTTGCTGAAAATCCCACAAAATTCCCCGTTCTGCAACGCTGAAATGTCTTGCGTACTGTAATGTATCAACTGTGCCGCGCGCCATGCGCAGCCCATCAGATTCCTCACTCCGCATTACAGATAAGCGTCATCCATGAACGATTTCACCGCAGTCAGTCCAGGCATCCCTTCCACCCACGCCGACATCCTGTACGGCCCGCCGCGACCGGATCTGCTGCGCGAGGAAGTACTGGCCGACCTGCTGGAAGCGACGGCCCGCCGCTGTCCCGAGCAAATTGCCCTGATCGATGGCGAACGCCGCATTACGTATGCGCAGCTCGATGCGCAAGCCAGCCTGGCCGCAGCGCGCCTGGTGGCGGCCGGCGTCAAGCCCGGCGACATCGTGGGCCTGTGGCTGCCGCGCGGTGCCCATCTGCTGCTGATGCAGGCGGCCATCGCCAAGGCGGGCGCCGCCTGGCTGCCCGTCGATGAAGACACGCCCGTCGAGCGCCTGCAGGTGTGCCTCGATGACGCGAATGGCTTTGGTGTCGTCAGCTGCGCCCAATTCGCGCCGCGCCTGGCCGGGGCAGGCATTGGCCGCCCCGTGTGGGCGGCGGAAAGCCTGCTGGCCCCTGCCGCGCCGGGCGAACTGCTGCCCGCGCGCGCAACCGTACTGCCCGAACACCCGGCCTATGTGATCTACACGTCCGGCTCCACGGGCAAGCCCAAAGGCATATTGATCAACCAACGCAGCATCTGCCACTTCCTGCGCAGCGAAAACGCCGTGCTGGAAGTGGCGCAGTCCGACACCGTCTACCAGGGCTTTTCCGTCGCCTTCGACATGTCGTTCGAGGAAATCTGGATCGCCTACCTGGTGGGCGCCACCCTGTGGCTGGGGCCCAAGGAGATTTCGGGCGACCCGGAAGCCTTGCCGCGCGCGCTGGCCACCAATCAAGTCACGGTGCTGCACGCCGTGCCGACCTTGCTGGCCCTGTTCGCCGAGGAAGTACCGAGCCTGCGCCTGATCAACCTGGGCGGCGAGATGTGCCCGGAGTCGCTTGTCGAGCGCTGGTCGCGCCCGGGCCGCGCCATGTTCAACACCTATGGCCCCACGGAAGCGACCGTCTCGTGCAGCCTGGCGCGCCTGCGCCCCGGCGAACCGGTGACCATCGGCACGCCGCTGCCCAACTACGGCTTGCTGGTGCTGCAGGTGGCCGAGCCGGGAGAAAATCGTCCCTTGACTTTGCTGGCGCGCGGCGAGACGGGTGAGTTGTGCATCATCGGCCCCGGCCTGGCCGAGGGCTACCTGGGCCGGCCCGACCTGACGGTGGAAAAATTCCTGCCCAATCCCTGGAGCACGGGCCCCGACGATGCGCGCCTGTACCGCACGGGCGACCTGGCGCGCATCGATCTTGATGGCCAGGTGCTGTGCCTGGGCCGCGCCGACGACCAGGTGAAAATCCGCGGCTTCCGCGTGGAACTGGGCGAGATCGAAGCCGTGCTGGCGCAGCAACCGGGCGTGGGCACGGTGGCCGTCCTGCTGCGCAAGGATGACGGCATCGACCAGCTGGTGGCCTACATCGTCGGCAGCGACGAGGCGCCGGCCGACGCGCTGGCCGCGAAAACCCTGCGCGCGGCATTGAACCTGCACCTGCCGCCGTACATGGTGCCCGGCCGTTTTGAATTGCTGCCGCTGATGCCGCGCCTGACCTCGGGCAAGATCGACCGGAAGGCGTTGAAGGCCATGCCGCTGTCCGCCCCGCCGGCCGGCGAGGCGGGTGTATCGGACGTGCCGGAAACGCCGGCCGAAGCGGCCCTGTTCACGGCGCTGGCCAAGCTGTTCCCGGGCCAGGCGATCTTGCGCCAGCTGGACTTTTTTAGCGACCTCGGTGGCCACTCCTTCCTGGCCGCCCGCCTGGCATCCGCCCTGCGCGCCGATCCGGCCTACGCCCACATGACGGTGCGCGACATTTACCAGAACCGGCAGATCGGCAAGATCGCCGCCGTATTGAACGAAGCGCCGGCGCTGGCCACTCCGGAAGCGGAGTGGACGCCGCCATCCACGGTGAAACGCTGGCTGTGCGGCGCGGCGCAGGCGGCGGCCGTGCCGGGTCTCGTCACCCTGCGCATGGCGCAGTGGATGGCGCCGTTCTTTACGTACCACTTCTTCACGGGCGACACGGGCGACACCGTGCCGCGCGCCATCGCCGCCTCGATCGCCGTGTTCCTGCTGGCCACCCTGGCCGAATTTGCCATCGCGATTGCCGGCAAGTGGCTGATCGCCGGGCGCTTGAAGCCTGGCAGCTATCCGCTGTGGGGCGTCACCTACTACCGCTGGTGGCTGGCCGACCGCCTGGTCGAATCGGCGCCCGCCTACCTGCTCAGCGGCTCGTCCCTGAACAGCTGGTGGCTGCGCGCGCTGGGCGCCAAAGTGGGCAAGGAAGTCGTCATCGGTTCGATGACCCTGCGCGCGCCCGACCTGCTGTCCATCGGCGACAACGTCAGCGTGGGCAACGCCGTCAACTTTGAAAACGCCCGAGTCGAGCGGGGCCGTTTGCTGCTGGGCCAGATCGACATCGGCGACGATGCCTGCATCAGCTCTTACGCGATTTTGGAGGGCAATACCACGGTGGGCGCGTTTGGCCACCTGGAAGGCCAGTCCGCGCTGGCCGATGGCGCCGCGGTACCGGCCGGACGCGTGTACACGGGGTCGCCCGCGCGCGACATTGGCGCGTTCGACCCTGCCAGCCACCCGCCGCGCCCCGCCGTCTCGCGCCTGCGCCTGACAGGAGAAACCGTGTTCTTCTGCTTCGGCATGGTCTTGATCGCCGTACTGTTCTTCATGCCCGTCTTCCCCAGCTTCGTGCTGATCGACTGGTTCGACGAGCGCGAAATGATGCCGTGGCTGCAGGGCCGCGACGTGACGACCCAGTTGGCCCGCTACTTCCTGCTGGCCTTCCCCGCCAGCGCCGTGCTGATCGTGCTCACCGCCCTGCTGTCGGCCGCCATCCGCTGGGGCGCGCTGCCCCGCTTGAAACCGGGCAGCTCGCCCGTGCACAGCAATATCTATTGCGCCAAGTGGCTGGTCAGCCATATCCAGGAATCGAGCCTGAACGTCCTGCACGGCATCTACGCCACCGTGTACGCGCCGTACTGGTACCGCCTGCTGGGCGCCAAGGTCGGCAAGGGCGCCGAGATTTCCACGGCCCTGGGCGTCGTGCCCGACATGCTGACCCTGGGCGACGACACCTTCATCGCCGACGCCGTCATGCTGGGCGACGAGCAGATCGACGGCGGCTGGATGACCATGCGCCCCACCGTCATCTCGCACCGCAGCTTCGTCGGCAACGGCAGCTACATCCCGGATGGCACGGTACTGCCCGAGCACGTGCTGATCGGCGTGCACACGCATGCACCGCGCAATGAGCAGATGCACAGCGGCGATACGTGGCTAGGTTCCCCGCCCATGCATTTGCCGGCGCGCGAACAGGTCAGCGGCTTTGCCGAGCACCTGACGTTCAAGCCATCGCTGTTGCGCCGCCTGGGCCGCAGCCTGATCGAAGCGTTCCGCATCGTCGCGCCGCACGCCGTGGTGATCGCCGTCGGCTATACCCTCGTGCTGGACGTGATGCCGATCGCGGGTGCCGGGCGCTGGGGCGAAGTAGTGGGCGACCTGGCCATTGCCGGCCTGGCCTACGGCATCGGCAATTTCCTCGTGGTCGTGCTGTTCAAGTGGCTGCTGCTGGGTCGCTACCGCAAGCATGCGGCGCCCATGTGGACGCCGTTCGTGTGGATTTCCGAAGGCGTGACCAATCTGTATGAAGGCATCGCCGTGCCCAATTTCATGCGCTACCTGCGCGGCACGCCGTGGCTGCCGCTGGCCTTCCGCCTGTTCGGCTGCAAGATCGGCCGCGGCGTCTACATGGACACGACGGACATCACGGAATTCGACTGTGTGCACATCGGCGACTACAGCGAACTGAATGCGCTGACCTGCCCACAGACGCATCTGTTCGAAGACCGCGTGATGAAGATCGACCACGTGGAGATCGGCCAGCGCGTCTACATGGGCCCGCGCAGCTCCGTGCTGTACAGCGCCAAGGTGGGCGACAACGCGCGCCTGGGACCATTGACCCTGGTGATGAAGGGCGAGCACATCCCCGCCGGCAGCAACTGGGCGGGCTGCCCGGCCGCGCCTTTGCGCAACTGATCGTAGCTAATGGATGCTACGGTGCTCTTGTCAGGAGACGGCGTGCTGGTGATCGGCATCGCCGCCGTGCCGCCACGCTTGGAGGCCCGGTTGCGCCTCCGCGATGCCGCGCGCGAGGCGGCAGCGCACTGGCTGAAGCTGGATATCGAAACGATCTCGGTGGAGTCGACGCCGGGCGCCCCTCCCCGCTTGCTGCTGGCCGGCCGCGCGGCCAGCCTGTCGTTCAGCCATGACGAGGGACTGTCGCTGGCCGCCATCGGCCTGCATGGCGCCGTTGGCATCGACGTGATGCGCGTGCAGTACATTGGCGACTGGTTCCATCTGGCGCGCGATTATCTGGGGCCGCAGGTGGCCGAAGCACTGGCCGCCTGCACCGATGCGCAGCGCCCATTGGCGCTGGCGCAGGCGTGGACGGCGCGCGAGGCGGCGCTCAAGTGCATAGGCAGACAGTTGGCGGAGTGGGATGCACGGCCCATAGACTGCCATTTACAGCCCCTATCCCTGCCTGCGCCTTACGTCGCGACCCTCGCCTCTTAGTCTTCCTTTCCTTTTCCAGCGCCTCCGATCTGGACGAAAATCAGTTTTACGATAATACTGACGAGCAGTCCCAGCACCCCGATCAATTCCAGCATGGCCTTTCCTTTGCAGTGACAGCAGACCAGGCCACTGTAGCGCGAACGGCAGTGCCAGGCCAATATCAAATCAGGCAGTCTCCGATCTCGAAAAGGCATACGATTGATTTCCATCAGACAGTTCCGCTACTTTGTCGAAGTCGTCGATGCGGGCAGCTACTCGCGCGCGGCGGAAAAGCTGTACATCGCGCAGTCGGCCCTGAGCCGGCAAATCAAGGAACTCGAGGGCGAGATACAGGCACTGCTGCTCACGCGCGACGCGCGCCATATCGAGCTCACGCCCGCGGGACAAGTCTTTTATGAGCGGGCAAAACGCATCCTCGACGACATCGAGGAAACCGTGCGCCAGACACGCCACGTGGGACAAGGCGCGCAAGGCATCATCCGCCTGCTGCATTCAAGCTCCGTCACCCTCACGCCCGCCATCGGCGCCGTGCTGAACCGCCTGCTGGCGCAGTTCCCCGGCGTTTCGCTCGATGTGTCGAAGGGATCGTCGGAAAACCAGGCTGCCGACATCGAGGAAGGCCGCGCCGACCTGGGTCTCGTGCGCCTGCCCACCCTGCGCAAGCATGCCAACATCATCGTGCGCGAACTGTTTGCGGAAAAGCTGGTGGTGGCCGTGTCGGCGGCGTCGCCGCTGGCCGCGCTGGAACGCACGACGATTGCCGCCCTGCGCGACGAGGCGTTCGTCTCGATCCCGCACAAGGACCGCGGAGGCCTCAGCTACCTGGTGGCGGGCCTGTGCCTGGCGCAGGGTTTCTTTCCGAAGGCGGCGCGCGCCCTGTCGCGCAAGACGTCGCAGCTGAACCTGATCGAGGCCAACATGGGCATCGCCATCGTCCCCGACAGCATGCGCCTGGTGGCGCCGCCGGGCGTGCGTTTCATCGCCCTGCCGGACGAGGAATCGCACTCCGTCGTCGGCCTGATCTCGCCGCGCGCGGCCAGCGGCATGGTAGCCGCGTTTACGGAAGCGTTCGTGCGCGAGATGAATACACTCTAGCCTTCCGCATACAGCGCCGCATCGACGTCGCGCACGGCCGCCATCAGCAAGGCCAGCTTCATGACATCGAGCTGGCCATCCGTGCGCACGCGCGAGCACAGATCGATGCCGTAGGGGCGCACCTGGCGCAGCGCTTCCATCACATTGGTGTCGTCCAGCCCACCGGCCAGGAAAACGGGACGGGGGCTGGCGCGCACGAAGCGCGCGCTGACGGACCAGTCGTGCGTGCGGCCCGTGCCGCCCAGTTCCGGCACCGCCGCGCCGGGACGCCCCGAGTCGAGCAGGAAGGCATGGACGTGGGGCGCGTAGGCGGGAATCAGGTCCAGCGCCTCCGGCCCTTCCACGTGGATCACCTGCACGCGCCGCACGTGCGGCAGCAAGCGCGCCAGTTTCTCGACCTCACCCGGGTCGATATGGCCGACGATCTGCACGGTCGATGGCTGCGTGGCGCGCACGTGTTCGGCGATGGCTTGCGCCGTCGTCTCGGACGTCAGCAGGAACGTGGCCACGGGCGGCGGCGTCCAGGCGGCGATCTGTGCGATGCGCGCGTCGGGAATCGGGCCGGGGCCGGACGGCATGGCCGCCACCAGGCCCAGCGCGTCGGCGCCGGCGGCAATGGCCAGTTGCGCTTCGTCGATGGAAGCGATACAGCAGATCTTGATGCGGGTTCTCATGGCCTTGCGTGTGCAGTCTGGATGATCAACATTACAACACAGGGCGGCGCGCGCGCCAAGACACGCGGTCAAGGCCGCGCACGATTGAGTACCAGAATAGGGAGCGCCCACTTCGTCCCGACGGAAGGCCATTCATGCCGCCTGCTCGCCAGCCCGCGCTGATTGACACGCGCCAGGTGGCGGACGATACTTGACATCCGGGGTTGCTATTGGAAGCCGTACATGCGTATCGTCGACTTTGAAGTCCGCAAGGAGTGTCCGCCGCAGTTATGCGACTGCGAGCGCGAGCGCCTGCTAGGCGATGCGCAGGCGGACCTGTCTATCCTGCGCCTGAACCTGACGGAAGAAAAGCGCCTGCTCGCGCACATCGAGGGCATCGCCACGCTTGCCCAGCTGCGGAAACTGCAACTGCTGTTGCAGAAAAACCTGGGCGTGGAATTGCAGATTGCAGCGGGCAGCGGCGAAGTGCGCACCGTGCGCGGCTTCCAGATCCGCCTGCTGGAGCGGCCCGGCCTGTGCCGCAAGACGCGCGCCGCCATTCCGGCCGCCGTGCGCCGCTGCTTGGCAGCGCATCCCGAGATCGCGTTTGCGATATTGAATGAAAACGATTTGCTGGGCGGGGTGTGAGCCGACACCATTGTTGGCGTATGCTCGAATGTCGGATTACGCTCCGCTAATCCGACCTACGCCGTCACGCTGGCACGGATGGGAATGACCTTGCCCTTCGCTTCGCGCGCCCGCAACTGCCCGCAGCCGCCTTCCACGTCCTGCCCCGCCGAGTCGGGCAATTTGCTCAGTCACGTAGGTCGGATTAGCGGGCACCGCGTAATCCGACACCATTGTTAGCGTATGCTCGAATGTCGGATTACGCTCCGCTAATCCGACCTACGCCGTCACGCTGGCACGGATGGGAATGACCTTGCCCTTCGCTTCGCGCGCCCGCAGCTGCCCGCAGCCGCCTTCCACGTCCTGCCCGGCCGAATCGCGCAATTTGGTCAGCACGCCGCGTTCGTGCAGGGCGGCGGCAATGGCGCGCGCCTTTTCCCAGCTGGGGCGCTTGAACGGCAAGTCGGCTATGGTGTTATACGGGATTATGTTCAGCACCGCATATTTTCCCTGCAGGAGTTCGACGATGCCGTCCATCTCGTCCTCGCCATCGTTGATGCCCTCCATCAGGGTCCACTGGTACTGCACCGGGTAGCCGGTCAGGCGCGCATACGACTCGCCAAAGTCCACCAGTTCGCGCGGAGTGAGCTTGGGGGCGCGCGGCAGCAGCTGTTCGCGCAACTCCGGCTTGGTCGTGTGCAAGGAGAGGGCAAGCGCCGGCTTGACACGACCTTGCGGCAGGCGCTCGAAGGCGCGCGGGTCGCCCACCGTGGAAAACACGAGGTTCTTGTGGCCGATATTGCCTTCGGTACCCAGCAGCTCGATCGCTTCCATCACATTGTTCAGGTTGTGCGCCGGCTCGCCCATGCCCATGAAGACGACTTTTTTTACGGGGCGCATGGTGCGCGCCAGTACCACCTGGGCGACAATTTCTCCGCTGGTCACCTGGCGGATCAGGCCGTCGCGGCCCGTCATGCAGAACTGGCATCCCACGGCGCAGCCGACCTGGCTCGAGACGCACAAGCCCTCGCGCGGCAGCAGCACGCTTTCCACCGTCTGGCCGTCGTGTAGTCCCACCAGCAGGCGCGCGGAACCGTCGGCGCCCGGATGGGTGCTGAGCAGTTTCAGCATGCCCTGCAATTCCAGGTCGAGCGCGGGCAAGGCCACGCGCACGGGCAGCGGCAAAAAATCCTCGGCGCGGCGCCGGCCCAGGTCGTGCGGCTGCCCCTGTATCCAGTCGCGCAGCACGCGCTGTTCGTGCAGGGGCTTGGCGCCCAAGGCGCGCAGGCGCTGGCGGATGGTATCGATTTGCATGGCGTCCGAATAAAAAAACGGCGCGCAGGAATGAAACCGGCGCGCCGTGTTACGGGTAAAAGCTTTAGACCTTCTTGACGAATTCCGTCTTCAGGCTCATGGAACCGAAACCGTCGATCTTGCAGTCGATATCGTGGTCGCTGTCGACCAGGCGGATGTTCTTGACCTTGGTACCCATCTTGACGACACCGCCGCCGCCCTTCAATTTCAAGTCCTTGATGACGCTGACGGTGTCGCCGTCCTGCAGGATATTGCCGGCCGAATCGCGGTACACCTTGGCGCCCTCTTCCACCGCTTCGCCGGCCGTGGCCGACCATTCATGCGCGCATTCAGGGCAGATCAACTGGCTGCCGTCTTCGTACGTGAATTCGGATTTGCATTGCGGGCATGGTGGTAATGTGCTCATTTTCTTCTCTGTCTGGTGAACAGCGTGTGCTGTAAAAGCCGACATTATAAGTGCTACGCCCGCCATCGGCGGGCTTTTTCGCATATGACGTCGCAGCCTTATTTGATATTTTTATCCAGGAAGGCGCGGATCACCGGCCCGATCTCGCGGGCATGCGTTTCAAGGGCGAAGTGGCCGGTGTCGTAGAACCGGATATCGGCGTTGGGCAAATCGCGTTTCCATGCCTGCGCACCGGCTGGCAGGAAAAACGGATCGTTCTTGCCCCAGACGGCCAGCAGCGGCAGTTGCTGCTGGCGGAAATAGGCCTGGAATTGCGGGTACATGCGCACATTGGACGCGTAATCGAGGAGCAGGTCGAGCTGGATGTCGGCGTTGCCAGGACGCGCCACCCGCATACCTTCCAGAGTATAGCCGTCGGGAGAAACGCTGCTCGGATCGGGCACGCCTTCCAGATATTGCCATTTTATCCCGGCCGGCGTCGGAAAGTCGGCCAGCGCCGCGCGGTTTTGCGCCGTCGGCGCCTGCCAGTATTGCCTGATGCCGTCCCAGCCCTTCGACAGTCCCTCTTCATAGGCGTTGCCGTTCTGCGAGATGATGGCCGTGATGCGCGCAGGATGGGCCAGCGCCAGGCGCCAGCCCACTGGCGCGCCGTAGTCGTGCACCATGATGGCGTAGCGGTCCAGCTTCAACTGCTCGGTAAAACGGTCCATGGTTCGGGTGATGTTGTCGAAGGTGTAGGCGTAGTGTTCGCGCGCCGGCGCTTCGGTGTAACCGAAGGAAGGCAGGTCCGGCGCCACCACGTGATAGCGGTCGCTCAGCGCCGGGATCACGTCGCGGTACATGAACGAGGACCCGGCAAAGCCATGCAGCAGCACGATGGTCGGCGCGGCAGGGTCGCCCGCTTCGCGATAAAAAACATTCACGTCGCCGACTTTTTCAAACCGGTGGTGTACTTGCGCCTTGTCGGCTGCCGACATCGGGGCGGCGCCGGCGCTGGCCGCCATGGCCAGGGTGGTGGCGGCGGCGAGAGTGGTGGTCTTGATATTCATGGCAATGTCCTTGTAACCTTTAAAGTGATTATTTGAAGGTTACAAGCATTTCTGGTAACCTGTCAATATTATTTTCAGAGGTTACAAAGGATTTCAAATGGCGCCGCATCCCGAGCACGCTCCGCACTTCATCGGCAACCACCTGGCGCTCGATTTCATCAACAGCGCCTTTGGCATGGGGGATGATAGCTGGGATTGCCTGGCCGACAACGCCGGCGCGCTGGCCTGGCTCAAGGCGGCGGGCCTGCTGGCGCCCGACTTCAATACACCGCCTACCGGACTGGCAACGCTGGCACAGTCGCTGCGGACGGCGGCGGGACGGCTGATCGATTTGAACATGCCGCGTGAGCCAACCGACTTCGCGGTGGTGAACCGGATACTGGAGGCTGGACGCCCTGTGCGCACGCTGGCGCAGGGCGATGGCGATAACGTCGTATTATGGAAACGGCGCCGCGACGACAGCGCGGCCAGCTTGCTCGAACCGGTGGCAGCGGCGCTGGTCCAGCTGCTGACGCAGGGCGAGCTGGCGCAAGTGCGTCAGTGCGAAGCGCATGATTGCACGCTGCGTTTCCTCGATGTCACCAAATCGGGCCGCCGGCGCTGGTGCAGCATGGCCGTTTGCGGCAACCGGATGAAGGTCGCCGCTTTCCGGGCGCGCAAGGAAGCCAGATAGCGCCGGCAGGCAACACCCTAATTTCCACTGACAGGAGTGACCAGTAATGACGACATCAAGCTATCCCGACACCCGCCTTCTGATCTCCAATGAGTGGGTGGATGCCACCGGCGGCAAATCGATCCCCGTGCTCAACCCTGCCACCGGACAGGCGATCGGCACGGTGGCCCATGCCAGCATCGCCGACCTGGACCGCGCGCTGGCCGCCGCCCAGCAGGGTTTCGAAACGTGGCGCGCCGTGCCGGCGGCGGAACGGGCCGCAATCATGCGCCGCGCCGCCTCGTTGCTGCGCGAACGCGCCGTCGATATCGCACGCCAGATGACGCAGGAGCAGGGCAAGCCGCTGGGCGAAGCGAAAGTTGAAATACTGGCCGGCGCCGACATCATCGACTGGTTTGCCGCCGAAGGCATGCGCGTCTATGGCCGCATCGTGCCGTCGCGCAACCCGGCCGCGCAGCAGCTGGTGCTCAAGGAACCAGTCGGCCCGGTTGCCGCCTTCACGCCGTGGAATTTCCCGATCAACCAGATCGTGCGCAAATTGTCGGCCGCGCTGACCACCGGTTGCTCCTTCCTGTGCAAGGCGCCGGAAGAAACGCCGGCCTCGCCGGCGGCGCTGATGCAATGCTTCGTTGACGCCGGCCTGCCACCGGGCGTGGTGGGCCTGGTGTTCGGCGACCCGGCCGAAATCTCCGGCTATCTGATCCCGCATCCGGTGATCCGCAAGGTGACGTTCACTGGCTCGACGCCGGTAGGCAAGCAGCTGGCCGCGCTGGCCGGCGCCCACATGAAGCGCGTGACGATGGAACTGGGCGGCCATGCGCCGGTGATCATTGCCGAAGACGCCGATGTGGCACTGGCTGTCAAGGCCGCCGGCGGCGCCAAGTTCCGCAATGCGGGCCAGGTGTGCATTTCGCCGACCCGCTTCCTCGTGCACAACGCCGTCAAGGCCGAATTCACCAGCGCGCTGGTCAAGCACGCCGAAAGCCTGAAGCTGGGCGATGGCCTGCAACAGGGCACCACGCTGGGGCCGCTGGCCAATGCGCGCCGCCTCAGCGCCATGGCGAAGGTAGTCGAAGACGCGCAGGCCAGAGGCGCCACCCTGGCCACCGGGGGCAGCCGCATTGGCGACACCGGCAACTTTTTCGCGCCGACCGTGTTTGCCGACGTGCCGCTCGACGCGAGCATATTCAACGATGAACCGTTCGGCCCGATCGCCGGCATCCGCGGTTTCGACAGTCTGGAGGAAGCCATCCTTGAAGCGAACCGCCTGCCGTTCGGCCTAGCCGGCTACGCTTTCACGCGCTCGATCAAGAACGCCCACCTGCTGATGAACCGCATGGAGGTGGGCATGTTATGGATCAACCAACCCGCCACCCCGAGCGCCGAAATGCCCTTCGGCGGCATCAAGGATTCGGGACATGGCACGGAAGGCGGGCCGGAGGCGCTGGAGTCCTACCTCAATACCAAGGCCGTATCGCTCGTTGGCGTGTAAGCGGGTATCGGCGACGCCGTCGTTCAGCTACGCAGCACTATCTCGATGGTGCTGTGGACGATTTCCTCGTGGATGCTTATCCGTGCGCGCAGCCGCGCAGCCGTCAGGGTGGGGTCGCGGCTGACCACCGACAGCGCGCACGAATACAGCTGCTTGCCAACGCGCCAGACATGCAGGTCCACGATAAGCGGCGTGTCGCCGGCGCTTTCCACTTCCACGGCCTCGCGGATTTCATCCACCACGGGGTGGTCCATCTCGCGGTCCAGCAAGACCTTGCCCGTCTCCTGCATCAGCTTTTTCGCCCACAGGGCCACCAGCACGGCGCCCGCGATACCCATCACGGGATCGAGCCACTGCCAGCCGTAAGCCCAAGCGCCGCCCAGCGCGACGATGGCCAGCACGGACGTGGCGGCATCCGCCAGTACGTGGATGTATGCGGCCTTCATGTTCAGGTCTTCGCCATGGCCATGGTGATCGTGGTGGCCAAGATGATCGTGATGATCGTGTCCGTGGCCATGGTGGTGGTCATGGTGCCCGCCGAGGATCAGCGCGCACACGAGGTTGACCGCCAGGCCGATGGCCGCCACCGCCATCGCCTGCGGATAGTGAATGGGCTGCGGCGAGAACAGGCGCTCGAGCGAGGCGACGACCATCAGCACGGCCACGCCCAGCAGCAGGATGGCGCTCGTGTAGCCGGCCAGCACTTCGATCTTCCACGTGCCGAAGGCAAAGCGGGGATCGCGCGCATAGCGGCGCGCGGCCGCATACGCAAACGCGGCCAGGCCGATGGCCAGCGCGTGCGAACTCATATGCCAGCCATCGGCCAGCAGCGCCATCGAGTTGTACCACCAGCCGGCGACGATTTCCAGCACCATGGTGGCCAGCGTGATCCACATGACGATGCGCGCGCGGCGTTCGGCCTTTCCATTGCTGCTGTCAAAAACGTGTTCGTGCTGCCAGGCGGAGAGGTCTTCGCCGAGGGATTGCGTTTTCATGACGTTCTCCTTATTTGAGGTAGGTGCGCAGGATGCCCGCGATGTCGTCGGCGCCCCTGGCCCGCTCGTCGCCAGAGATATCGGGACTGGCCACGTGCTCGCGCAAGTGTTCTTCGATGACTTCGGCCATCAAACCATTGACGGCGCCGCGCACGGCGGCGATCAGCTGCAGCACTTCGCCGCAGTCGCGGCCCTCTTCCAGGCCCCGCTCCAGGCCTTCCACCTGCCCCCGGATACGCTTCACGCGATTGAGCAGCTTGGTCTTGTTGTGCGCCGTGTGTCCCATGATTTCACCTCGATTAATACTATAGGGGGGTATACTATCAGAAACGGCTACGGCCACCTCAAGGCGCCGGCGCGATCTTTTGCAGCTTGCTGGCCAGCGAGGCATCGGACAGTTCGCCCAAGTGCGTGTCGACCAGGCTCCCCTGCGCGTCGTAGAACAGGGTGGTGGGCAGGGCCGAGGAACCGGCCGCCTTGCCCAGCGCCGCCCCGCTGTCAAGCACCACATTGCGCAGGGTCGCCCCGCTCCTGCCCAGGAAATTGCTGGCCGCCGCCGCATCCTCGCGCTGGTTCGCATACACGAAGACGATATCGGCGCGCGCCTGCTGCGCGGCGGCCAGCACGGGCATCTCGCGCCGGCATGGCGGACACCAGCTGGCCCACAGGTTCACCACCAGCGGCTTGCCGCCAGCCAGCGCGGCCAAGGTCGTTGGCGCGCCGTCGAGCGCATGCAGGGCCACGGCTGGCAAGGCCGCCGGCTTGTCGTAGGCCAGCGAGATCCCCGCGCTCAACATGCCCCAGACCAACGCGCCGGCCGCCACGCTGATGGCCAGCGGTCGGCGCATGGACGCCATGGCGGTACGCCGGCAGCGCCACGCGGCAATGGCCAGGGCCGCCGCGATACCGGCCGGCGCAAGGAAGCCGCCATCGCGGATATTGATGATGGACCAGGGAGCGGCCAGGTACTGTTCGTGCCAGCGCAAGACGAATGCCAGCCGCGCCGCCAGCAGGCCGGCGATCAGCATGTCGGAAACGAGGGGGCCGGCGTCCGGCAACTGGCGGGATCTGCGCAGCCACCACGCCACGCCGTAAGCGACGCACAGGGAAACGAACAGCAGGACGAGGCCCGTGGGCAGGGCCAGGGGACCGATTTGCAGGGACAGCATGGGCGCTTTCATCAATAGTCAAGGCGCCCATTGTGCCTCAAGCTCCGCCGGGCAGCGCCACACGGCAAAGACGAGCGGGCCTTTTTCCTACGCCAGGCACCGCAGCGCGCCTACCGCGCCAGCGGGCTGCCATGGGCATCATGGATGCCTGGCACACTCGCACGGGAGCAAGAGATGAACAAAGACATCAACAACGCTGTGGCGAAGGGCGCGCCGGTGTCGGCACATACGGGCTGGGCCCTGGGCGCGCTGGCTCTGGGCGCGGCGTGGCTGTTTGTCCGCAGCCGCAGCCGGCAGGCGGAGCGCGCGCATCCGCCGGCCGGCCAATTTCTCGATGTGCACGGCACGCGCCTGCATTACCTGAGCCAGGGTGAAGGCCCCGTCATCGTGCTATTGCATGGAAACGGCGTGATCGCCGAGGATTTTCGCCATGCGGGCCTGTTCGATCAGCTGGCGCGCACGCACCGCGTGATCGCCTTCGACCGGCCCGGCTTCGGCTACAGCAGCCGGCCGCGCGGCACGCTGTGGACGCCGGCCGCTCAGGCTGCGCTGCTGGCGGCCGCGCTCGATCAGCTGGGCGTACACCGCGCCGTGGTGCTGGCGCACTCGTGGGGCACCCTGGTGGCGATCTCGATGGCCGTGCAGCAGCCGCAGCTGGTGCAAGCCCTGGTGCTCGCTTCCGGCTACTACTATCCCAGCGTGCGCTTCGATGTACTCACGGCAACGCCGGCCATCCCCGTGATCGGAGATGTGCTCAGCAATACCGTGTCGCCCCTGCTGGGGCGCCTGATGTGGCCCCTGCTGGTCAAACGCGCGTTCGCGCCCTCACCAGTGCCGGACAGCTTCAAGCGCCTGTCGCCGTGGATGATGCTGCGGCCCCGCCAGTTGCGCGCCGAGGCGGAAGAAACAGCCATGATGATCCCGAGCGCGGCGGTGCTGCGCAAACACTACCCGGAACTGCGCATGCCCGTGTCCATCGTGGCAGGGCGCGAGGATGCGATCGTCAGCGCCAGCTACCATTCCGCGCGCCTGCACGATGTGCTGGACAACAGCGCACTGACCTTGCTGCCCGGCGCCGGCCACATGATCCAGCACCTGTCGCAGCCCACCCTGCTGCGCGAAACGGCGCGCGTCGGATACGACGCCGGCATCGGACTCGGCCAGGAAGAAGCAGGCGTCAGGTAAGCAGCGCTTCCTTGCGCACGAAATGCATGGCTTGCGGCTGGTCCACCAGCACGCACTGCTTGCCCGTGCGCTTGCAGTGGTCGTGCACGCGCCAGTAGGCGTCGTGGCTGACGCAGCCCGTCTGGCAAATCACCAGATCGGCCGCCACCAGGCCCGCTTCCAGGGCGGCCACGTCATCGGCGCCGGCGTCGCCGCCCGCATGGTGCAGGAAGCGCCCGCCAGCCTGCTCGATGGCCTGCTGCGCCACGTTGGCGCCGGCGGCCTGCTGGCCCGCATTCGTGTCCAGATAGCTGCCCACATACAGCACGGCTTTTTCGCGCACGTCGGCCTGCATGGCTGGCACGGGCAGCCACTGCAGGCGCAGCAACTCGCGCATCAGGTCCTGCACGCGCTCACCGAGCCATTCGACCTTGCGCGCCAGCCTGGCACGCGTCGGCAAGCCGGGCACGCTGGCCGCCAGTTCAGCCAGTTCGTCGCGCGCCAGCGCCAGTTTGGTATCGCGGATCACGACCTGCGCCCGCGCGCACATCAATTCCGATTCCAGCTGCGCGATACGGGCCGCCTGCGCGGCCAGCTGCGCACTGCAGCGCGCCTGCGCGCGGCCATACTCTCCCATCAGCACGCGATGCTCGTGCGCGATCACATCCTCGTTGCCATACACACTGCCCATCATGCCTCCTTCACCGCCCGTGGCGCCATGGCGCCAGCCCATGCTACCCCATTGACCCGAATTATAAATGAGAATCATTATTATTTGTGTATGCGCGCGTGCGCCGTAGGGGTATGTGGGGCCGCCGGCCAGCGATTGTGCGCATTCTTTCTGGCAAACGATTCATTGAGCCACTGTACGTTCACCACTCCATGTCGGCATGGATGCTGGCTTGGCGTGGGGCGTGGCGCCGGTGGGAGAGCTGGCTGCTAGTGCCTGAGATGAGGGGACGGCGCTGGCCACTGCGCGGTCAGCGGGGCCGCGCGGGGCGCGGCAGAATGGCGATTCGAATAGCCTCGCACCCCTTAGGGCGATCCGTCTTCGAATCCCACCGTTCCGTCCAGACAAATAAAAAAGCCTCCCGCAGGGGAGGCTTTTTTATTTGATTCTGGCGGAGACGGTGTCCGCCTAATTGTCGTCCGCAAACCATCGCTGAATGCCTCTACGCCCTTGAATTCATGCGTTATTTTTACCAATTAGTCCGCTTGGCGTCGCTTGAGTACGGTAAAATCCGCTCTCTGTATGTGGGTAGGAATGGGGGTAGGAGGTGGCGCGGACGGTTGAAAAATTGACGGCATTGGCAGTGAGTCGTGCAAAAACACCTGGGTATTTTGGCGACGGTGCAGGCCTATATTTGCAGGTATCGAAGACGGGAACCAAGAGCTGGATATTCCGCTACACGCGCGAGCGCAAGCAACGCGAGATGGGCTTGGGCGCCTTGCACACTGTAACTCTGGCCGAGGCGCGTGGCAAGGCGCGGGATTGCCGTGCGCTGCTACTGGAAGGCAAAGATCCACTGGAAACTCGTGCAGCGGACAAGCTCAGCGATGCGCTGGATCGCGCGCGGGCCATCACGTTCAACCAATGCGCCGGCGCCTACATCGCCGCGCACCGCGGCAGCTGGAAAAACGTCAAGCACGCGGAGCAGTGGGAAAACACGCTGGCGACCTACGCCGCGCCCTTTATCGGAGACTTGCCTGTGGCCGCCGTCGACACCAGCCTAGTGGTCAAGGTGCTCAGCCCTATCTGGCAGGAAAAGACGGAGACAGCCACCAGGTTGCGGGGGCGCATCGAGAGCATTCTGGACTGGGCGACCGTCAGCAAGTACCGCGTGGGCGAAAATCCGGCCCGGTGGCGCGGCCACCTGGATAATCTGCTGGCGGATCCCGGCAAGCTTGGGAAAGTGAAGCACCACCCTGCCCTGCCGTGGCAGGATGTTGGTGCATTTGTGAAAGAATTGCGCAGGCGCGAGGGCATATCAGCGCGCGCAGTGGAATTTGCGATCTTGACCGCCGCACGATCAGGTGAGGTCCGTGGAGCGGTGTGGGCGGAAATCGACCTGGACTGTGCGCTATGGACAATTCCGGCCGTCCGAATGAAGGCCGGACGGGAGCACCGTATCCCCCTGTCGGCTGAAGCGATTGCGCTGCTCAAGCAGCTACCGCGCGTCGAGAAGCATGTCTTCCCAGGGAGTAAAAAAGCGACACCGCTATCCGATATGAGTCTCACGGCCGTGCTGCGCAGGATGGACCGGCACGATATCACTGTGCACGGCTTCCGATCGACGTTTCGGGACTGGTGCTCGGAATCGGTCGCGAACTCGTTCCCGCGCGAGGTTTGCGAGCACGCGCTGGCCCACAGCCTGCCGGACAAGGTCGAGGCAGCGTACCGCAGGGGCGACCTGCTGGAAAAGCGAATTTTGCTCATGCAGGTTTGGGCAAACTACTGCGGCACCGTTCAAGTTGCGGCGAGCGTTACAGCCATACATGGGGCCGCAATGTAAATCTAGCTCATCTTCATAGCTATGCGTAGGCGCAAAAATACCTTGCTTGCGAAGGATATTATCTCCTCAATCATCTTGAGGAAGTGAAAATGAAACGTTATTGGTGGATCGCGTTAGCAAGCATTGTCGGATGCGCCGGAAGCGGAGATCGTGGGCGATACAGTTTGATTGGCCAAAATAGCTTCGCGCTCGCCGCCCGCTACGGCACGCCCGCCAGTTATCAGCACTTCGGAGAATATCTGCAGCTGAACTATGGCAGTACGGCGGCCGGCTGCCAAGTCATCGTGCTGGTCGACCAGGCGCAGCGCGTAGCAGGATGGGCGTCAACGGGGCGATCCTGCCCGCCCCAATGAGCGGTAGCTGGCTCATTGAGGTGGTTGCATTCCAACAAAGCAAGGTTGGTCATCCAGCTGCACGCGCAGCGTCGCGCGGATCAGCCCAGACATACCTACGCGCGGGCCCAGGCTTCGATCTAATTCGTCGGCCGTAGCGGCGATCTCGCGCAGGCGCCGTACTTCCCACAGGACCACTCGCATATCGGGCGAGTCGCTGCGCATCTGGATTTCTTTCAGCTGCTCGATACTGAGGGGCTTTCGAATCTTGGTCATGACTTTTTACCTGCGTATCGCCCATGACGGCACCTACCGCATCGGCCGGACATTTCTCGTGTCATCTTCTTGCTCGGGCCGCTCAAAATCCAGCGCGCATAGCCAAGACTGCGCGAACTCCACTGCCTGGCCTTCGCCGTTGGTCACACGCTCAAAGCCGGCGAGCGTGAATTTCCCGTCGTTCGCCCACACAATGTGCGGATCGAGCAATTCCAGACCTGGTCCAGGTCGGCCAGGGCGAGTGAGGCGCGCGACCTTCACAGGCCGCCGCAACCCTTGATCCGTCACGTCCATGATGACCAAGGAGCCGTAATGCTTGACGGTGTAACGATCAGACAGCATGCGCCTGTCGACGGCCACACCAGCCTTTCGCATCATAACGACTTTTACTTTCATAGCAACAAAGCCAAATAACTGTATATAAACACAGTATATTCGTAGGCTTTGAAAACCAGAAGGCGAAATTTGTAACTAGAAGAGCCCGCCCTGCTCCGCCGGTGCGGCCGGCACAGGTGCTTTCGCACGGGCTCGCGGCTGCATCGGATCGGGCTGCGCAACGAGCAGCTCTGCAGGATACTGCCGATAAACGTCCTCCTCCGACACCAGCGAGCCGTCCAGCCAGCCTTGGTACTGGTCCGGGTCGAGGATCATCACCATGCGCTTTTCATCGTCGGGTTTGTGGAAGCGCTGCATCAGCGGGTGCCCGTTAGCATTGATTGTCAGCATCGAGAACGACAAGAGCTGATCCGCTGGGCGATATTCCCAGATCCCGGCAATGGCCACCGGCCCGCCGTCGGAGCGCTCGATACGCCAGCGCACAGGCTTGCCGGTTTCGTAGTTGGGTTCGAAGAAGTTGGCCGCCGGGATAATACAGAACTGCTTGCGCTTCCAGGCACTGCGGAAAGATGGCTTGCTGGCCACCGTCTCGGTGCGAGCGTTGTAGGTCTGGCGAGCCAGCTTGTGGTCGGCCCAGTGGGGAACCATGCCGAACAAGGCAGGAGCTACTTCCAGCTCGCCCGGAACCTCATACGAGCCGCGCAGGATGGGTGCCATGTAGCCGGGCCACGCCTCGGGCGGGAGGTCGAGCAGCAGGTATCCGGCCCGAAAGCTCTCTTCGATCTGCTCTTTACGGCTTGGGGTGTAGTCGGCACACATAGAAAATATTGTACCTCCAAATTCCCCTCAAACACTTGTAAATATGTATATTATGAAAATATTCATGAGAACTTGAAAAATCATAAAATTATTAACGCATCAAGCAGCAAAACCGATTTTAATTTTAATTAAAAATAAAATAAGATACATATGAAAAATACTTTGATTATAGTTGGCAATGGATTGAGCGTAGATTTGTGCAGAAAGATATTCAGCACACTAAACCCATCGACGCCTTTATCCTGGAATTTTATAATTAATCAACCGCCCAATGGAATAAAATGGCAAGATGCATTTCCAAGATTATCATCTTACGCAAAAGAAAATTTATTAAAAATAAAAAATGATTTCGAATTATTTAAAACAATAAGAGAAACACAACCAGCAGAATATCGAACAGAAGCACGACATTTCTTAGCATTGGCATACACCCATTTCGACAACGAAATTTTCATTCCACGAATTTGGAAATGGAATAAATTCATTAAAAATAATTTAGATAAAATTTTTCAGGTAATATCATTTAATTACGATACCGTAGTGGAAAGAACCATAATTGACAATCTTCGATACCATAACCAGAAAGTAAAAGGATTTTTACTCAATAGCTATGGAGAAGATGATCGATACCTAAGCGTCTTCAAACCTCACGGATGTAGAATGATGGAAATGCACCCAAATGCAATTCATACTGACTTTGAAATCACCTACCCAATAAAAATACTCCTGCAAGAAAATAATGTTCCATTATATATCCTCCCAAGAACTCAGCAACTACAACCACGAAAAGAAAGCTTTTGCATCTTGCCATTTGAAGAAAACATATTTCAAGAGTACCAGTGGCAAAATGATATCTGGAAAACAATGATTAATAAATATCAAAATATCGAACACTGCGTTATAATCGGGCATTCTTATGCCGAAGTTGATCGCCCGGAAATCGACACCATCATAAATTCACTCCCAATTAATGCAAAAATACACATTTGCAATCCTTATCCGCCATTAGAATTGGAATTAAACCTAAAGAAAATTGGAAAAAACTATGCAATATACAAAGATACACTTCCACTAATTTAGAAAAATCAATAGCTTATCCATAAAAAAGAGGCCAATATGAGTGACGAGTTCTATTCCCCTTCCGAGCATACTTTAAAAATGAGACGAAACCTACTATTTAACGGAGCGTTATGCTTCATACACACCGCAGTAACTCCGCTATCTGATGTAAGTATATTAAACGTAAAGCTCCCAGCGATTTTTCTCAGCTGGGCCTTACCAATTAGCCTAATTTGGTTCACATTTAACTATTTTTATTACCTGTACGCAGAATACACTCAATGGCGGGCCAATAAAATTAATAGTGTTTTAGTAGACTCCAACGATAGAAACGCCGGATTGGAAAACATGACTCTTATCACTCAAATTCAACAATTCTCAAAGGAGAAGTTTAAAATAAAATTATGTTTTGAGGCAGATGGAGACTATAGGGGTAATCCCATAAATCCCCCGCCAGAGCCTACAGATGAAATAATGAGTGAGGCAATAAAAAATATTATTAATTATGAATCCGAAAAAATAAGAAATTTAATTAAAATTGATTTGCAACGCATCACCGAATTTCAAAATTCAATAAACAAATTCAATATGGCAAATAGATTAAGATTCATCATACTTGACTTATCTATCCCAACTATTGTTGTGATTTTATGTCTTGCTTTAGCAGTAATGGGGCACTACGGCTACAACCATATTTTTATAGAATTTTTTTCCTAAAGGCAACCAGATAATAACGCCTCCAGTTGGCCTGAATATTTTGTTTGCCGTGGCCAGTCTCGCGCCAGCGCCAAGACGATCTCACCGTCCGTCGCCGTCGACGGCAACTTGTCGAATTCGTAGGCCGGGCGCGGCGGCACTTCACCGAGGCACGGCACCATCACCGGCACCTCGATAAGAACAGGCGCCGGCGGCGCGCTGGCGCAGCCGACCAGCAGCACGCTCAGAATAATTTTTGGAATAATTTGTCGTGCCATATGGTGTTTCATTGCAGGCCCTCCAACATCTGCCTGACGGCCGGCATGGCCTCGTCACAGGTCGCGGCGCGCGCACCAGCGATCTGTACCAGGGCGACGTCATACTTTTTTCCCTTGGCAGCGGCGGCCGCCTGCGCCGCCGCGCCGCGCTCCTGCGCTGCCAAGGTTGCCTTGCCCATGCTATCGATGGCGGCGTTCTGTTCGGCAATCGAGGTGCGCAGCGCACCGCTGGCGCCCAACTCCTTTACCAGCTCCGCGCGCGCGGCATCCCGGTCGCTGGTGGCCAGCCACCAGCCGGTACAGGTGGAGCTGGTCACCACGAGCAGCGCGGCCGCCAGCACGATGGCCGCCGCCTTCCAGGCCCCACTGACGGCGGTACCCGCCAGCGCGCCCAGGGCGCTCATAAGATACCTGCCATGTAATTGACACGGCCACCGGTAAACTTGGCCGTCAGCACCTGGCGCCGCGGCGCGCCCACCGACAAACCGATATGCACCCACGTGCCCTCGTAGATCAGCTGGTCGAAGACGATGCCGCTTTGCAGGATCAGGAGGGCCAGCGCTTTGGGCGGCAGCTTGGGCGTGCTGATATCGGCGGCCAGGCCAAGCACGTGAGCGCTGTTGCCGGCGCCGCCCACGGCCTTGTTCAGCGCCGGCGAGCGGTAGCCGCTGGAGATCGCGATGGGCATGCCCACCAGCGCGCGCACCTGCTCGAGCATCGCGGCCAGACGCTTGAGGTTGGCGACGACGGCCGCCGCCGGCGTATTGTCGATGTCTTTGCGGGTGGCCACCTGCGAGGTGACCAGTTCTGCTAGGCTGAAATGCGGGCTCAGGTTCACAGGCCACCCCGCACATCCTTGACGATGGCGGCCGCGTCGCGCGCCAGATCGCCGATGTCCTTGTCGCGGCGCTTGTCGAGCCAGCGCACAGTGGCGCCCAGCACCCACCAGGCAGGCAAGCCGGCGGCCACCATCAGCGGCGCGGCAATGAACAGGAAGCCCAGCGCCGGGTCGCTGCCGTACAGCACGGCCACGGCGCGCGCGCTGTCGAACAGGCCCGGCATCCAGTTGCGCACGACCACGACCAAGGCCGGGCCCATCAGCGCAGAAAAGAGAATGGTGACGAAGAAGCGCACGCCCGCTTCCTTGGCTGTTTTTGGCCACATGAACATGAATCCTAGTGAGGTTGCGGCAGCGCCGGCCAGAACCGGGATGCCAAAAATTTTAATCAGTGCGCCGCCGGCGGCGGTTGTTTCGATGGCCATGTAGGGCCTTTCAGGTGGTGGAAATGAAAAAACCCGCCGAAGCGGGTTTGTGGTGGTGCAGTGATTTTTTATGCCGCTTCGAGTGCCGCCAGCCGCGCCTCCTGACCTGCAGCAATGAACATGGCCAGTTCGTCGTACCGGAAGGCGTAGCGGTCGCCGGCCTCCTGCGTGACCTCCGTGTACGCTGCGTGCGCTTCGACTGCCGGAGAGCCTGCGCTTCCCAACACGGCAGGTGTGATGACACCGCCCAACGAATTCAGCACCTCCGCCACTGCCTCGGTGGCGGGCATGGCTGGCCGGGCCTCGATGGCCGGATGCTCGACGGTTTGTTGCTCCCAACTGTCGTGGCAGATAAATCCATAGTTGAACGGCTCCAGGCCGTGCATTTGCATGATCTCGATGGCGCGCTGAACGGTCGGGCCGACGTGCTCGCGCGCATCGGCGCCTTTGCAGTCGACGGCATCACGCCAGCGGTAAATGCCGATGGCGCGGGCAAGATCCTTGGCTGCGGCAATCTCGGCCGCCGTCAGGTCGCGGAAATCCCGCTTCAGGCGCGCGTCGGATGTGTTGATGGTGCCCGTACGTGCATAGATTGTCCGGTAGGCCACCGCCGCCTGGCCCATGTCATAGGCATTGTCCACAGCCGGGTATACATGCCGGCCGACATAGTTGCAGACGGTTTCCAGCGTTGTCGGCGTCACCGTGAAAGTATTGCCGGCGCCCAATTTCAAGCCCCAAATTCGGACGGCGGCAATGGCGGTATCCGGTGGCAGGATGCCGGCGCCGAGAAATTCAACCGGCTGCGACAGCCACATATTGGTATCGGCATAGACGGACAGCTGAAAAAAAGCCCCGGTGCTGACATAGACCACGCCGTCGAGTCCGATTTTCACATCCCGGATGGTGTCATTCGATACCGCCCCGACAGTATAAAAAGAGCCGCGGCATTTGCCGTCGTTGTCTGCACGCAAGAGGATGGTGGTCAATGCGCCGTTGGAGCCGCCATCGATGGCGGAGTAGCCTGTCGTGCCCGAAATGCGCAGTACAGCCTCGCTACCAGGCGGAAGACTGAATTTCGCTACCCTCCACCAGCCAGGGGTTCCCCCGGCAGCGGCGGCAAACCTGGGCGCGCGCGCGGCGGTGGTCAGTTGCTTGTCGATGCTGAGAGCGCCCCGCGACGATACGTCTCCAGTCAAGATGCCGCCGGTCAACGGCAACGCGTTGTACGGTCCTGCTGCGAAGGCGGTGTACAGCAGATTCAACCGCTCATTGGCATTCGGCATGCCATCGTAAAAATACTCAGCCATTTAAATTCCTTCGATCTGTAGTGGTGCGGAATACGTTTCAAAATACGGCGTTGCCACGGCATCGATGTTGCTGGCTTTGCCATACAGCATGTGGTCCTGCTCGAGCAGTGGATCGGGGTTTTCCGGGAACAGGCTGAACAGCATGGGCCGGTCCTTGCCGCTTTCGCGCAGGATGCGCATGAAGCGCGCGCGGTCGGTGGACGTCAGGTTCGCCAGGTTGATGCTCAGCTTGTCGCTGGTCGGGCGAATCTGCGTCTTGAGGTCACCGGCGCCCGTACGGTAATCCTCGCTGCCGTCCTGCAACAGAAGCTGGGCACCATACTCGGCATTGTGTTCCGGCGACCAGTAATTGCCCGCCACCAGGCGCGATATCTCCAGGTAGCCAGCTACACTTTGCGGCGCCGATACCTCGATCACCAGCTGGCGCACGCGAACGGGCGCGAACCAGGCCACGGCATCGGCGCCGCCGCCACGCGCCCAAGTGTTCACGCCACCCCATTTGTAAGCGTTCCAGCCCAGCGGCAGCACGCCCCAGGGATAGGAGCCATGCACGGCGGCCGGGCACGGGTAGATGCTGCCTGTGTCGAGTACTGGCACGGTGTCGCCCGGCTGGGCGTAGCCGCGCACGCGCATGCGCGCGCTGCTGGTCATGTTCGTGAAGATTAGCGCCACGCAGGCGATGGACTCCTGTGTCGGCCAGGTGGCCGTGATGATCTGTGCCGTGCCGGCGGCGCGCAGCACCGACGACTTGGTATCGCGCTGCAGGTTAGCCGGGCCCAGTTCTCCGGTTTGGCTCGCTGCGGTCAGCACGGCACGGTCGGCGGCGTTGTCGTGAATGATGCGTAAATTATTCATGGGCTCTCAATTCAAATTCCAGGCATCGATCAAAATGGCGTCAATCGGCCTGATCAGGTCGACCGGCGAGGCGCCGCCATCTTCGCGCACCCAGCGGTCCTGATAAATGTTGCGCACCAAGTTGCCGCCATTGAGTTGCCAGCCGCGCGCCTGATAGCGGTTGATGTAAAACGGCACCTCGCGCACGGACGTCACGTTGCGATCCATGGGCCAGCCCACGAGCGCCGGCACGCCTACGCCCCCAGGTAGCGGCCAGCTGAGAACATTCGCGCCCATTGACGCGCGCGCGCGCCAGGTCAGCGGGATGCGCGACAGGTCCGCCACACAGGTGCGGCTGGCGTCATACAGCCATCCACCCCAGCCATGTTCGGCGCCGGGGGTGCCGAACACATACACCTCGGTCGCTTCCTCGATATCGAAGCCGTTGGCGTCAATGGCGCCCGTGCCCTTATGCACGAGGATGGTCCAGGTATTGCCCGACTTGCTGGTGTTGATCAGGCTGGTCGTGCCGTTTGCCTTGACGGGCAACGCCACCAGGATGTCGCCTGGCCAGTCGATATTGTAGGTGCTCACCCCACGCCCTTTGGTGACCTGGCCGCCGGAGGCCTGCGCCACGCTCACCAGGCCGGCCCGGCCAATGTAGCTGTAGGTGATGCCGCTATCGGCGAAAACGAGTTCCAGCCCCGGATTGGTGACTTTCATGACAAACGGCATCAGAACACCTCCACTGCAAAGCGCCGTTCCGTCGAGCCAGCCGCAATGGTCACGCGGGGATAGCCCAGCGCCGTATCAGCGGTCACGCCCAACGTTCCAGCCTCGGCCCACACCCGCACGGGGATAATCCGCACCGAGCGCCCAGGAAACGCCGGGTAGGTGAGCACGGCCGTGACCGCCGAGGCAAAGGTGCGCACATCAGCCAGGACGCCCCCGGCCACGTTGCGCGAATCCCAGGTCACCTGATTGGCCGCGTTGCGCAAGATCATGGCGGCGCTGCTCATGGCTTGAGCCCGATGAAGATGCGTTCGACACCGTTCTCGTCGACCATGCTAATAGCGGAATTGTTCATATTCAGCCCGACACCATTCGTACTGCCGCGCAAGCGAAACGTGCCATCCGCATTAATTTGCACATTGCCGTTCACCGACTGGAGCGCACCAGAAAAGATAGCCCGCCCATTTTCTATTTTCAGTCCTGGCATATCCACATAGCCATCGCTGCGCATCTCAATATATTTCCCAAGGGAATAGTTCCCGAGTAACAAGCCTGCGGAACTCAGGTGGAATCCGACTCCTGCGTTAGAGGGCCACGCATACGCATTGGTGGGATACCCTGCGCCCCCATGCAGCGTAGTGCCGTACAGGTCGCCAGCGACCACATTCCCCAGATTCGCGTTGATCGCCGACAGCTTGTCGACCGACAGGGCCTCGGCTGCCACCGAGCCGCTTACCAGCAAATTGCCGTTCAGCACCGTGCCAAGCACCAGCCAAGCGCCGTTGTCAAAGTACTTCGTCACCGCATGCGTGGCGTCGTACAAGGTGACCACGTCGCGGTTGATCGGGGCGCCATAGCCCGCGCGGCCCAGCTCATACACGGCCGACGCATCCGACCAGGTCGAATAGCCTGGCGCCGTCACCGTCACGGTACCCCGCTGGCCAGTGGCGCCGTCGGCGGCGAGGCGCGCGGCGGCGGCCCATTCGCCGGGGGCAATGTCGTCGGTCGCCGTGCGCGACGAGGCCGTGGCGCCCGAGGTGAACAGGTACGCTCCGCCCGCCGTCGGCACCTGCGTCGACCAGCCGTTGTTCAGGCCCGTCAGCACGCCCGTGGCAAACGTGAACGTACATGTCGCGCTCGGCAGCGCCGGGGCGATGTTGGTCGCGCCGCGCTGGTAGATGCGCACGGGCGCCACATTCAGGCCATCCACGCCGTTCGGGCCGGTGGCGCCGTCCTTGGCCAGCTGCACTGCCCCCGCCCACTCATTGGAGGCGATACTGTCCGTGGCGTTGCGCGAACTGGCGGCTGCCGCGCGCACGTACAACGGCGCCGTGCCGGCCGGGATATTCTTCGACCAGCCGTTGGCCAGGTCATTGCCGGCCGGCGTGGTGATGGCGGCCGTGGCAAAGGTGAAGATCACGTCGCCCGGCGAATCGACAGGCGCAGCAGCCGCGCGCTTGTAGGCGAAGGCCTGGCCCGTGTTCAAGCCGGCCAGGCCCGGCTCGCCGGTGCCGCCATCGAAGACCTTGCTGATCATGTAATTGCCGACGTAGTCAACGCCAAACTCACGAACGCGCGCCTGCACCAGGGCCGTATCCGTGGTCATGTTGGCAAAATTGACGGTGGCCACATTGCCGTTGACGGACATCTGCGTGCCGGCAGACACTGAAAACACGATATCGCCCACCACGTTCACCGGTTTGGCGGTAATGGCAATCGAGCCTGGCGCACCGGCGCCGGCACTGTTCACGCGAAACACGGGCGTGCTGCCGGCCAGCAGGATCGCCTTGCCGTCGGCCGTCGTGCTGAAGCGCTCTGCCGTCGCCTGCAGCAACTTGTCGCGGGCACCGCCGATGGCCGTCATACCAGCACTCCCACCGTCACGCGCGCGGCCAGCCATTGATGCGACAGCAGCACCACCACACCGGGCACGCCGCCCTGCAGGCCGAAACGATCATCGCGCAGCACCACGGGCTGCCCCAGTTCCAGCATCATCATTTCCGGCTCTCCATCAAATTCGTAAATCGTGCGCTGCACCTTGTTCAGGGCCAGGCGCCGTGCCGCTTCCGCTTTGGCGTCTTCGTTGGTCTTGAGGCAGGTATCGATCTGGGGCGGGTCGTCCGTCAGGCGGTAGCGCGTGCGCACCGCCTCATCGACCGCCGTTTCGGTCAGCCACTCCGTGGCATACAGGTCGGCATGCGCCGGCGGAATGCTCGTGGTCAGGTTCGATTGCACCGTCCAGTTCCTGTCAAAACCAATCTTGACGGCCGCCATCACCGGCAGGCGACGTACCGGGTGCAGGGAATCGAGCCGCATGTGCTCGGGGCCAATCTCTACCGGCACGCCGGCGGCAGGCAGCGCGATCTGCACCAGCCGCAGTTGGCCAGTGCGCGACATGATTGCCTGGGCGCCCACGCTGGCCGCCAGTTGCTGGATGGCCTGCGCCTGGTTCGTCCGGTCCGCAACGTACAGGCCCACCAGCTGCGGGTGGGCGGCATCGAAGGCGGCCAGGTTCTCCAGGTCAAGGTCGGCCACGGTGAAGCGGTCCGATGCCTTGCCGTAGGCGGTGGCGATACGCTGCACCAGCGGCGCAATGCGCGGAGCGTACCCGCCGCCCTTGTCGCCCTGCACGCTGACCGAAATCACGGTGGAAAACGGGTCGGTGGTCAGGTTAAAGCGCCCCGCCTGGTCATTCAAGGCCACGGCAATCGGCTTGCCGTTGGTGCGCACCTCGAAACTCGACTCCACGGCGCCCAGGAATCCATACTCCAGCGTGGCCGGATTGGTCAGCAATGGTGTCACGTTGTGGCACTCACCGAACGGGATCGGCAAGGTGGCATCCTTGTTTGGCGAGGTGCCGCCCAGCTTCGCCTCAGCAATCGGCGTGTCCAGGCGCTGCAGCTTGTCGCGCAGCGACAGGTTGATCGATTCGCGCACCGAGCTAGCGATATCGGCGACGATGCCATCGAAGACCAGGCGAAAATCGCTGCGCGGCCAGGCAGGATCGCCGGCCCAGGCCTTGATGGGGCGGTTACGCCAGACGTCGGCAAGCCAGCCATCGAGCGCGCCATCGGCGTTATCGAACTCGATATCGCCGCCCGACAGGCCTGCTTCGCCTGTCAGGCTGACCTGTTCGGCGAAGGCCAGGCCGCCAGTTGCCAGCGGCAGGTACGTAGTGTTGGCCGGAAGGTCGGCCGGGCCGGTGACATACGGCCAGGAGGAGATGAACCGCGTCACTTCCACACCGGCCACATTCACCTGCACCTCGATCAGCACCATACGGGCGGCCGACGGTCTTTGCAGCCATGCCAGAAATTGCGCATCTGTCATTGGGAGTACTCCACTTGTTTCGCCCAGGCGGATGCCTTGGCGGATTTATCGACGCCGGCGACGACCGTTTTGGCGGCTTGATCGTTCGATTCGACGGTGGCCTGGATGGTGGCGCCGGTTTGCGCTGCCTGATCGGCCCGCAGCCCTTTGACCTCTTCCCGCAAGCTCTTGATCTCGGCCACCAGAGCATCTGTGTTGCCGCCGCCCTGGCTCGGCGCGCCGCCGAAGTAACGGCGCATGGCCGCTGCAGCTGGCGCGTCGACCACCACTTCGCCGCGGTGTAGCTCGGCCGCGTAGCCATCGAATGGCACGTTGGCCAAGCCGCCGGCATGCGAGCCGTCGAACTTCACGCCCAAGCCCGTAGCCGTGCCCATCGCAGCCTGCAGGTTGGCAATGGCTTGCGCCACCGTCAGCACACTGTCGTTGATGGTGATTAAGCCCGACACCTGAGCCTTGAGCGCATCCAGGCTGGCCTGCTGCACGTCGACCTGCGCCGAGGCCCATTTCAATGCCTCGTCGTTGGCCGCCAGCACGCGGGCGTAATCTGCCGCGTAGCGGGCATCCGAGGCGTTGACCACCTGGGACGCTGTCAGGAACGCCTGCTCGGCAGCCGACAGGCCAGACTGCGCCGTCGTGTCGCCAGCATTGGCTGCCGCCAGGGTTTTCTCGAACTGCGCGCGCGCCTCGGCGTATTTCTGCTCCGGCGTCAGGGTGGATTGATTGCCCAGGGCCATGCTGGCGTTCAGGCCGTTGAGCGTGGCGACCCACGATTTCGATTTATCCAGCGCCGTCTGGGCCGCTGCCGATTCCTTTTCGTAGGCCTTGCCCAGTGCGTCCTTGACGGTAATGACTGCCTTGGCGGCCTGCACCTGGTCGAACAGTGTGCGGTTGACGGCTGCGATGCTGGAGCGCTGGATGGCCAGCAGCTCCGTTTCGCTTTTCGTCAGCTCGTTCAGCTGCTTTTGAAGGTCAAGGTGCTCGCTGGCGATCTCGCTGGCGGTCTTGACCACGGCGACATAGTTGCCTGTCGCGGCGGCCAGCTGGTTGCTATAGTCGGACGCAGCCTTGAATGCCGGCGCAAGGGCCATGAGCTTGATGTACAACGCCTGATCCGCCGTGTCGGCCAGATTCAGACCCAGCACCTTTTTCTTGTAATCGTCCATGGTCGTGGCGCCGGCCATGCCCAGCTTGCCCAGCGTATCGGCCACAGTCGATAGCACTGGCGCCATCTGTTCGGCTTCTGTCAGAAAGTTTTCGGCGAAGAAGCCCGTCCCGCTGGTAAACGCGTCCAGGCTGCCCGCCAACTTAATCAGATTCTCGCGCGCACCGATGGTGGCGACGCCCACCGCGCCGAATGCATCCTGCGACGTACGGCCGATCAACTGCAGGGCAGCGTCTACTGCAGCGTAGTCGGTGCCGACGCGCTGCAGTGTGTCGCTGAGTTCCTCCGTGCCCACCTTGAATTTCGCCAGATTGGGTACGACTTCCAAAGCAATCGAATTGGCCACATCGCCAAAGAATTTTTTGACCGCTTCCTCATTTTTTGCGGCATCGTTTGTCAATGCGATGTTGAGAGACTGTGCGCGTGTCTTGATGCCTGCGGCATCGACGCCAAGGGTTGCCGCCATGGCTGCAGATACATCACGGATCGCCGCGTACGTGCTTGAAAACGCGCTCGCCGTAGCCGCGTCGACCGTGCCGATATCCGTGTCCGACCTGTTTTTACGGAACAGACCACCTTTTTGCGTCCAATCCGCAAAGGTCTCGCCTTTAAACGAACTGTCAGCCCCCAAGGTTCCGCGAATACCGGACGAAGTAACCTTTTTCTCCGACATGCCAAAAGCGCGATTAATCAGGCCACCAACGATGCCACCGAGAATCGGCACGGAATTTGTCAACGTGGAGAAATTAATAAAACCACCACCATTCCCACCGTTGACGGAATAGCCATTCGAGATTTTGTTCCCCAGCGCCCGGCCAATTCCCGCGGCCGCGAGCCAGGCTGTCGCCACAGTAAGGGCAGAACCCGCTGCCGAGCCACTCGTCAATGAACTGGCCGTGCCCGAATCGCCGGCCTTCAGGTAGGCCTGCGCTGCCGTACTGGCTTGGTCACCGGACAGAGTCATACCCTTTCCAAAACTTGAAATCGAACCTGAATTGAAGAAATTCCCTGCAGAACTCAGGGCGTCACCAAGCGACGACGTCATACTGGCAAAGCCGTCCGTGGCAATGTTATATGCCGTCTTCGCGCTCTGAGCCAGGCCGGCAATACCGCCCAGGCCTCCACCAGCAGCGCCGCCAGTCGGGCCTAGCCCATTGGATGATGCCAGGCCAGCGACACCGCCACCGGACACCGAGGCGCCAATGTTCAGTATCCACTTCTTGATCGTCATCTGGTACAGCAGATCCAGAAGGCCATTTTTCAAGGTGTCCCGAAGGCGGTCGAACGCCGACTTGCCCGAATCGAAGATCGACACGAACGTATCGTGCGCTGTCGTATCGATCGACTCCCACAATTTGCGATTGGCCTCGATCTCAGGCTTGGCCAGCTGGTTGCTGTACCAAATCGAGTATTCCTCCTGCAGGCGCTTCTGCGCGTCCGTGCCGGCGCCGGCCAGGGCAATGCGCTCCTGCCATATGGTGGCGTCAATTTTCAGCAGTGCAGCAGCGCGCGCTTTTTCATCGAACAGCGATTCAGCGGCGAAGCGGCGGTTCTCGTCGGCCAGCTGAGCTGCATAACCGAGCGCCTTGGTCTGCGCCAGCGTGGCCTGCTCAACGCGCACGCGCGCGGCCGCCTCTTCCGTCAGGCGCTTGATCTGGTCCTCGGTGACCGCCTTGCCGGCTAGTTTCTCCTGAAGCAGGAATTTCTCCAGCGCCGTCTGCTCGCGCACCGCCACCATGGCCAATTCACGTGCGTCGCTGGACTTGCCCATCATTTGGTATTCCACCGCCAGCGCCGCCGCGGAGTCCTGGCGCGCCAGCGTGCTTTCCTGAATGCGCGCGGACACGTCCTTTTCCGTGGCACGGGCCTTGGCGATCTTTTCCTCCGCCGCCAGCTCGTCCAGCGCCGCGCGCGCCACAACCAGGTGCGCGTCAGCCAATTTCAGCTTGCCCGTCTTGATTTCCTCTTCCAGCTTGATGCGCAGCTTCTGGCTCTCGGTCGCATCGACGTCAGTGGCGTTTTCCAGGCGCCCCGCCTCGATCTTCTCGCGGATGCTGGCGATCAGCGTGGCATAGGATTGCTCTTCTTTCTTCAGTCCAGCCACTGCGCCCTTGTCGGCGTACTTCAAATTGATACGGCCCAAGATGTCGGCATACTGCTCCGCATTCAAATTGCGCGATTTCAGGTCGGCGATCTCGGCTACGCGCTGCTCTTCACGGGTGGCGTAGGTCTTTTTCCACTCGTTGTAGGCTTCGGCCCCTGTAACTTTTGCAACATCGGCCGCGCCCTTGGTGGCTTTTGCTTGCTTTTCAAGCAATTCATTAATCTGCTTGTTCAGCTCTATGCGTTTGAAAATCGCATCGTCATTGCTGATTCCTGCAAAATCACCAGTACGCGCGTTGAGTTCGCCCATCCTTTTGGTTGCCGCCTCAAGCTGCTTGATAATAGGCAGTTCTTTTTCCGCCTGCTGATTGGTCAGGCCGAGATTTTTAAGCTGCAGCAGGTTTTGCTGCTTATCGATCTGGGTATCAAGGGCCTTGATGATCCTGGCATGGGCCTCTTCAAAAGATTCTGCCGCTTGTTCATTGGCCTCTTTGGCTTTTTTACCAAAATGCTGCCAAGCCAACGTCAGCGCCCCGATCAGCAGGATTGCCGCACCAAGTGGCCCGCCGAGAAATGCTGTGGCCGCACTGAGACCTCGCATGGCCCCCGCCAGTACGCCGGTGACACCGGCGAGGCGTGCTTTTGCTGCCGCCTGCGTGGAATCAGCCACTGCAATCTGTTCGCTGATCCTTTTTTGCTGCACGCCAAGGATGGCCAACTCTTTCAACATGGCCGAACGTGCCGCTTCTGCTACAGCCAGTTCCGCTGTAGAAGTGCGCAGCACCATCAAAGCATAGCTCTGCGCGCCAGCGGCCTCTGCCGCGACGATAGCGGCCTGGGCTGCACGGATATTTGCCTGAGCTTGGGACAGGCGTGCAATCGCTTCCGCGCGCGCTTCAACTATCGCCGCCTGCGTGACTGCCAGCAATGCCACCTGTGCCTCGGCGGCGACAACATCGGCCTGCATCTGCGCCACCGTGGCGGCGCGCAGCGCCATCGACGCGGTGACTTTAGCGTATGTATTCGCGGTCCAGGTCGCCAGCCAAGTGCCGATCTGATAGGCCATCAACGTTTTAAGAATAATGACAAGCGATGTGAGATTTTCAGAAAGCAGTCGAATGGCGCCAGTAATAAGCGCCACAGTGCCGTTGGCCTGAGCCTGCATCCCAAAAAACTCCAGCATTTCGTTCTTGAGCACAGTGAAAGCACCAGAGATCGTCTGGATATTCTTGCTTTCCTCGCGCAACGACTCCAGCGCCTTCGGCAGCACCGTGGCCATGATGTTGGAAGTAATCTGCCCCTCGCCCGCCATCGCCTTGAGCGCGCCCACCGGCAAGCCCATGCCGTCGGCCAGCGCCTTCATCAGGCGCGGCGCGGCCTCGTTGACGGCGTTGAATTCCTCGCCGCGCAGCGTGCCCGATGCGAATGCCTGCGACAGCTGCAGTTGGGCCGATGCCGACTCGGTTGCCGTGGCGCCACTCACGCGCAGCGCCAGGTTAACGGTCTCGGTGATGGCAGCCACCTGCTTTTGCGTGGTGCCGAGTTCGCGCGTGCCGTTGGCAATTCGCGCATACAGCACCCCCGTGCTGGCCAGATCCTGTTGCGAGGTCTTCGCAATGCGTTTGACAGCTTCGTAAGACGCGGCATAGTCGGCGACCGACGTCGACGCCAGGCGCAGCTGCGCCGTGAATTTGGCGTATTCATCAGCCATCTTGATGATTTCGGCCAGGCCGGCGCCGATGCCGATGCCGGCCAGCGCCGTCTTCATGGCATTGGCGGCCGCGTTGATCCTGTCCTGCGTTTCCGTGACGACGCGGCGCGCCTGCGTCATATCGGCCTGCAGCCGGGCAATATCTGCCCTCAGGCGAATTTCAAGATCACCGACGATCATCGCGTATCCAATAAAAAAACCGCCTCATGGGCGGTTATTGTCTGAAATAAAAAAGCCAGCAGTTAAGCTGGCTGACTTACTTACTTTTAATGCATGAGCTCTATTTGCAAATCTGCGCCCACGATAATTCAAATTCACCAGGTGGCATATCCGGCTCCATAACGGTTAGATCTTTCCCCACTGAAATATACCGTTTAAACCCGGTGTATCCAC
Source organism: Janthinobacterium sp. HH104 (assembly GCF_001758715.1). Classification (NCBI taxonomy): domain Bacteria; kingdom Pseudomonadati; phylum Pseudomonadota; class Betaproteobacteria; order Burkholderiales; family Oxalobacteraceae; genus Janthinobacterium; species Janthinobacterium sp. HH104. The sequence goes on along the minus strand of NZ_LRIB01000043.1, from coordinate 39,884 downwards.
CGAAGCTATTCTTCGAATTCACTTCGCCACATGGGGCGCCTTTGATGCCAATAAATTGATTCTGAAATTGAGCTGATTCAGGGTCCTTTAATTTTAGCTTCACGTACTTTTCGCCAAGTATTTTAAGGTTGGCATTAATTCTTGCCTCTTTTTGTTCAGCAGATTCACCACATGCAAACAGGGCTGTGGACATCGCAACAACTCCAAAAATTAAAATAATCCTGCGCATACAATTCCTCAATACATTTCAAAGAGGCAATATTACACTAATGGGCTTACTGTGCAAAAGGCACCTCATGGGTGACAAACGGAAAAAAAGACCGCCACGTGGACGGTCTATGCAAGAAACAACTCAAGGGCACGTGCTGCTGCGCGGCCATGGCTGACTCGCACGGCAACCGATCCACCCCAAGGCGGCCGGCAATCGCGCTGCGTGGCGCGGTGCGATTCGGCCAGGTAGTCGACAGATAGGCGCCGTAGCAAGCGTGCCTCCCATGGCGCTAGCTCAAACCCGCGCGCGGCCTGCCAGGCGGTCATCTCGACAAACGTCACCGGTCCGGCGCCCATGCCGGCCGCCACCGTCGGTCCCAGCTCGTACAGATAAGCAATCAGGTACTCGCCCTCGTCGAACGGCGGCATTTCAATCTCGCCGCCATCGCGCTCGATGCGCTCGCGGCGCGACAGCTTGACGGCATCGGCGGGCGCGCCGTCCTTTGGCTCTGGCACAGCACCGAGCCAGGCACTGTGCCGCACGAACAGACTTAGTTCGTCGCCGAGGCCTTCGTAAAATTTGCCCAGTCATTCAGGTAGGCGTTGACCTGGGTGGCGATGAAGCCGATGGTGGTGTCCAGGTAGACGGCCTTGTACAGCGCTTCACCGGCCAGCGTGTCATAGCCGATGTTCTCGAACGAGTGTGTGAGTTGGGTCAGCGTCTCGGCGCTTTCCTGAGCCTTGTCTTCGGCAGACTGGTCTTCCTTGCCTTTTTTCTTGAGGCGGGTGAACAGCTTGTTGTTGTTGGCAGCCTGGACCTTGGCGAATTTCTTCGAGCCTGGGCCGTAAAGCGCAATGCGTATCGGCTTGTTCGTATCGGGTTTGCCGTCGGCGCCGTCGGCGTACATCAATTCGTCATTGGCGTCTTTCAGGTGCAGGATGGAGGTTTCTTCTACTGCGAATTTGCGGATATCGGTCATGATGAAGTCTTTCTTCGAGGGAGTGAATGCCCGTGCCAGGCCCGCCCGCCCCTCGAAGGGCGGAGCGGACAAGGTCGGTGCTGGGGTGGCCTGTGGCCTTGAAGGGTTGCCGCTTACGCGGTAATGGTGTCGCTCTGGCGCAACAGGGTGAAGGCGCCCTTGACGGTGTCGTTGCTGCCGCCCATGTTTTCGATGAACTTGGATACCTGCGCCGTGAAGTAGCGGACGCCACCGCCCTGCTTTTCCAGCTTGAATGCTGGAATGGTGTAGTTGTTGGCTGCCGCTTCCACGATCATCTGACCTGCGTCGTCTTCGACCCACGCGCATTCCATTTCGGCGTTTGGCAACTTGTAGCTGCCCTTTTTCTCGCGGTCGTGCGCATTGCCGACGGTCGACAGCGTGGAAGTGCTGTATTCACGGCCTTTCACACCGCCGACGTTGGTTATGTCGCCCACCTCGACCCAGGTGAGCGCCGTGAAGGCGGCGACCGTGTCGGTTGCCGGACGGGTCGCGCAGACAAACAGCTTGGTGCCGGCGACTGTCTCGAAATCATTTTCGAATGCCATGTTGATACCTTTCAATAAAAAGCCCGCACGCAGATTGCGGTACGGGCGGGCTGGGAAAACCTGTGGAGACGGCTAATTCGCTTCGACGAAGACCACCTTAAAGTCTCTGGACTGCTGGTATATGTCAGCGTCATCGTCTTTCATGTCTGGCCCGACCACGTCGCGCATCACGCTGCGCACGGCAATGTCTGCCACCGTGCCGGTATGCGCGCCAGCGTCAAGCTTGGCCGCCTGCAGGACGGCCTTCTGGTCCGGATAGGTGCTGGCGTACACGGTGACCTGGACACGCGCGGTAACCTGGACGGCGCGCTGGCCCAGCGACACGGTGGGCAGCTCGACCCTGCTGATCTCGGTCAGGCCGATGGCAGGCAGCGGCGTACCCAGCGGCACAGTACCGGCCACGATGCGCGCCGCCGGCACCAGGGCCAGCATCGGCGAGTGCGCGATCAGCAGCGCGCGGATCACTTTGATGGCGCTCATTTCTTGGCGCTCGCCTTGGATGTCGGCGATGCTGCCACCTGGTCGTCCCCCGTGGCGACTTCGATGACTTCGACGGCCTCGCTGCGGCGGATGTAGGCAGCAGCACGGCGCACGCCGCGGGCGGCGTCGGTCATGGTGTATTCGGTACCGGCCTGCAGGTCGATCACGGTCACGCCGTCGATCGAGCCAGGGATAGTTTTCAGCATCTTGATTCTCATGATCGTCCTAATCGGTTTCAGCCGCTGGCACGTTAATGCCCTCGACGGTCAGGCGCTTGCGGATCTGCGCGCCCACGGCAGCGATGGCGGCGTCGGGCTTGGTGTCGAACGCCGGCCGCATGTATGGGCGCGGCTTGGCGCCCGGGTGTTCCACTACCATGGAGCGGGTCTGGCCAATGACCAAGGCGCCCTTCTTCTTCGGCACGATCTTGTGCGGCTTGGTGCCGAACTCGACCATGTGGCCGTACCAGGCGCGCTTGTTGCCAACGCGTACGGATGCTGTCACCTTGCCACCCGTGGCCTTGGTCACCACGCGTACGCTGCGGCGTAGGTCGCCGCTGGCGACAGGGATATTTTCCTGTACCTCGGCCTTGAACACGTTGGCGCCCTGGCGCAGCGCCGAGCGCATGATGTTGCGCTCGATCTTGACCGGCAAGGATTTAAGGAAGTCGTCCAACGCCTTGCCGCCGGTGATGTTGCGGTCGTCTGCCATTATTGCCCTTGGGTTGAATACTGCTCGATGGTCATTTCCAGCCATTCCCGGCGGCCAATCTCGGCCGGTCCTCCAACGATCTGGAAAACCTCGTCGGTATCGCCATGCAGCGTGATGCGCATGGCGGAGGTGATGCCGCGCAGATAACGTATCCGCAGGCGCGCCGGGTGCGTGGCCACGGACAGGCCCTCTTGTACCGTTTCCGACTTGCTGGGCAAGGCATCCTTTACCTGGGCCGGCACGCGCGCGGCGAACGGCACCCAGCCGCCAGGTTGCGGTCCATACTCGCCCTCCACCATGCCCGGGCGCTCGATGGTGACGCGACGATCCAGCTGGCCGGCGCGCATCAGACGCCATTCCCGATGCGATGCGGGCGCAGCAGCTCGCGCGAGCCCAGTGGTAGCCGCGCCACCGACACGGCCAGCACGCTGTCCTCGCGGTTCTCGTACAGGTCGCCGAAGATCTTCAGCATGCCGAGCTTGATATCGTCCTCGATTACCATCGGAAACTCGCCGGCGGTACCGGCCATAATGGCCGCATCCATGGAGGCAACGTCGGCGAACACCTGACGGTTCAGGTAGACCAGCGCGGCGCGCTCAGCGGCCCACAGGATCAGATTGATCACGGCGTCCTCATCGTTGCCGACGATGCGCTGGTAGCCCTTGGCCAGTTCAGGTGTTAGGAACATGGATTATTTGCCCTTTTTCTTCGACTCGAGCGCTTCAGGCACTTCGAGCACTTCCAGGCTCTGCGCCGCATCGACCAGTTCTGGCGGGCACTCGTCACCCGGCTGGAACGTTTCGGGATAGATTTCGCCGTCGCGCACGCCGCGGAATTCTTTACTGAAAACCATGATGATTCCTTTCAATGGCTGCGCCGGACCAAGTTGGCCCGGCGCATGGGTTTTAGGCTGCGACCGTCAAGGCCTTGAGTACATCCGGATTCAGCAGGCCGCCGCCGACGCGCTTCGTGGTGTAGAAGTGCACGTACGGCTTGTTGGTGAAGGGATCGCGGAGCACGCGCACGCCGGTGCGGTCGATGATCATGTAGCCGCGCTTGAAGTCGCCAAACACGATTGGCTTGGAGTTGGCCGCGACGTCTGGCATGCCCGCCATCTCGGCGATGCCGTAGCCCAGCACGGTGGCAGGGGCGCCGGCTTCAAAGGACGGCTGCCACAGGTAATTGCCCTGACCATCCTTCAGCTTGCGGATGGCAGCCTGCGTATTACGGTTCATCGCAGCGCGGGCGTTTGCCGTGTACTCGCCGGGCAAGGCATACACCAGGTCGATGAGGCCGTCGGCGGTCAGCGCCGCCGCTGCACCGCTCTTGACGGTCTTGATATCGCCCCATGGGTGGGCCGCCGCGTTGGCGCCGCCGGTGATGTAGGTCAGCAGGCCGGCCGGCTTGTTGGTGCCATTGCCCGTCAGGAAGGCGACGCCTTCCTGGATGGAGAACTCGGTTTCGACCTCCGAAGCCAGCCAGGTTTCAATATTCACAGCCGAATCGTCCAGCATTTGCTGCGTGGCAGCAGGGTTCGCGTACAGCTCGCCGGTGTTGTAGGCCAGGCTGCCCAACGTCGGGCCGTTGGTTTCAGGACGTGGGGCCGTCTCACCCACCCAGCCCGAGTTGGTGCCACGATTGTTGAACAGCTTGCTGAAGCCGTTGGTGCTGATCGGCTGGATGTAGCACAGAGCACGCATCGGCGACACGACCAGCAGGCGGTCGGTGATGGTGCGGTCCCACTCGACCGGCGCCAAAAAGCCGCCTTCGCTGGCCGTGCCCTTGTTCAGCGAGGCCTGCACTTCGCCTTTTTTGAAGTGCGCATTGAAGGCTTCCGTATATTCCTTATCTTTCAGCTGGTTACCGCCGCCATTCATGGCGGCCGCCACCATGCGCTCATTGGCCGCGTCGACCGACGCCTGCAGCTTGGCAATTTCCGCATTGATGTTTTCAACTTTCAGCGCCTGCAGGGCGTCAGCGCTGCCCTTCCTGACGTCTTCCAGTTGCTTGGTGTGCTCTTCCTTGAAAGCGTGAAATGCCTTGTTCAGATCGGTGATCAGTGCATTCACATCGCCGTCGGCGCGCACCGCCACGATGCCGCGCGGAACGGGTTGGCTGGCCTGGGTAGCTTGCGCCGCCAGGGCGCTGGCGATCATCGCCGTGGCGATGCTGGTCATCATTACTTTTTTCATTATTTGCCTTTCAGATTGTTGATCAGGGTTTGCAGTGACGCTGCTACTTCTTTGGTGCCAGCGCTCGGCGTGGCGATTTTTCCAGCAGCGCCCGGCGTGCCAGAAAACAGGGACTTGATGGCTTCGCGGCGCACGGAGCGGGAATGCCCCGCCCGGGCCATGGCCGCTTCCACCATCGCAAGATATTTCGTGTCGGCGCTGGCCTCGGGATCGTGACCCATCTGCTCGCGCGCCAGGATGCCGCTCGCGAAGCCTTGCTCGACGGCCTGGATCGCGCCCAGCCAGCTTTCCTTGTCCATCATGGCGGCAGCTTCCGCTGCGCTCAGCCCGGACCGGGCGGCGTAGACGGAGGCCATGGCCGCATCGAAGGGCGCCAGCTGCTCGGATGCCTTGATCATGTCGTGGCGGTTGCCGATCGCCATGGCCCAGGCGTTGTGGATCATCAGGAAGGCGCCGTCACCCATCAGGATCTCGTCACCGGCCATGGCGATGACGGACGCGGCCGACGCGGCGATGCCCATCACCTTGACGGTGACCTTGGCCTTGTGCTCTCGCAGCAGGTTGTAGATGGCCACGCCCTGGAAGAAGTCGCCACCGGGCGAGTTGACGTTCACCGTCACGTCGCGCGCGCCGATGTTGCGCAGGGCGGCGGAAATGCGCTTGGTGGTCACACCCTCGCCGTCGTACGACTCGCCGATGCGGTCGTAGATGGAAATGGTGGGGCCGTCGTCGTCGGCCGCCGCGCGGATGCCCGGCTCCCAGCGCTCGAGCGCGTCAGGGCGCATGTCGAACTGGATATTGCCCAGGCCCTGGGCGGCGTTGATTTCAGGCAGTTTTAACAGGGTCATTGGTTGTCTTCGCTTGGTTGGCGGGCGCGCGCAGCTCGTCTGCGCCCTTGTCATTGGAACGGGCCAGGTCTTGCAGCTCGCGCACTTCGTTTTGTGTCATCCACGGCGCGTGGCCGCCGCTGCCCAGCGCCTTGGTAAAGAATTCGGCCTGGTCCTTCAAGGTGCCCCGCAGCAGCGCGCGTTCGTTGAATTTGGCGCGCAGCTTCTTGCCGTCCTCTTTCGACAGCAGGGTGCGCTCGATGCCCTGCTCCCAGATCGTGAACCAGTGTTGCAGCGAGAACTGGATGAAGAGGATGGCCAGTTGCTCGATGCCGCTGCCCCAGGACGTGTCGTCCATCATCAGCAGCGGGCGCGGCACGCCCATGGCACGGGCGATTTCCTCGATCTGGTGATTGCGGTTTTCGATGTGCTGGGCATCGGCGGCGGTGTTGGCCCATTGTTCAGCCTTGAGGCCCTCTTCGAGGATCATCCACTTGCCAGCGTTTTCGGCGCCGGTCTTGTCGGTGATCGAATCCTGCAAGCGGCCGAAGGCCTTGTCAGTGAGCGCGTTGGGCGCCGACAGTGCGCCCCCGGCCATCACGCCGTTCTTGAACAGACGCGCGGCGGCCTTTTCTGCCTGCTGCGCGATGCCGATTGCTTCATGCGCTAGGCGCACGCGGGACAGTCCCGTCACACCATCTTCGGACAGGTCGCGCAGGTGGAATACCTCCTCGGCCGGCAGCGGGATCTGACGACCATCCTTGCGGGTGTACGTGTAGACCATGTTCCAGCTATCGTCCAGCTCGGCCTTCACGCGTTTCGGACACATCGGGATCAGGCGCAGCACCTGGCCACGCGACCAGATCACGCGGGCGTAGGCATTGCCATGCGTCATGACGCGCAGTTGCATCAGCGCCTTGAACTCGTACGCCGTCTGCCAGTTGTTCGGCTTGGCCTTCAAGATGTCGTATAGCGGGTGCTCGGTGGCATAGCGCTTCTCGTCGCCGCGCTCGACCAGATTAAGCGGCAGCATGCCGATCGATTCCGAGATCAGTGTGACGCAGCGCAGCAGGGCCATGTTCTGCAGCGCCTTCGACGCATTGACGTAGGCGCCCGAGGCGGTCTCACTGCCGGTGCGCATGAAGGCAAGCAGGTCGGGGTCGTCCAGGCCGGCGAACAGGGTGCCTGTCGATGCCTGGATGGTCGGTGCCGACGGCGCGGCGGCGGCCGGCACCGGGGTATCGCACGTCTCGTCCGGGCGTGACTGCGCCTCCGGCGCTGCAGATGGCCGGAAGAAATCAAATAAACTCATGGGTTAAACAGTCCTTATGCCGCGCGATTCGTACACCGAGCCACATTGCGCCGGCGGATTTAGTTCCATCAGGGATACAGCGTCGAAGGTCGCCATCAGCGGATCGATCTTGGCGGACCCGGAAGCCTGCTTGGTAATTAAAATGGCATTGCCCCGCGGTTCGACCTTGGCATTGCCTACGCACCAGGCCATCATCGGCTGGCCGCCGTGCTCGATCACGCCCTCGGCCAGCTTGCGCTCGGTGGTCTTGATCGCACCACCCAACCGCCAGCCCTGCGAAATGGCGACGATCTTTTCTTGCGGCACGCCAGCCTCGACCATGGCATCGAGAATGGCGCCAATGCCTGCCGAGTCGGCGCCCACCTTGTCGAGCAGCCCGGATTGCTCCACTTGCAGCACGGCCGCCGCCACCTGCTCCACGTCCTCGCCGATGCGCTCGACCAGCACCAGGTCGCCCTGCTTGGCGAAGTCTTCGAAGCGGGCGGCTTCGAGTTTTCGCCGTTCCATCACGGAAGGGTGCGCCCAAGCCTTGGTCCACAGCAGCCAGCGGCGCGTTTCGCGCTCGCGGCCGATCACCGCCAGGCCCAGCAAGTCGTCCAGGCCGCCGCCATCGATGCCGACGGTGGCCACTTCGCTGCGGGCCAGCAGGTCTTCCAGAGTCAGCGCCGGGCGCAGGCCCTGCTGCTCCCAAAAATCGGCGCCAGGCCAGCGGTTCGACATCAACGCCAGGCCGATTTGCACATTCAGGTGCTTGGCCAGGAAGCCGCGGAACTCAACTTCGCCTTTTTCCTGCGCCTGCCGGAAGCCGCGCTCGATGAATTCCTCGTCGACCGACGTGCCCATGTTCGGGTTCGTCACATAGGCGTTACTCACATCGCGGTGTGCGCCGGCCTTGAGCATGTGCTCGGGAAATTCGTACAAGATCTGGTAATGCTGCGGGTCATGGATCCGCCCGTCGCGCACGCCGCGCGCATACAGCAGCCGCGACAGGAACGCGCCTGCCGGCGGATCGTCCGACTGCGTGGTCGCGAAGATCACAAATCCCTCGGGCCGCGAGGCCAGTCCACCAGTTGCCTCCAGCAGCATGGCATCGGCACGCGGGTTTTTACCGAACAGCCACAGCTCGTCGATAAACACGCCTATCGCTTTCTTGCCCGACACCGTCTCGCCGTCGGCCGCCACCACTTTGAGCGTGGCGTTGGTCGTCAGGTGGGTGATGGTGCGTATGTGGTCCTGGACCTTCAGCATCGCGGCCAGTTCGTCGTCCGCCTTGATCATGGCCGCCATCGGCTTGTAGCTGTTGTCCGCAATCTCCTTCGTTGGCGCCAGGACGATGTATTCGCCTTCCAGCCGCCAGTTCAGCAGCAGCGCCGTCAGCATGATCCCGGCGGCGATGGTCGACTTGCCGTTCTTTTTGCTGATCAGGAGCATGAACTCTTTGATCAACCGGCGGCCAGTCTCCGGGTTGTATGCGCCGAAGATGGCTTCTACAAAGTCGCGCACCCAAGGCTTGACCACCTCGCCCATCTTCGGGCTGCCGGCGGCGTCCACCATGCGCAGTTCGGAGAAAATTTCCCACGCAGCCGCAGCTTGGTCAGGATAAAGCGGTGGGCATGGCGTGAGCGGCTGACCAGCAACAATGCGAGCTTCCCAGTCGGGGCACGCCGTGCTCCACTCTGGATACGGCGTCATTTACCACCACTGGCCACCAGGCGAGGCGGCGCTGGCGGCACACCGAAGCGGCCCTCGGCAGCTTTCTGCGCATCAACCAACTTCTCTTCCTTCTTGCCCGCATCGCCTTTCTTTTTGTGCGTGTACTGCACCGCCGCGATCGCAGCCCTGACCTGAGTCGTGGTCGCATCGACGCGCCCCAAGGCAATTTCCTGCAGCAAGTACAACATATCCGTGTCCGGCTGCTCGACAGGCGCTGCTTTGGACCGCTTGAGCGCTCCGCCGTGCGGCTGCGCCTCAAGCCTGACGTCGACCGCCGCCCTGCCTGATTCCAGGCATTTTTTAACATCCGCGTCTTTAACAAGGCGCGACCCTGCCGCCGACGCGGTGGCGGCGCTGTAACCCGCCGCGATAGCCGCGTCTCTATTGGAGAGGCCAGCTAAAACGGCATCGGCGAATCGCCGTTTTTTGCCTGTTAAAGCCATTAACATTTACTCCAAAGGGAAATAAAATCTGCGCGTGGGAGAGGACGCGGTCTAGGTCGGCGAGGGGTCGGGAACTTCTCGCCCCCCTCCCCTAATCGCCTCTTTAAAATATTTCTTTTGATGCATGTTGCTACTTTACAACGATTGAAATGTTTCTTTTTTGAAACATTCCTAGAATGTGGCTTCGATGCTATCTATTCGCCTCGACGATGGGCCGCCTCTTCGCGCTGCTTGTCTGCGCTGTGGTGGGTGCCACATAGCGACTGCCAGTTGGCCTTATTCCAGAACAGAACTTGGTCGCCGCGGTGCGGCTCGATGTGGTCAACCACAGAGGCCATGGGTATGGCCAGGCCCAACTCAGCACAGCGCAAAATGGCCGTGCTGGGCAACAAGCCACGGATGGCCGCATAAGCAGGGGCACGCAGGCAGTACACGCACAGCGGGTGGCTGCGCAAATAGCCGGCACGAGCCCTTTGCCAAGCGTAGCCATAGCCGCGCTTTGTGCTGCTCGATTGATCGGTGCGCCATGAGCCTGGCTGCATGACTGGCGCGCGGCTCATGGCTTGCTGCTGTAAGCGCGGCTTGAGTGCCTGCAGACGTGGCATCAACGATTTTGCAGCAGGGAAAGTGGTACCGCTTGGGCCTCACTCAATGCATCAAACCAGCGCGCCGCTAGGACAAATGCACCGTCGGGCCCTGCAAATTGGGGCACTCCTGCGGCTTCAGACGAGAAGCCAACGTGCTGGACCATCACACGCGTTCGTGGCGACACATCCGGCACCAAGGCGGCCGTCGCACTGGCAGGCAAGCCGGTCATGCCGTAGCCCTTGGCGCGCAGGATTTGCTTGGCACGCTCGGCATCGATGACTTGGTCAACGATTAGATCAAGCGTCTTACCATCGGCGGCGCCCACAGCACGAACGATCAGGTCTCGATAATGACAAGGCTTCATATTAGGTCTCGCAATAAAAAAAAGCCCGCGTCCTGACGGATGCGAGCTTTTCATTAGGCGAAAGAAGTCCGCCTATGTCCGCACTATAACCAAACAATCCTAAAAAGTAAAGGAAGGTTCACCACTTGGCATTTACTTGCGGACCATCTGCATGCTTAGCGGGCATGTGGCACTAGCGAAGTGTATACAGCCTGCAAAATACCATAGCCGAATTGATCTCGGCTTTTGTTTTCCAGGTGGGGCTCGCAGTACAAACGCAATTTAAAACCCGCAAATTCCGCTAGACCATCCTCGTCAAATGTAATAAAGAACAATGCCTCATCCTCCCACTCCCGCTTTTCGCCAAATGAAAGCTTAGCTTTGTGGAATTGAAAGCGGGTCTTGACAGATACCTCTCCGTCTTCATTAACTACGATTGGAAGATAATGCACATAAAAAGGAAATCCATGCACATCCATGATGCTATCGTGCTCGCTGCCCTGAACCGGCCTTATAAAAATCTTGCCATAGAACATACCTTCGAGATGATTGCCTAAAAATACCCAAAAACGAGAGGCATACTCTCTGGACCTTTCGATTGCATTTTTATAAGTCTCTAGTTGCAATATCTCTTCTTGGTTCATACATTCCTCGCTAAGTTGAATTATAATTAACACCCCTTCAGGAGCTCCTCCCACGACATGGCAAGGGGACAAAGAAATCGATTCTATATAAAGAGAAGCTTTGTGCACATATTTTTTCTTAATTTATCCGACAGTTCACTCTTTGCGGCCACAAGCACTTGGGGATAAGCGGCATTAGGAAAATTCCAAGCAGTAGCTATTCCCGTGGATCGATGAATTGCCCATATGTGCAGCCGCCCCATACTTTCGATCATTGCGTCAGTTGCTTTAGCAATCCTCATATCATTTGCTTGTTGAGCCTCATATAAATCTTTTCCTTGTCCACCGCCGTCCGCACACATCCCACGCATCGTTTTGTAACCAAGGTCACGATCATCATCCCCTTCCATCCATAATTTCCACAGCTCCAAGCAAAGCTCCAGAGGCTCTGGATCGGTCCACGGGTCGACGCGCGTCGCCTCCCCCACGTCTTCCAACAATCCGGTGCTAGCTAATTCAACAACCTCGATGTAAGCAATATCCGCCACTGGCGCGCTCTTGCCGGCCCATCCCAGCGTAATTTTTTCTCGTTGCATTTCAATCCCTGTTTGGTAGTGCTGGAGGTGTCTAACCGATGATTCACAATAATCATGAAAGTGAGGAAATATGCGGCGTTGCGGGGTGCTCTTCGCCACTTTCCCGCCAACGTTTTTGCCGCGTCCTATGCTGGGTGCAGCGTTACCATCAGGCCCAACGACGTGGCGATGTGGTGTTCAAGCCTGGCGCCACGCGACACCCTCCAGCCGGGCAGCAGGTGGATACGGTCGCACGTCACCAACTCGGCAATATCGCGGCGCATGCAAGCCTCCCACGACGTCGTCTGATCTGGGTTCACCTCAGCCGGGTTGATCACCGTATGGCCCTGCTCGCGCAGCTCAGCGGTGGCTGCATGGAAGGCGGGGAAGTTAAGGCCGGGCATGCCGGTCATCGGCCCTGCGATGTAGATTTTCATGCGCCCTCCTTTTCGATTACAGGCAACTCGCCCGCGGAAATGGCCGCATCAATCCTGCTATCGACAACATCAGCCGGAACTCGGCTATGCCCGGCCATAAAGGCAAGCAGAATGCCGTCCTTATCGCCGTCGCGCAACCAGCGATATCGTTCGGCGTCCTTGGCATCGCCCTTCAACGCTTCCAGTTCATCCTTGACGGTCTTCAAATTCACCATCAGCGTCAGGCCTGAGCGTACAAGCTCGGCTTTTTCGTCCTTGACATCGCCCTGCGCTGCCGGGGCGGCGGGAGCGGCGGCGAGCATGGCCCGAAATACCGCATTTCCCGTCCATATCTTATTGGTGACGGTGGTGTCGATCCGTACCGCCTGCGCGCCAGCAGCCTGCATTGCGTCATTCGGCTCTGCCGGCACCAGCTTCCAACCATCCGGGACGGCCAAGGTTGACACTTTCGCTTCCGGCGGCTGCGCGAGTAGCCAGTCGCCAAACTCGGTTGTCTCATGCCGCCCGAAGCCCAGTGTGCGCACCACACCCACTGCCGCCAGGCGCTGCATCATTTCCTTTGGCACATCATGCCCGCCGGAGGCCGAATCCTCGCAGCATTCGCGAAAGCGGCTGAGGGCCTTGAGTTGAATCGGGGTGATTTTCATTCTGCATGCTCCAAAAAAGTGATTTCGCCGGGCTGACGCGGTGTCGCGTCGCCCATCAGGTAAATAATTGTCGATACTCCGCCACCCAGCACCTGGGGAGACATGCTGTGAAGGAAGTGCTGCTTGCCGTCGAATAGCACGGGCTGGCAGGTGTAGAGCGCGCGCAACAAAGCGCGGTCGCGCTTGTACGCTGCCTCGGCCGGGGTTTCTGGCGCCGGCGTTGGGCTGCGGCTTCTCATGGAGCTGGCGCCGCCGGCGGCGCGCGACGAACCCAGCAGCAGGCCGGCCCATCCTCGGTATCACTGATCGCCAGCATGAACCAGCCGGCGCCCGCTGGCGGCTCAGGTTCCCACGCGCTGAAGTCGCAATTCGCTTCCTCGAAGATCGCCTTGTAGGCCGGATGATCCTCCGGCTCGTCGCCGAGTTCCGCCCGGCTCAACTCCAGCCCTTGCGCCTTCAGCCATGCTTTGAATTTTTCGCCGTCGCCTTCGTCAAAAGGCGGCATGTCAGGGTGCCACCAGTTGCCGGTTGCGTCGCGCAAGACGGGCGCAGCCTGGATCGGCACCACATCGCGGCCCAGCCATCGCGGGGTCGCGCCTACACAATGCCCGAGCCTCTGCCACTCGCCATCGACAAGTACTGACACTTGCGCGTCGGCAAGCACATTAATTTTCGATGCCATTTTCATCTCCTGTTTGCTGAGTGTGTGAGCCCAAATCAAGGCCCGAATTGCCATCAACTGATGACTGATGATAATCATGAAGATGTGTATCCATGCGGCTTTGCGGGGTGGCTCCCGCCACTTTCTCGCCACGTCCAAAACCGATTTTCTCGGCGATATCGTTCTGTGCCTGCGCTGCCGTCTCCCGGTTTTTCTCCAGGTAGGCCATGGTGGTCATCGGCGACTTGTGGCGCATCACAGCCTGGATAGTCTGGATCGGCACGCCCTGCTCCGACAGCATCGTGGCGAACGTGCCACGCAGCCTGTGCGGGGTGATGCCCTTGATCTTGCAGCTCAGGTTGGCGGACTTCATGGCCTTGCGGGCGAAGCCTGGCGGGTGCTGCTGGGCGCCGCCGCGCTTGCCCGCGATCAGGCCTTCCACTTGGCGGTGTGGCGCCAGTTGCTCGACCAGCCAGGCCGGAACAGGTACGGGCTCGGCCTCCCGGCCCTTGGTGATGCCGGGCGTGTAGGTGGCGCGCTGCCAGTCGAGCCATTCCCAGCGCGCGCCGGCCGCCTCGGACTCGCGCAGGCCCAGGCCGAACATCAGGCGAATGGCTGTGGCCACCGATGGGTCGGCGCGCGTCACCTTATCGACGGCGGCAAACCACTCGGCCACGGCGGCGATAGGCAGGATCGAGCGTGGGCGCTTCTGCACCTTCAGCATGCGCACCTGCCAGGGGATGGACCTGATCAACTCGCGCTTCACTGCCCAGTTGGCGATCAGCTTGAGCACGCGCAGCCAGTGGTTCGCGCTGGCCGGCTTGTGGTCGACCAGGTGCAGGTTGCGCGTCAGCTCGATGTGGCTGGTGGTAATCTGGTTCAGCGGCAGGTCGCCCAGGTCGTAAAAATGCAGGCGGGCCGTCGTTTCCACGCTGCGCTGGTGCGCGGCGCTGCTGATCGGACCGTTCACTTCCAGCCATTCCTGCGCCATGGCCGCCAACGTGGGCACAACCTTGCCGCCATTGGCCAGTGTCAGCGCCTCGTCGTAGGCGCGCTGCGCCACCGCGCAGGCCTTCACCTTGTTGTTTTCGCGGGTGCTGCGCTGCACGCGCGCGCCAGCGATCTGGAAGCGGTAGTGATAATTCTTGGCCTTGCCGGTCCGGAACAGGTGGAAGCTCATGCAGCAGCCCGCCCGCGATACGATTCCCAGTCGAACACCACCCACTGGCCACCTTCGCGCAGCCGGTCGAAGCTGCGGTCGCCCAGGAATGACTTAAGCCCAGCCTTGCCCTGGTTCGTCAGCAGGATGGTCGGCATCAGCGCCCGGTACCGCTTATCGATGATGTCGAACAGGTTCACCTGCTCGGCCTCGGTGCCGTACTGCACGCCGACCTCGTCGAGCACCAGCAAATCCACGCCGGCCAGCATGTCGAGTACCTGCGTCTCGGTGCGCTCGGAATCGCGGCGCCAAGTGTTGCGGATCATGCGCACGGCATCGATGGCGCTGGTGTAGAGCGCCGTGTGGCCCGCCATCACGGCCTGCGCAATGGCGATCGCCAGATGACTCTTGCCGGTGCCCGGCACGCCCGAGAATACGATCACCGTGCCGCTGCGGCGGTGCGTGTCGAAGTTGCCAGCAAACTCCATGGCCACGCACAGTGCCCGCTCTTGCGCATCGTTTTCGACGACAAACGATTCAAACGTCTTGCGGCGGTATCGCACGGGGATGCCGGCCTGGTTCAGGCTGGACTCCAGGCGGCGCTGCGCCTCCGCCACAGCACGGGCCGCTTCTGCCTGGCCCTTCTCTGCCTGGGCCAGCTTCGAGCACTCCGGACAACCCATCCAGTGTGTTACGCGGCCGACAGCGAAGCCCTTGGCCGTGTAGGCCCCATGCGATTCGCACGCTGCTTCGCGCTCGCTCTGCGCCACCGTCAGGGCGGCAAGGCGGTTAGGTAATTCGGCCATTCTGGATCCCTTCGTGATAGTTGATCTGCTCAAAATTGCTATGGCGCGACGGCCGGGCTTGCTGCGCCGCTGGCGGTCGCTGCTGGGTGCCCAGCTTCGCCCAGTCATCACGGATCGCGTTCTGCAGCGCCTGGTCCCAGTCCGCGTAGGTGTAGCCACTGGCACGCGCCTTGCCGACAAACGAATCGAAGTGGGCCTGCAGGTTCGCGTGGCCTTTCGCCTCAGCCCATGCCTTGACCTCGGCCGAGATCGCGAAATCGGATGGCAAAGGCGTCTTGGATGGCTTGCGGGAACTTTTCGGCGCAACAGCGGCGGCGGCCGGCACGGTCGCGTGCTCTTTGTTCTTTTCTGTATCTGTATCTGTATCTGTATCTGTATCTAGGGCGTTACTTTTCTGTTGCGGTAACGTTACATCGCCGTTTCGGGTTGCTTCCTCGGCCGCTTTCTTGGCTGCCCGGTGCTTCGCCACCCTCTGTGCGCTGGTATCCGAACTGAACTGGCGCTTTTCCCAGTTCAGCAGTTCCCAGGCATCGTTGATGAAACCTTTCGCGAGGAAAAGCGCCTTTGTTTCTTCGAGTTGCGCGGCATCGATTCGGAGGTGAAACGCAATCTCATCTGCCTGTAACGTTACAAGCGCGTTACTGCAACGCATGCACATCAACATGACGTAACGACGCTGCATTACCTCGGGCAGCATCTGCACCTTCGGATCGTGCGCGAACTCGGAATACATGCGGAACCAGGGGTTGGACATTATTGCCACCCACCCCATCCGGCATCGACGGCGCGTATCGCATGCGCCTGGTCGTTGTTCAAAATCATGTCCAGCCTTCCATCCAGCCGTGAATGGGGACGGGGCGTGACCGGCGGGCTGGATTCGCCAGGTCGCAGCTGCGCAGCTGCTGCCCCGTTTGAAACCTGTTCGGTTACGCCTTCTCGCGTGGCCCACGTGATGGATGCAGCACGCGGTGCAGCACGTCCTTGGTGCGGGACATGGCCTTGCGTGCGCCGGTGAGGATGCGCACGATGCGCGCCTTCTTCTCGGCTGCCCGTGCGGCCTTGCGCAGCGCGATTTCGTAATTGGCTTGCGTGGGTGCGGCCACAACGGCCGCAAGCGACGCCATAGCGTCAGCGTCGGCGCTGGCCAGGTCGCAGATATCGCCCAAGCCCAAGCCGCCCTCGTCCTGCGACTCGATGGCTCGCACGCACAGGCCGAAGCGGCGCAGCATGTCGTTCAGGCAGTGCGCGCGCGCGTCGTCGGGCATGCCGGCAAGGATGGAAAAAACGAAGTTCGCCGGCAGGAAATTGGTGTCCTTGGTTTCGTCGTCGAGCCAACGCAGCACGCGGTCACTGTTGTTTTTCATGCGCTGGAACTCGTCCGTGTGCGCATCGAAGCGGATACCGGTCACGGCCGGGCCGCCGATGTGCGCATGCGCCGCGACGATCATGTCGATGGCGCTCGCGCTCGACAGCCCAGCGGCCCGGCGCCAGTCGGCCACATGCTCGCGCAGGATGCCGATCAGTGTTTTGTGCGACTCGTTACGCATGCTTTATTTCTCCTTCGTGGGTATAGTCAAAAGCACGTCACCGCAAACCTCGTGATGAAGGGCCTGGATCGAGCGGAGCGTCTTGCCTTTGCAATCAGCCTGGCCGTTCAAAATTCGATTCACAGTAGGCTGAGAAATGCCCAGTTTTTGAGCGATAACAGGTTCACTCAAGCGTGTTCGTGTTTTGATTTCGCTAAGAAGGGTCGAGATATTTTTATCCATACGCGCAATATATACGCGAATGGATAGATGTGCAATACCTGAATGAATAGGTACTTGTGCCTAAACTATACATAGACGTATATTGGATTATGGATATAGCAAGCCGATTAGATGAAGCGATGAAGGCAGCGGGTTACGACTCGCAAAGTGCGCTCGCGCGCGCGTCAGGTGTTCCTCAACCGACAATAAATCGAATTCTCAAAGGGGTGGGTAAGCGCGGTCCTGAAACTCAGACGCTTTCCAAGCTCGCGCAAGCCTGCAACGTCGCGTTCGAGTGGCTTCTCGACGGCACTGGAAACATGAGTCGCACCGCCAGTGTGCAAGAAGCTCCAACGGTCTACCATGAGGTAGTTACGGCCGGCCCAAATGACCCAGATTTTTACGAAATACCCAAGGTGAAACTTAGCCTATCAGCTGGCCTTACTGGCTTCCAGACCGTCCCAGAAATCTATGACGGAAGCAAGCTGAGCGTGCCGCGCAACTGGGCGGACCGCAACGGATACATCCCGAGCAAACTACTTGCCTTGACCGTCAAAGGGGAAAGCATGGAACCAGGGCTCGGCGAAGGCGATCTAGTTGTCATAAATACGGCAGACACGAAACTCGTAGATGGCATGGTGTATGCGATCAACTACGAAGGCGAAGCAGTTATTAAAAGATTAGTGCGCGATTCGGGCGAATGGTGGCTTGCATCAGACAACACCGATCAAAGACGGTTCCATCGAAAATCCTGCCGCAGTGGTGAGTGCATCGTTGTAGGCCGCGTTATTCGTAAGGAAAGTGACCGCATATAATTATCGGAGAAAAAATGGCAGGAGTAAAATGCGCCAACTGTAAAGCGCACATCACGGTCCGAGGTCTTAGCAAATGCCCAATTTGCCAAGGGCCAGTAGAGCCTGTTGCCGACAGCCGCCTCGGCCATTTGCACGCAGGAAAAGCATCTAAAAGCAAAACTACCTCGCCCGCCGCACCGACAACAAATCTGTCGATCGGACAGTGGATCGGGCTAATTTGCATATTCGGAATTGTCGGTTCAGTTGCCGTCATTATCTGGAGCATTGCCAATCCTTCACCAGACAAGCTTCGCAAACGAGCTCTCGCAGAGGCGCTTGTTAAATGCCAATATGCAATAAAGAGTACGGCCGCACATGGCGGGGCAGAACTGCCGCCGTATGCGAAAAATTATGGGACGGCAACAGATGAATTCTATTTTGCCTGGCCGCGCGGGGCATTCGAATTTCAGAATGGCTTCGGTGGCAAAGAGCAGATGTCTGCTAGTTGTATAGGTGTTTTATCGACGGGAACGATCACTCAACTCACGGTCAACGGCAAAGATATCATCTAGCATCACCCGAATCAAAAACAAAAAAGCCATTCACGAATGGCTTTTTTTTCACACAAACTATCCATTCACGTATTGACATGCCTATTCGTTCGCGTATAGTTCAATCCATCGACGCACCACCTCAACCGATGGAGAGAAAATGTCACACGCCCCCAGCACTGCAGACCTGCACAAAACGCACGTCCCCATCCCCTTCCTGGCCAGCACCACGTCAGCTTTGGCAATCGATGCCATCGCCGACAACCTGCTCGACGCCGAACTGTGGCCCGAGGACAGCGAGCTCGTCGCCGAGATCCGCGCCATGTTCATGCACAACTGGGGCATGGATCAGGCCCAGGCCGACGCGCGCATGTCCCGATTCAACTTCAAGACCGCCCTCGCAGCGCTGGAAGGCGGTGCAGCATGAAATTCAAGATCAACATCTACCTGCTGATCGCTGTGACCATCATCGGCGCCATCACCGGCAGCCTGGCCATGACCTTGGGCGAAATCGAGCCAGCGGCCAGCGCGGCCATCATCCTGGTGTCCGTGCTGATTCTGGGCTGGGGCGCCGGCAGCGTGTCTTCGCAGGCCGAGATCGACCGCCTCACCAGCATCGAGACGGCACGCCGCATCCAGGCCAACTGCGCCATCATCACGCGCACTCACCTTGAGCGCGATCTCCAGCAGTTACTGGATGTGAAAGGCGGTGCCCTGTGAGCGCGTCGACCAAGACCCCTGACCAGCTGCCGGTGGGCACGCCGGCGACCAGCTCGCCGGGCGCCGAGCACGACAGCCTGGTGCTGACCGCTAAATTCCTTCCGATCGTGGCCCATTTTGTGGCGCAAGGCGACATTCGTTATTACCTTAACGGTATCAATGTTCGTCCGTTGGCAGGCGGCGGCGTGACCATCTGCGCCACCAACGGCCACATATTGGGCGTGTACCGCGACCCAGCCGGCGTGTGCTCGCAAGAGGTCACGCTGTCCTTCGGTAGCAAAGTTATGGCGGCGTGCACCGAACAGATCGATGCTGAGCGGGTGGTGGTGCTGCGCCACGGGCGCCTCACCGTACTCGACCAGTGCGGCAATGAGGTGTGCATCCAGGCGGGCAACCCTGTAATCGATTCGCAAACTGCCTTTCCCCGCTTTGAAACGGTCGTACCGGCCGCTGAAGACCTGCGCCCAGGCCTCGTGTCGTGCATCAGCGGCAGGCTATTGAAGAAACTGGCACGCGCCGCCAACAGCGCTCGCAAGGCACTGACCACAAATTCCAGCCGCGTCGGCCTCGACGGGCTGCACTTCTTCAACGTCAACGGCGATGTCAACAAATGCACGGTAGCCCACATTGACGTCGCGCCTGACTTCCTTGCAATCGTCATGCCGATGCGGCCAGTGCGGGATATCACGCAGCCGCTGCCATCCTGGCTGCAAGCCGAGCGAGGCGCAGCATGAAGCGCCTACCCCTGCCAAAACCTGAAAGCCGCTCCTATGCCCTGCTGCAGGCGCTGATCGCCGGCCCCGGCACCTTCTACCAGATCGCCGAGCGCGCTGGCTTCGATATCGAGGAAGCTGGCATCGAGCACCGCCTGCGCATGATCTTCGCGCGCGGCATTCAAGGTCACGTGCGCGTGTCCGGCATCCTGTACGAGCTCAAGGACGCGTCACGCGACGCCATGCTGGGCATAAAGCCGTCGCTGCAGGGCCAAGTAGCCGCGCCGCACTTCCGCGGCGTGGCGGGCGCCATGCCGGTGCTGGTGGTGCGCCGCCATGCGGCAGAGGCGCGTCCATGAAGCGAGATCTCTTCTCCATGGCGCTCGACCTGGGCAATGAACTAATCATCGACAACTTCGCCGGCGGCGGTGGGACCAGCACCGGCCTGGAGCAAGCATTCGGCCGCCCGGTCGACATCGCCATCAATCACGATCCCGAGGCGCTGGCCATGCACGCAGCGAACCACCCGCACACCACGCACCTGTGTGAGAGCGTATGGGACGTCGACCCGATCAAGGTCACGAACAATCGCCCTGTCGGCCTGGTCTGGCTGTCGCCAGATTGCAAGCACTTTAGCAAGGCCAAGGGCGGCAAGCCTGTAGAAAAGCGCATCCGTGGCCTGGCCTGGGTGACCCTGCGCTGGGCGGCCAAGTGCAAGCCGCGCGTCATCATGCTGGAAAACGTCGAGGAATTCAAAACGTGGGGCCCGCTGCTGGTCGAGGCCGACGGCAGCGCCAAGCCGGACCCGGCCAAGAAGGGCAAGACCTTCGACAGCTTCATCCGCCAGCTGCGCGCGCACGGCTACACCGTCGACTACCGCGAAATGCGCGGCTGCGACCACGATACTCCCACCATCCGCAAGCGCTTCTTCCTGGTAGCGCGCCGCGACGGCATCGCAATTAAGTGGCCAGAGCCTACCCATGGCGCGCCCGACAGTATTGGCGTGCGCGCGGGCAAGCTGCTGCCGTACCGCACGGCGGCCGAGTGCATCGACTTCAGCCTGCCGTGCCCGAGCATTTTTGAACGCGACCGGCCGCTGGCACCGGCCACGCTACGCCGCATCGCCAAGGGCATCATGCGTTACGTGGTCGACGCGGCGGATCCGTTCATCGTCGGCGCCGGCGGGCCGGCGCGCGCTGGCGAGCCGCGGCCGACTGCGCGCCCATTCGGCACGCTGCTGGCGCGCAACGATAGCTATTTCTGCGCGCCGACCATCGTCCCGGTAACGCACCAGGGCGGCGACCGCACCGAATCCATCGGGGAACCGCTCCGCACCATCACTGGCGCGCACCGCGGCGAGAAGGCCCTGGGCGTGGCCACGCTGGTGCAGGTGGGCTACGGGGAGCGCGAGGGCCAGGCGCCGCGCGCGCTGGACATCGAGAAGCCACTGGACACGGTGGTAGGCGCGGCCGCGAAGCATGCGCTGGTCGAGGCTGAGCTTGCGCCATTCGTCATGACCAACACTACCGGCCACTCTGGCGCGGGCGCCAACATGCCGGTACCGACTATCACCGCCGCGGGCAATCAAGCGGTGGCCACGGCATTCCTGGCCAAGCATTACACAGGCGTCGTCGGCTCCGACCTGAGCGCCCCTATCGGTACGGTGACCGCATGCGACCACCACAGCCTGGTGACAGCGTTCTTAACGGAGCACTCCAACGCGAGCAACCAGCGCGTAATGCCTGCCGACGAGCCGTTGCGCACCATCTGCGCCCAGGTCAAGGGCGGCCATTTCAGCATGGTGTCGGCGCACATCACGAAGTTCCGCACCGGCGCCACCGGCAGCGCGATGACGGAGCCGCTGCCGACGATCACGGCCGGGCCGAAGGAAAAGCCCGCCGGCGCGCCGCATGCGCTGAGCATCGTCACCAGCAACCTGGTCAAGCTGCGCGGAACAAGCACGGCGGCGGGTACCGACGAGCCGCTGGGCACGGTCAGCGCCGGCGGCCAGCACCATGCCGAGGTGCGTGCGTTCCTGCTGAGTTATTACGGTACCGACCAGGCGCCGGAGATCAACGGGCCGCTGGCCACCGTCACGAGCCGCGACCGTTTCGGCCTGGTGACGATCCACGGCCAGGACTATCAGATCGTGGACATCGGCTTGCGCATGCTGCAGCCGCGCGAACTGTTCCGAGCCCAGGGCTTCCCCGACAACTACATCATCGGTGACGACCCGGCGCAGGGCCTGAAACTGACGAAGAGCGCCCAGGTGCGCATGTGTGGCAATTCGGTCTGCCCGCCCATGGCCAAGGCGTTGATCCTCGCCAACTTCGCGCATGAGCGTGAGATTGTGAGGATGGCGTGAGTTATCAGAATTTATTTATATGCGGCCATGCAGCGACTGCCAATGTATTTATATGCGGCCAAGCAGCGACTGCCAATGCGGCAATTGAAATGAAAATGGCTATAGCGGCAGACTTTGCCGATCTTACCGCCGCGTTTGCTGCTCTTTCAGTCGCCTCAGTGTTGCGGCGAGCAAGGCCCTCGGGGGAATTCGCAAATTTAAGAGCGTCTTGGGCTGACTCTCGCTCAAGCCATTTCTCAACAAGTATCCGCTCAGACGGGGCGGCGAAGTCGCCACGCTTTAGCTTTTCTCGAAGCATGTTTGCGGCTGTTTTTCGCCATGTCGGGTGGAACCCCGCGTCCAACTCCTTTACCAGCTGTTCGACGTCTTCAAGAGTGAGTAAGGACATGCGTCTCCTTTGTTTGATTGGAAATAATATCATGATCACCAACCCAGCTCAAATTACCCGCCACCACCTGGCGAATCAGTCAGCGCCCGCCTTCTCGCTGATCCGCAAGCGCTGCGCCTGCGGAAAAGCAAGTACGGCGCGCCAGCTGCGCCAGTACGGCCGCTGCGTCACCTGTGTACGGAGTGCACCATGAGCGCCCCAACGCGCCCGGTGCTGCGCTATCACGGCGGCAAGTTCCGCCTGGCCCCCTGGATCTTGACTTTCTTCCCGAGCCACGTCGTGTACGTGGAGCCGTTCGGCGGCGCCGCCTCGGTGCTGCTGCAGAAGCCTCGCGTGGGTGCCGAATGCTATAACGACTTGGACGGTACCGTGGTCAACCTATTCCGGCTGCTGCGCGATCCCCTGCAAGCGCTCGAGCTGCAACGTCTGGTGGAACTCACGCCGTTTGCACGGCAAGAATTCGACTGGGCTTACGAGCCGGCCATCAGTGATATGGACGCGGCCCACAAAACGATAGTGAAGTCCTTCATGGGCCACGGTTCCGATTCAGCGACGCGCTCCTGCCGCACCGGCTTTCGCTCAAAGCTGAGCGACGGCCGCGTGCTGCCTTCGGTGGAGTACTCCACCTGGTCGAATGCGATCCCTTCATTCACCAATCGTTTGCAGGGTGTAGTTATAGAAAACCGCAGCGCAATCGAGGTCATTGAACGCATGGACTCACCGAACACGCTTATCTACGCGGATCCGCCCTACTGCCATAGCACCAGGTCATCGCTGGTAGGCCGATCGAACAAAACGCATGGCTACCGTCATGAAATGACCGACGACGATCATCGTGCATTGGCTGGCACGCTGCGCCAGGCGCGCGGCATGGTGGTGCTATCGGGATATCCGAGCCAGCTGTATGACGAGGATCTGTATCCGGACTGGATCCGACTTGAGCGGCGCCATGTCCCCGATGGTGGCAAAGCCAGAACAGAGGTGGTGTGGATTAATCCTGCATGCGCAGCAGCGCTGGAGGCGGAAAGAACGCAAGGGAGGATGTTTGCATGACCAAGTGCATCTCCAGCGACAAATGGCGCGGTGACCGTGATGAACCGGTCATCCCGTCGACCGTGCGCTTCAAAGCGCAGGAAGCGAACGCGCCCAGCTGCGAAGGCTGCCTGTTCGAGCGCTCCGTGGGCGTGTGCTCGACGGCCGCGGCGCTGGCCGTAGCCAACGACCAGCCGGACTGCGACGACCGCTCGCCGGCCGGCATGACCTATATCTACATACTGGATAAAAGCGACCCGCGCCAGCTCGACCCAATCAACCCCCTGAAACAACTGGAACGAACATCATGAGCACCACGACCGAAGTACGAAAATTTCTGCGCCTGCCCTCGGTGATCGATATCGTCGGCATCCAGCGAACGGCCATCTACGACCGCATCAAGAAAGGCACCTTCCCGGCGCCGATCAGCCTGGGGCCGCGCGCGGTGGTGTGGGATTCGACCGCGATCGCCGACTGGCAAGACAAAATCATCGCTGAAGCGCAGGGGCCAGCGGCAAAATCGTAATGGGGGTAGAGATGTGGGTAGGGGAAAAAGAAAAAGCCCCTCTAGAGGGGCTTTTTCAAAATACTGGCGGAGACGGTGGGATTCGAACCCACGATACAGGTATAAGCCGTATGCATCCTTAGCAGGGATGTGCCTTCGGCCACTCGGCCACGTCTCCTAGCTGATTACTCAACTATGTCTCTGTAGCTAACTGCGCTGCAGCGACGAACGTCATAATATCGATTGCCCCCCCTTTGGTCAAGGGCGTGGGGCAATATTTTTGGATATTTAAGCTTTTTCCAGCTCGAACGCTTTATGCAGCGCGCGCACGGCCAGTTCCATGTACTTTTCGTCGATCAGCACGGAGATCTTGATCTCGGAAGTGGAGATCATCATGATGTTGATGCCCTCTTCCGACAGGGTGCGGAACATTTGCGATGCGACGCCAACGTGGCTGCGCATGCCCACGCCGACGACGGACAGTTTCGACACTTTCGCGTCGCCCGTGATGCTGGCCGCGCCCAGCGATTCGCGGTTCGCTTCCAGCACGGCCAGCGCGCGCGTGTATTCGCCGCGCGAGACGGTGAAGGTGAAGTCCGTTTTACCGTCGACCGACTGATTCTGTATGATCATGTCGACTTCGATGTTCGCGTCCGCCACCGGTCCCAGGATGTGGTACGCCACGCCTGGACGGTCGGGTACGCCGAGCACGGTGATTTTGGCTTCATCGCGGTTGAAGGCGATGCCGGAGATGACTGCTTGTTCCATGTTTGTATCTTCCTCAAACGAAATCAGGGTGCCTGAATTGGCTTCTATTTCCAGCGGCAACATCGGGTCGGTCAGCGACGACAGCACGCGCGTGGGCACGCGGTAGTTGCCGGCGAATTCCACCGAACGCGTTTGCAGCACTTTGGAGCCCAGCGAAGCCAGTTCCAGCATTTCTTCAAAGGTGATGGTCTTCAGGCGGCGCGCCTCGGAGACCACGCGCGGGTCGGTCGTGTAGACGCCGTCGACGTCCGTGAAGATCAGGCATTCGGCCGCCTTCATGGCGGCGGCGATCGCCACGGCCGAGGTGTCCGAACCGCCGCGGCCCAGAGTCGCTATGTTGTCGTGTTCGTCGACGCCCTGGAAACCGGTAATGATGACAATCTTGCCCGCATCGAGGTCGCGTTTGACTTTTTCGTCATCGATCGACTGGATGCGTGCCTTGGTAAAGGCGGAATCGGTCTTGATCGCGACTTGCCAGCCAGCATAGGATACGGCTTGTTTGCCGATCGCCAGCAGTGCCATCGACAATAGGCCGACGGACACTTGTTCGCCTGTCGAGGCGATCATGTCAAGTTCACGGGGATCGGGTTGATCCATGATTTCCTTGGCCAGTCCAATCAGGCGGTTGGTTTCGCCCGACATGGCGGATGGCACCACCACGATTTGATGCCCAGCGTCGTGCCACTTGGCAACGCGCTTGGCGACATTCTTGATACGGTCAGTCGAGCCCATCGACGTACCGCCATATTTGTGGACGATTAAAGCCATAAGAGTGAAGTTTCCGCTCAAGAAGAATAAAAAAGGAGGGCTTTACTCTACATGCCGCAATGCAAAATAACAAGCTAAAAAGCGCATTAGCTCATACCGATTGCGCATATGGAAATAACCAATCCATGCAGTCCAGCCGGCTTGGGCAGCCGCTTGGCGGCCACCCCGGGAATGGCCGTGGCGGCTGCCCCTGCGCTCAGCAGGAGACCCAGCGCAAGGCAACGCGGGGACGGTCCAGCAGACTCAGGCAATGGCAATCGAGGCCAATACCAGCCGCGAACAGCAATTGTTGCGCCGCACAGACAAGCGGCAGGCGTTCGCGCTCCCAGGCGGGCACGTCAAACGCCTGGTAATGGTATTTCAAGCTCTTCGTGGGCCGGTTCAAGGCCAGTTTCAGGCGCTCGCCGCCCTGGCGGAAATCGATGGTCAAGGTTTGAGACTGCAGCCAGGCAATATCGATACCCTGGCCGCCCTCTTCCACCGCATCGAAATGCAGCACGCCGCCATACGCGGGAAAGGCCAGGCTGGCCTCGCCTTTCCACACAAATTCCTGGCTGGCTTTTTCCAGGCCGGGAATGCCCGCGTCGCTCTTGTCGCGCATGCCGGCCAGGTCATCGAGCTTCGGCGTCAGGTACAACCGGTCGCGGTGGCGCCGCACGTGGCATTCGGGATGTGTGACCAGCAATTGCGCATCGGGCCGCGCTTCCAGCAATTGCGCCAGCATTTCCGCCAGCCACGCCGTCGACGGCATGCGCAAGCCGCGCGTGCCGAACCAGTGGCGCAGCAGGTTGTAGCAGCGGTCCGCGCTCAGCTCGCGCAATTTCGCCAGTTCGATGCAATCGCCATCGAGGCACGCCGCCAGATCCTGCGTCGCCAGTTCCGTCAGCAAGCGCTGCGCCGATTGCGCGTGCTGGGCGCTGCGGGCGAAGCGTTCCTGGAAGCCGGGAAAGGCCTGCGCCAGCACGGGCATCACCTGGTGCCGCAAGGCATTGCGGGCAAAGCGGGGATCGTCGTTCGATTCGTCGTGGATGTGCGCGATCGCATGTTTTTCCACGTAGCTTTCCAGCTGTTTGCGCGACACGGGCAGCAGTGGGCGCGCCATCACGAGGTCCGGGTTGCCCAGCAGCTCGGGCGCGCTGTTGGCGCCATCCATGCCGGACAAGCCCGCCGTGCCTGAGCCGCGCAGCAATTGCAGCAGCACCGTCTCGGCCTGGTCATCCTGGTGGTGGGCAGTGAGCAGCAGGCGCACGCCGTGCGCGGCGCACAGCTCGCCCAGGGCCGCGTAACGGCGCTTGCGGGCCGCCTCTTCCGTGCCCGTCTTCGCATTTTTTTCCAGAGTGACCTTGCGCGCCTCGAAAGCGATGCCCATGCCGGCGCACAATTGTTCGCAGTGGACCAGCCACGCATCCGCATTCGGGCTCAGGCCGTGGTGTACATGAAACGCGTAAAGAAACACGCCGTGCTCTTGCGCCCAGGCATGCGCCAGGTGCAGCAGGGCCGAGGAATCGAGGCCGCCGCTGAGGGCGATGGCGACCGTCTCGCCGGCTTGGGGTCCGCAGGCGTCCAGCGCATGGGCAAAGATATCGGCGACGGTGGCGGTTTGTTGCTTTTTCAATCAGGACTCCGGGAATGCAAAGAGGGACAGGCTGCTAAACGGATGGTGTCGTTTAGCTGGCTGTCCCTGGTGTTTGAATGCTATGTTGGCTTACATTTGGGGTCAGACCCGACGGGTCTGACCCCAGCCTTACTCGCTCGGCGTCGTTTCCTTGAACTTGCCGTAGCTCAGCAATTTTTCATGGCGCGCGGCCAGCAGGTCCTTGGTTTTCATGCCGTGGAACTGGCGCAGGGTGTCGGCCAGTGCGCGCTTGAGCAAGGTGGCCATCTGTTTCGGATCGCGGTGGGCGCCGCCCAGCGGTTCGTTGATGATCTTGTCGATCAGGCCCATGGCTTTCAGGCGGTGGGCGGTCAGGCCCAGCGCTTCGGCCGCGTCGGAGGCGCGCTCGGCGCTCTTCCACAGGATCGAGGCGCAGCCTTCCGGCGAGATCACGGCATAGGTCGAGTATTGCAGCATCAGCACGGCGTCGCCCACGGCAATGGCCAGCGCGCCGCCGGAACCGCCTTCACCGATGATGGTGGCGATCAGCGGCACTTTCAGTTCGGCCATCACGTACAGGTTGTGGCCGATGGCTTCCGACTGGCCGCGCTCTTCCGCGTCGATGCCGGGGAAGGCGCCTGGCGTGTCGACGAAGGTGAAGATGGGCAAGTTGAACTTTTCAGCCACTTTCATCAGGCGCATGGCCTTGCGGTAGCCTTCCGGTTTCGGCATGCCGAAATTGCGCATGGCGCGCTCTTTCGTGTCGCGGCCCTTCTGGTGACCGATGACCATGCACGGCTGGCCGTTGAAGCGGGCCAGGCCGCCCACGACGGACAGATCGTCCGCGTAGCTGCGGTCGCCATGCAATTCGTGGAAATCGGTAAAGATCTCATTCACGTAATCCATGGTGTAGGGGCGCTGCGGGTGGCGCGCGATCTGCGCCACTTGCCAAGGGGTCAGCTTGGCGTAGATATCTTTGGTCAGCTGCTGGCTCTTCTTGGCCAGGCGGTCGATCTCTTCCGAGATATCGACGGCCGAATCGTCTTGCACGAAGCGCAACTCTTCGATCTTGGAATCGAGTTCCGCGATCGGCTGTTCAAAATTGAGGAAAGTCGTTTTAGTCATTGTACCTCCAGGTTTTACCGGCCACGGCGCCAAGGCGCGCGGCGTCATCTATGTTTATTTTACCGTACCGGCTGGTGCGCCGGGGGCTGCATCGGGTGCGGCAGGGGCGGCTGCAGGGTCGAGACTGCGCCACAAATACCACGTCGCCACGGTGCGCCACGGTTCCCAATTGGCGGAAACTTCGCGCGCATCGCTGCGGGAAACTGGTTCGCCGGAGAAATAATTGACGCTGATGCCCTGGATCAAACCGGGGTCGTCGAGCGGCAAGACATTCGGCCGGAGCAGATTAAATATCAGAAACATCTCGGCTGTCCAGCGGCCGATGCCGCGGATCTGCACCAGTTCGGCGATGACGGCTTCGTCATCCATCTGGTCCCACTGGCTCGCGTGCACGCGCTTGGCCTTGAAATGGTCGGCCAGGTCGAGGATGTATTCGGTCTTGCGTTTGGACAAGCCGCAGGCGGACAGCTGCTCGGCGCCTGCTTTCAATACTTGCGACGGCGTGCATTTCGGGCAAGCGAGCAGCAGCTTTTTCCAGGCAGCATCGGCCGCCTTGGGCGTGATCTGCTGTCCCACCAGCGAACGGGCCAGGGTCGTAAACGGGTCGCTGTGGCCGACCAGGTGCAGGTCGCCAAATTGCGGGATGAGCTTTTTCATGATGCGGTCGCGCTTCATCAGCTCGATCTTCGCCTCTTCCCAGTAGTGCGGCACCTGGATCACTTGCGCGGCGATTGCCGGCGCTTCCCCGTTTTCCCTGGACGTTGGCATCATGCGCGGCGCCAGTTGGTCGAGCCGTCAGGCTTGTCTTCGAGAATGATGCCTGCGGCCAACAATTCGGCGCGGATCTTGTCCGATGCGGCAAAGTCGCGCGCCTTTTTCGCTGCGCTGCGCGCCGCGATGGCCGCTTCGATGCCGGCCGCTTCGTCCTGGCCGCCAGCGGCGGCGCCGACGGTCGCTTGCAGGAATTGCTGCGGCGTGCGCTCAAGCAAGCCGAACACGCCCGCCAGGCCCTTCAATTGACGCGCCAGGGCTGGCGACTTGCTCTTGTTGACTTCCGTTGCCAGATCGAACAGGGCGGCCACGGCCAGCGGCGTGTTGAAATCGTCATCCATCGCTTCGCGCACGCGCACGGCATGCGCCTCGCTCCAGTCGATGGCGCCCTCTTCCACCACCACGTCGGCCAGCGCCGTGTACAAGCGGGTCAGCGACAGGCGCGCATCGTCGAGGTGCACATCCGAGTAATTGAGGGGGCTGCGGTAGTGCGCGCGCAGGATGAAGAAGCGGATCACTTCGGCATCGAACTTTTGCAGCACTTCGCGGATGGTGAAGAAGTTGCCGAGCGACTTGGACATCTTTTCATTGTCCAGGCGCACGAAACCGTTATGTATCCAGTAATTGACGCTGGTATGGCCGAACGCGCCTTCGGATTGGGCGATCTCGTTTTCGTGGTGCGGGAATTGCAAGTCCGCGCCGCCACCATGGATGTCGAACTGTTCGCCAAGCAAGGCGCAGGACATGGCCGAGCACTCGATATGCCAGCCCGGGCGGCCCTTGCCCCACTTCGTATCCCATTTGACTTCTTCCGGCTCGGACTCTTTCGACGACTTCCACAGCACGAAATCGAGCGGATCGCGCTTGCCCGTGTTCACGTCGACACGTTCGCCCGCGCGCAGGTCGTCGAGCGACTTGCCCGACAGCTTGCCGTAATGGGGGAAATTGCGCACGGCATAATTCACATCGCCGTCCGCGCCCTGGTAAGCGAGGTCCTTCGCTTCCAGCTGCTCGATCAGGCGCAGCATCTGCGGCACGTATTCAGTGGCGCGCGGCGTGTGGTCGGGCGTCAGGATGCCCAGCGCGGCCGTGTCTTCATCCATGTAGCGGGTGAAACGCGTCGTCAGCTGGGAAATCGTCTCGCCGTTTTCCACGGCGCGGCGGATGATCTTGTCGTCGATGTCCGTAATGTTGCGCACATAGGTGACGTCGAAACCGGACGCTTTCAGCCAGCGGTAGATGACGTCGAACGCCATCATCATGCGCGCATGGCCGATATGGCAATAATCGTAGATGGTCATGCCGCACACGTACATGCGTACCTTGCCCGCTTCCATCGGGACGAATACCTGCTTCTCGCGCGCCAGGGTGTTGTAAATCTTTAGATTGCTCATCGTACTTTGCAAGTGGAGCGGCCGCCAGCCTGGCAAAACGACAGACAGGCGCGGACACCGGGGGTGCCGCGCCACAGAACTGCCGTGTGCGCCGAGACGGGACGACCCGCTGTATTGTTGTTCTTGTTTGTTAGAATTAGGGCGTTAGCGGTCAAGTATAACATTGATAAAAACCATACTGGCCCGATATGAATCAGGTTTTTACGATGTTCAACCGAATTTTCATTTCTTTACAATTAAAGCAAGTTTAGAGAAAAATAACGATCAAGGACACCTTCATGCAAGAAACCAAATCGAAACGCCTGTCTTTCCTGGCCCGTTTTTGCACCCTGTTTGCCGGCCTGACCCTGGGCAGCGCCGTCGTGGCAGCCGCTCCGGCGACGGCCCTCGACCCCACGCCCCATGTGGCCCTGAAAACCAGCATGGGCGAGATCGTGCTGGAACTGAACCAGGAAAAAGCGCCGCACAGCGTGGCCAATTTCTTGCAGTATGTCAAAAGCGGTTACTACAAGGGCACGGTGTTTCACCGCGTCATCGACGGCTTCATGATACAGGGCGGCGGCTTCGACAAGAACATGAAGCAGAAAGCCACCAAGGCGCCAATCAAGAATGAAGCGCAGAACGGCTTGCAAAACGTCACTTACAGCATCGCCATGGCACGCACGGGCGACCCGCATTCGGCCACCGCGCAATTCTTTATCAACGTCAACGACAATGGCGCGCTCGACTACCCTGGCCGCGACGGTTTCGGCTACACGGTATTCGGCAAAGTCGTCAGCGGCATGGACGTGGTCGACAAGATCAAGGCCGTGCCCGTTGCCGACAAGGGCCCGCACCAGAACGTGCCGGTCACCCCCGTGGTGATCGAATCGGCGACTTTACTCAAATCCGCGCCAGCAAAACTGTAAAATAGCGTTTTTGCGGCGCCGGCCTGCCTGGTGCCGCTGAATCAATTATTCATCCAATTTATTAAGGATCATCATGACCTCCGTCATCATCACCACCAATCTGGGCAAGATCACCGCTGAACTGGACGCCGAAAAAGCGCCGAAAACGGTTGCCAACTTCCTGGCCTACATGAAAGCCGGTCACTACGACAACACGATTTTCCACCGCGTCATCGACGGTTTCATGATCCAGGGCGGCGGTTTCGAGCCAGGCATGAAACAAAAGCCAGCCGACACCACCGTGGAAAACGAAGCCAAGAACGGCCTGAAAAACGATACCTACACGCTGGCCATGGCCCGCACGTCGGATCCGCATTCGGCATCGGCCCAGTTCTTCATCAACATCAAGAACAACAGCTTCCTCGACTATCCAGGCCAAGACGGCTGGGGCTACGCCGTGTTCGGTAAAGTCACCGAAGGCAAGGAAGTCGTCGACGCCATCCGCGCCGTGAAAACCTCGCGCGCCGGCATGTTCGCCGACGTGCCAGTGACGGACGTGATCATCGAGAAGGTAGAAGCCGCTTAATCAGGCTTCAGCATCATGAATAACAGGCATTGCAACGTTTTCGCCTCTCCATGCACATCACTTTTTGGGAGCGTTGAACGATGACAATGCCTGCCGCACTCTTTATTTCCGACCTGCATCTGCAGAGCTCGCACCCGCGCACCAGCGCGGCGTTTCTTTCTTTCCTGGAACACCATGCGCAATATGCGCAAGCGCTGTATCTATTAGGCGACCTGTTTGAATACTGGGCCGGCGACGATGACCTGGAAGACCCGTTCAATGCGCGCATGACGGCCGCCATCCGCGCCGTCAGCGATGCTGGCGTGCACGTCTACTGGATCGCCGGCAACCGCGACTTTCTCGTCGGCTCCGGCTTTGCCGCTGCCGCCGGCGCCACCCTGCTCAGCGAACCGCACGTGGCCACGATAGCCGGCCAGCGCATCGTCCTGCTGCACGGCGACGCCGAATGCACGAAAGACGTGCAATACATGGAGTTTCGCGCCATGGTGCGCCAGCCCGCCTGGCAAAAACAGTTCCTGTCCATGCCGCTGGCGCAGCGCAAGGCCATCATCGACGGTTTGCGCAAGAGCAGCCGCGAGCACAATGGCGAAAAATCCATGGACATCATGGATGTCACGCCCGATGCTGTCGCGCAAGTGTTTGCCGAACATGCGAGCACCGTCATGATCCACGGCCATACGCACCGCCCTGCACTGCACCAGGTCGGCCATACCCTGCGCTATGTCTTGCCCGACTGGGAATGCGATGTCACGCCGCCGCGCGGCGGCTGGATCGCCATCGATGCGCGCGGCAACATCACGCGCCACGACCTGAACGGCAACATCATCGACTAGCTCTGCGCCGACGGCGGCACGGGCGTTTGTCCGATAGCCGCGCCCGCCTGGCCTTGCTGTAATGGCGCCATGCATACTGTTTACATCGGCACGGCCGGCTGGAGCATTTCCAGCGCCGCCGCCAGCCACTTTCCCCTCGATGGCAGCCACCTGCAGCGCTATGCCCAAGTGCTCGACTGCGTGGAAATCAACAGCTCGTTCTACCGCCCGCACCAGCCCGCCACCTACGCGCGCTGGGCAGACAGCGTGCCCGACCACTTCCGCTTCAGCGTGAAATTGCCGCGCAGCATCACGCACGAACGGCGCTTGCGCGATGGTGAGGCCGAACTCGATCGCTTTGCATCGGAAGTGGGGGAATTGGGAAACAAGCTGGGCTGCGTACTGGTGCAGCTGCCGCCCAGCCTGCGATTCGAAGCGGACGTGGCCTTTGACTTCCTGACTGCGCTACGGCAACGCTTCGACGGCATGCTCGCGTGCGAAGCGCGCCACCCCAGCTGGTTCGAGGCAGGCGCGACCGAGCTGTTAACAATGCAGCGCATCACGCGCATCACGCGCGTCCGCGCCGATCCGCCCGCAGGCCAGCCGGGCCCGCACGTGCCGACGACAGATATCGCCTACTTGCGCCTGCATGGCAGTCCGAAAATATATTATTCGGACTATCCGGCCGAGTACCTGGCAGCACTGGCGACCGAATTGCGCGCACCAGCGCACGCAGGCAACTGGTGCATCTTCGACAACACGGCGGCAGGCGCCGCCCTGTTCAATGCGCTGGATCTGCAGGCGCGGATGACGACCTAGGGCAACGGCGTCTGCAGCACCGCCTGGGTCGTGAAACCGTACAGGGTGCCGTTGCCGAAGGCAAGGATACTGATGGCAGGATGGCCCCAGGCCAATGCTGGCGTGGAAATGACGCCAGCCGTATCGATCTTGCGCACCCAGCCCTGGCCGCTCAGGTACAGATTGTCGCTCGCATCGATGGCCAGGCTGGGCGCCCCCGAAAACGGCAAGCCGCCCACGCCTGGCGGGCCATCGCCACCGCTGCCCTTGTTGAGGGTGCCGGCAAACACGCTGGCCTTGCCTGCGCGATCGGCCTTGAAGACGACTTGATGCCCGCTATCGTCAAAATACAGATTGCCCTTGCTGTCAAAAACCAGACTGTTCGGATCCATGTATTCCCAGTTGTAAACAGTTCCGCCCAGCGGGCCCATCATGGCTTCAAATGACAGGAAGGCCGAGAACGTTCCACCGGGAGGGCGGCGGAAGATACCGTCGCGGCCCCAGCCCAGCCAAGCCATATAGCCATCCTTGTCGATGGCCAGCCGGTACTGCAAGGGCTTGCCGGTACCGGCAGGCAAAGCTTCCTGTGTCGTTACCTGGCCATCCTTGCTGATCTTGCGCAAATTAAACGCGGCGCCTGCCGCTGCCTTGTCGGCAAAATATACGGCGCCATCCTGGTCGCAGGCGATCGCGACAGGACCAAGCATGGTCGCGCTTGCGCGCGGCCCGTCATTGCTGCCGGCGACGCCAGCCGTGCCAGCGTAGACGCTCAATGCGCCATCCGGCGTGACGCGGCGCAGCACCTTGTTTGTCATGTCGAGCAAATAGACGTTGCCCGCAGGATCGCTGCACATGCCCGAGCCACCCACGTATCCCACACGGGCCGCCCCGCCAACAGCTTCGGTCACGCCCATATTGCCCGGCATGTAAGGCATGTCGGACAAGACCTTGCTCGTGTCAAGCCGGCTCAAGCGATGCTTGCTGAAATCATGGACCAGGATAGCGCCTGATGTATCGACCAGAATGGAGCCCAGAACCGTCCAGTTGGCTGATGTGCCGGCGGCGTCCGTCACCGTCTTCCCTACCAGTGTCGTCACGTCGCCGTCAGGCGTCATGCGGCGGATGACATTGAAGTCGGCCAGCAGCACATTACCGTCACGGTCTGCCGTCATGCTTCGGATGTTGCTGAAACTGGCGGCGACGCCTTTACCGTCCGCGCTCACGCGCTTGTTGTTTCCAGCAACTACGGCGGCCACTCCCTGCCGCCAACGAAATATACGGCTGCCTACCCCTTCGCTGAAGTAAATCGTGCCGCTGGCATCGACGGCAATTTGCGATGGAGATATCCCGTACCCCTTGGCATCAACCAGCTTTTCGGAGCTGACGAGGCCTGCGGGCGTCACCCGGCGAATCATTTGCTGCGTCGCATTCGCAAGCAGGATATCGCCATTGCCATCCATGGCCATGCCCGTCGTCCAGGCAAATTGCGCCTGTGCCCCCTGTCCATCGGCGACCACCGCTTCCGGGGCAGACCAGCCGCAGGCTGCGCCGCGCTGCCCCGCCACCGTGCTGACGACGCCGGCTGGCGTAATCTTGCGCAAGAGGGTATTGCAATTCTCGAAGAGATACAGATTCTCTGCACGGTCGATGGCCAGGAGGGACACACCGCTGCTCATGTGGAAAGTGGCTGCCGCAGCGGCGCCATCGTCGGCGCCGGGCTTGCCCGGGATACCCGCGTACACGCTCACCGCACCGGCAGGCGTGACTTTATGGATAACCTGCAGGACAGCATCGGCGATGTAATAGTTACCGGCCGCATCTTGCGCCATGCCGGATACATTCTGGATTTTTTCCTGCACGCCGGCCAGCACGACAGGCAGGCAACGCACGGCCAGGGTGTTGACGTCCGCATTGCCCACCGTCGCCGCCCCTTTGGCGATGCTGCAACCGAGACCCTCGGACGAGCTCTCTATCTTGCCATCGTAACTGGCACCTGGCGCCAGCTTGCCCGCAAAGTGAAAGGCGCCGTTGGCGGTGACAGTGACCTTGTCGCTGCCGTTGGCCAGCACCACCTGGGCGCCGGGAACCAAGCCGCTCACCGTGCCGCCCACCAGATAGCTCGGTGCTTCGGCCACCGGCGCCACCGGCGCGGCTGGCGCTCCGGCATCGCTGGAACCGCCGCCGCAGGCGCTCAGTCCGATTAGCAAGGCGACGCCGCAGGCCGCGCGCCCGAACAGATTCTGTTTCTCCATGCACTTCATTCTCATCGTTGCTTTCATTGCTGTTGAGGAAGATTTTTATCGATAGTTGCCAATAGGCATTATTCGAGAGCCAGCATATTACCCGTTTAATAATGTCGAAAATACACAGATTGTGTTGACATCCGATTTTTTACTGTTATAGTTAACTACAACACCAACTCAATACATCACGGAGCTTCGATGCCTACCGCATTTTTCACGCGCCGCGCCGCACCACCCTTATGGGAGCGCATCCCATGAGCGCCGAATGGAACGACAATAGCCCCATCTACCGCCAGCTCAAGGCCAGGGTGGTGGGCATGATGCTCGATGGCGTGCTGCAGTCCGGCGACGCCCTGCCTTCGGTGCGCCAGGTGGCGGCCGACTATCAATTGAATCCCATCACGGTGTCGCGCGCCTACCAGGAACTGGTCGACGATGCCCTGGTGGAAAAACGCAGAGGACTCGGTATGTATGTCTTGGAAGGCGCCCGCGACAAATTGCTGGCCAGTGAACGCGAGCGCTTCATGCGCGAAGAATGGCCGGCGATGCTTGACCGCATCACGCAACTGGGCCTGAACCTCGAGCAACTGCTGCAAGCGAGCCGCGACAGCGGCGCACACGGAGAGAGCGCATGAATGCATTGAACAAGGATAGCGTCATCAGCGCGCGCGGCTTGCGCAAGCAATATGGCAAGCAGGTGGCCATCGATGGCATCAGCTTCGATATCGCGCCGGGACGCATCGTCGGCTTGATCGGGCCGAACGGTTCCGGCAAGACCACCACCCTGAAAGCCATCCTGGGCCTGACGGGCTTCGAAGGCGACTTGTCGGTGCTGGGGCGCGATCCCCGTGTGCAGCGCGATGCGCTGATGGACGACGTGTGCTTCATCGCCGACGTGGCCATCCTGCCGGGCTGGCTGCGCGTGGCCGACGCCATCGATTTCGTTGCTGGCGTGCATCCACGTTTCGACCGCAGCAAGGCCGAGCGCTACCTGGCCCACACCAAGCTGTCGCCGAAGATGAAGGTCAAGGCCATGTCGAAGGGGATGGTGGTGCAGCTGCACCTGGCGCTGGTGATGGCCATCGACGCCAAGCTGCTGGTGCTCGACGAGCCGACCCTGGGCCTGGACATTCTGTACCGCAAGCAGTTCTACCAGAACTTGCTGGAAGACTATTTCGATGAAAACAAGACCATCGTCATCACCACACACCAGATCGAGGAAGTGGAACACATCCTCAGCGACCTGATGTTCATTCGCGACGGCAAGATCGTGCTGGCCTCGAGCATGGAAGAAGTGGGCGAGCGCTATATCGAAGTGATGGTGGGCCCGCAGCACGTCAATCCGGCGCGCGCGCTGCAGCCGATCAGCGAACGCAGCGTATTCGGCAAGTCGGTGATGCTGTTCGACGGCGTCGCCCGCACCCAGCTGGCCGCCCTGGGCGAAGTACGTACGCCCAGCCTGGCTGACCTGTTTGTCGCGACCATGAAAGGATCGTACCAATGAGTATTTCCCCTGCCAACAAGCTGCAATGGCTGATCCGGCGTGAACTGTGGGAACACAAGGGCATGCTGGTATGGACACCCGCCCTGATCGGCATCGTCATGACCGTGCTGGGCGCCTTGATGACGATAGGCACCATCGCCAAGACCAAGATGCGCACGGCGCTCATCGTCAATGGCGAGGAAGTGTCCTGGAGCACTGTCTTCAATACCCGCACTTTCGGCCCGCGCCGCACGGAAATCATCGACGCCGTCGCCAACAACTACACGTACGCGGCCGCGCCGCTGTTTCTGGCGCTGGGTTTCCTCGTGTTTTTCTATTGCCTGAGCGCCCTACATGACGACCGCCGCGACCGCAGCGTGCTGTTCTGGAAATCGCTGCCCATCTCGGATGCGCAGACAGTGCTGTCGAAAGCGGCCATCGCCCTGCTGGTCGCGCCGCTGATCGTGGCCGCCGCCGCCAGCCTGACTTCGCTGGCCCTGATCCTGATACTCAGCGGCGTGCTGGCGGCCAACGGCATCCATGTGTTTACCGAACTGCTCGCCACCCCGGGCCTGTACCTGGGACCGCTGCGCGTGTTCGGCTTGCTGCCCGTGTATTGCCTGTGGGCCTTGCCGACGGTCGGCTGGCTGCTGATGGTATCGAGCTGGGCCAAGTCGAAAGTCTTCCTGTGGGCCGTCGGCGTGCCGCTGCTGCTGCTCATCCTGACAGTGTGGGCCGGCAAGCTGACGCAGACGGAAAGCAATGTCAGCTGGATACAGATGAATGTCATCGGACGCGCCCTGCTGGGCACCCTTCCCGGTAGCTGGTATCTGTTCGAACCGGGCCTGCTGCCGCAAATGCACGCCCTGGCAGAGGGGGGATCGCACATGACACGCATCGACGTGTTCAGCAATTCCTGGTCCAGCCTGGCCTTGCCAGCCGTCTGGCTGGGGGCGGCGGAAGGCGCGGCGCTGATTTACGCCGCCATCCGCCTGCGCCGCTGGCGCGAGGAAGGCTGACAGCGCCATATCACCTCCCCCACAAAACGCCCCGCCCGCCGGGGCGTTTTTCATTTCTACTCCATTCAGCCCCAAAAAATAATAACTACCTTAGCGATAGTTATTATGAAAACTCCCCATCGCCACATCAAGACTATTCATTCGATAGCATTAATCCGATATAAAAATTACAAATAATTATTTCTATCGTATTTTATTACCAATCACATTTGATAATCGGCATTCAAAAAACAACAACTAGCAATTCGATAGCAAGGCGGTTTTTTGGATAAAAAGCACAGAAATACGCGGGCACGACAGCAGACTCAGCCGAAAACACCTGTTTCGTGACAATTCGTGAGTATTTACCCGCATGACGCCAGAGAAAATAAGACCGTGGTGAGTGATCAAAATGAAATTGGAAGTTTCAAAATTGAAACTATCCTCATAGTGGCAGCCAGCACATACCTCGTGCAAACGCTGCATCCTGCCGTTACGTCTCGCCGGACCAGCCAGTTGCCGGCGCCACAAAATACAGGAAAGCGGCAACGCATAAAACGAATATGGAAATAACATTTTAAATATCGCCGAAATCGCGTTCTTTTGCCCCAACGTTTTTTTCCCAATTATGTTTTACTTGCCACTATCAACATCGGAAACACCAGAGTTCAACCACGGCCCAAGCCTCGCCGGAGCAAGCAAGGAATCGAAGCAGATTATTGATTTTTTATTATTTTAGAAAATTGTACGAATACTTAACCTTTTCCGGAGACTTTCAAATGGCCACCACCCAAAACCCAGCACAAGTTCCCGTCAATGCCGAAGGCGCTGGCGCCAAGATCGCGACGCCCGCAAAAAAAGCCGTCGACCCAAAAAACGGTGACCGCAAGCAGTATGACGAAGATGAACTGATCAAAGGGGACGATGCCAGCGCGACCATGCCGCCTGAAAATGTCGTGGAAGTCACGGGAAGCGCCGCCAACGGCAATGCCGGCACCGTGGGCGCGGCGGCCGCTGTGGCGGCAGCCGCCCTGGCAGCCGGTGGCAGTGGCGCGGCCGCAGGCCAGGCCGGCAATGGCAGTGCCGACCTCGGCACGCCGCAAAGCGATAACAATGGTGGCGCCGCAGGTGCCGCGGGCACAGGCGCCGGTGCTGCCGGCATCCCCAGCGGCAGTGTCGTGGATGTGGCCGGCGCATCGGCTGGCGCCGGTAGCGGCGCGGGCGCTGGCGCTGCGGGTGGCCTGGGCGGACTTGGCGTGCTGGGCGCGCTCGGCGGCCTTGGCTTGGTCGCCGCCGCAGCCGGCGGTGGCGGAGGCGGTGGCGCCGCGGCTGGCGGTTCCGGCACCGGAGGCGGCACCGGTGGCGGCACGGGGACAGGCGGCACGGGTGGTACCGGAGGCGGCACGGGGACGGGCGGTACCGGCGGCACAGGTGGCACGGGCGGCACGGGCGGCTCGACCGGCGGTAGCACGGGCAATCAATCCACCACCACCGTCGTGAGCAACGCAGCCGTGCTGGCCGCCGCTGCCGCCGCGGCGGCCGCCGCCAATGCCCTGGCCGATGACGCC